>DATHHC010000057.1:0-12645 GCA_035317285.1 Gemmatimonadaceae bacterium | reverse complement strand
CGGGCAGGGCGCCGAATTCGACTATTCGGGGACCCAGGCCGCCAAGGCGCTCCAGGAGGAAGGGTTCGAGGTCATCCTCGTCAATTCCAATCCGGCGACGATCATGACTGATCCGGAGATCGCCGACCGCACCTACATCGAACCCGTAACCCCCGAGTACGTGGAGCTCATCATCGCCAAGGAGCGGCCCGACGCGCTGCTCCCGACGATGGGTGGGCAGACCGCGCTCAACGTGGCGATGAAGCTCGCGGAGACGGGTGTGCTCGAGAAATACGGGGTCGAGCTGATTGGAGCGGACGCTCGTGCGATCGCGATGGCGGAGGACAGGAAGCTGTTCGGCGAGGCGATGAAGCGCATCGGGCTTGCGGTCCCGCCCGGCGGCATTGCCACGACTCTCGACGAAGCGTTCGCGCTCCTCGAGACCACGTCGTTTCCCGCGATCATTCGACCCGCGTTCACACTCGGCGGGACGGGTGGAGGCATCGCGTACAACCGGCAGGAGTTCGAGGAAGTAATTCGCCGTGGTCTCGATCTCTCCCCCGTCAGCCAGGTCCTGGTCGAGCGCAGCGTCATCGGGTGGAAGGAGTTCGAGCTCGAGGTGATGCGCGACGGGGCCGACAACGTGGTGATCGTCTGCTCGATCGAGAACATCGATCCGATGGGCGTGCATACGGGAGACTCGATCACGGTCGCACCGGCGATGACGCTGACCGATCGCGAGTATCAACTCATGCGTGACGCCGCCGTAAAGGTGATTCGCGAGATCGGCGTCGAGGCGGGCGGCTGCAATATCCAGTTCGCGATCAACCCGCGCGACGGCGAGATGCTTGTGATCGAGATGAATCCGCGCGTATCGCGCTCGTCCGCGCTCGCCTCGAAGGCGACGGGATTCCCGATCGCGCGGATCGGAACGAAGCTCGCCGTCGGCTACCGCCTCGATGAGATCCCGAACGACATCACGGGCACGACGCCGGCTTCATTCGAGCCCGTGCTCGACTATGTCGTAGTGAAGTGTCCCCGTTTCGCATTCGAGAAATTCCGGGCCGCGGATCCGAGGCTCACGACTCAGATGAAATCTGTCGGCGAGTCGATGGCGATTGGGCGGACGTTCAAGGAAGCTTTCCAGAAGGCTTTGCGCGCGCTCGAGACCGGGCGTCCCGGATGGACCATCGCCACGACTCTCGCCGATGACCGCCTCGAGAGCGATTCCGTTGAAGCGCTGCGTGGCGCGCTGAGGCAACCGACGCCGGAGCGCATCTTCCAGGTGAAGCGCGCTCTCGATGCCGGGATCTCCGTCGAAGAGATAAACGAGCTCACGGGCATCGACCCGTGGTTCCTCTCCCAGATGATGGAGCTGCTCGACGCGGAGGAAGCCTTTGCCGCACTCAGGGCAGTCGACGAGGACGTCCTTCGGCGCATGAAGCGCATGGGCTTCGCCGACCGGCAGCTGGCCGACCTCCGGGGAGAGACCGAGGTTGTCGCCAGAGCGCGTAGAGTGGCCTTTGGCATCGTTCCGGCCTACAAGATGGTTGACACCTGCGCCGGCGAATTTCCGTCTGCCACGCCCTATCTCTACAGCAGCTACGACGAGGAGAGCGAGGCTCCGAAGAGCGGCAAGCGATCGGTAGTGATTCTGGGGAGCGGACCCAACCGCATCGGGCAGGGAGTGGAGTTCGACTACTGCTGCGTCCGCGCCGCGCTGGCGCTGCGCGACCAGGGCTACGAGACGATCATGATCAACTCGAACCCCGAGACCGTCTCCACGGACTTCGACATCTCCGACAAGCTGTACTTCGAGCCGCTCACGCTCGAGCACGTCCTCGACATCGTCGAGCGCGAGCAGCCACTCGGCGTGATAGTACAGCTAGGCGGTCAGACGCCCCTCAAGCTCACGCACGGACTCGAGAAAGCAGGAGTCCGGATCCTTGGAACCCAGCCCGACTCGATCGACATCGCGGAGGACCGGAAACGGTTCGACGCGATCGCGCGGAGCCTGGGGATCCTGCAGCCCGAGAACGGCCTGGCCACAAACCTCCCCGAAGCGGTCGCCGCGGCCAAGAGAATCGGCTACCCCGTGCTGGTGCGCCCGTCGTATGTGCTGGGCGGCAGGGCGATGGAGATCGTTTACGACGAGCTGTCTCTGCGGCAATATTTCGAGCGCGCCGCACGCGTCTCCGAGGACAAGCCTGTCCTCATCGACCGCTTTCTCGAGGACGCCTTCGAGGCCGACGTCGACGCGATCTCCGACGGCCAGCGGGTGGTAATCGGCGGCGTGATGCAGCACATCGAAGACGCGGGAATCCATTCTGGCGACTCCGCGTGTGTGCTGCCGCCGTACCTGATCGACGAAGAGCACATCGACGAGATGCGCGCGCACACGGTTGCGCTCGCCAAGGCGCTGAACGTTGTTGGATTGATCAACGTTCAGTACGCGCTCAAGGATGGAAAAGTCTATGTGCTCGAGGTGAACCCGAGAGCGAGCCGGACAGTGCCATTCGTCTCCAAGGCGATCGGAGTTCCACTGGCGTCCTATGCCGCGAGGGTGATGCTTGGCGAAACTCTCGACGATATCGGGTTCACCGAAGAAGTGACACCAGCCTACATCTCGGTCAAGGAAGCAGTGTTCCCATTCAACAAATTCCGTGAGTTCGATCCGATCCTCGGGCCGGAGATGCGATCCACGGGCGAGGTGATGGGGATCTCGGACTCGTTCGGTAGCGCGTTCGGCAAGGCGCAACTGGCCGCGGACAACGTCCTTCCAACCGAGGGGGCGATCTTCATTACGGTGAATGATTCCGACAAGGGATCGGTCACGCCGATTGCGAGGCGCTTTCAGGAAATGGGATTCACCCTGTTCGCCACCGGCGGGACGGCGAAGCATCTGCGCGGGCGCGGGATCCCCGTCGAGACCGTGCTCAAGATTCACGAGGGCCGCCCAAACGGCATCGACATGATGCTGAACGGCGATGTGCAGCTGCTGATCAACACGCCGCTCGGCAAGGAATCGCAGCGCGATGACTATACGATGCGTCAGGCTGCGATCGCGAACCACGTCGCCTACACGACCACTCTGTCGGCGGCTAATGCCGCGTGCGACGCTATCCTGTCGCTGCGATCCCGGGCGCTTTCGGTCCTCTCGCTCCAGGAATGGCACGCGCGAATTCCAAAGGAAGCAGGCGTCTAGATGGCAAAGGCATTCGTTCACGAATCTGCCTACGTCGACGATGGCGCGCAGATCGGCTCCGATACGAAGGTCTGGCACTTCTGCCACGTGCTCGGCGGCGCGGTGATCGGAGAGCGGTGCTCGCTCGGACAGAACGTCGTCGTGATGAACGGCGTGAAGATCGGGAACAACGTCAAGATCCAGAACAACGTCTCGGTGTACGAGGGCGTGGAGCTGGAGGACGATGTGTTCTGCGGGCCGTCGATGGTTTTCACCAACGTCATCAATCCCCGCAGCCACGTCTCACGCAAGAACGAATACAAGCGGACGCTCGTGCGGCGAGGGTCGACAATCGGCGCCAACGCGACGATCGTGTGCGGTGTCACGCTCGAGGAGTACTGCTTCATCGGAGCCGGAAGTGTGATCACGAAGAACGTTCCTGCTTACGCGCTCATGGTCGGAGTTCCGGCACGCAGAGTCGGGTGGATGTGCCAGTGTGGTGAACGGCTGGCCGACAAGAACCCCGAGACATGCAAGGCTTGCGGTACCCGCTACCGTCAGGACAGTGATCAATTGAGGAGAGTTTCCTAGGTGAGCTCCGACAAGAAGTTTCGGATCGCACTCGCCGGCTGCGGCCGCATCAGCAAGAACCATTTCGAGGCCATCGACAAGATCGACGGGCTCGAGCTCGTTGCTGTGTGCGATGCCGACCCTGATCGCGCGGCGCAGGCTGGGGCGCAATGGGGCGTCCCGCACTTCACGTCGTACGAAAAAATGCTGAAGGACAGCAAGGCGGACGTCGTCACGATTGCGACTCCGTCGGGCCTGCACGCCGATCAGGGCGTTGCCGCGGCGCAGGCGGGAAAGCACGTGGTGATGGAGAAGCCGATGGCCATCTCGCTTACCGGAGCGGATGCGCTCGTGCACGCATGCGACAAGGCGGGCGTCCAGCTGTTCGTCGTCAAACAGAACCGGCTCAATCCGCCGGTGCAGCTGCTCAAGCGGGCTGTGGACCGGGAACGCTTCGGCCGCATCTACATGGCGAGCTGCACGGTTCACTGGGCGCGGCCACAGGAGTACTACGACCAGGCGCCGTGGCGCGGGACGTGGGAGTTCGACGGCGGAGCGTTCATGAACCAGGCTTCACACTATGTGGACCTGATACAGTGGCTGATGGGACCCGTGGAAAGCGTGATGGCAAAGACGGCGACGCTCGCCCGCCGCATCGAGACCGAGGACACCGGGGTCGCGATCCTGAAGTTTCGGTCGGGAGCGCTGGGGACGATCCAGGTCACCATGCTGGCGTATCCCCGCAATCTCGAGGGTTCTCTCACGATCCTCGGCGAGAAGGGCTCGGCAAAGATCGGCGGCACCGCCGTGAACAAGATCGAGCACTGGCAGTTCGCCGAGTACGATGATGATGACAAGCTGGTCGACGCCGTCGAAACCAGTCCGCCGAACGTCTATGGCCTGGGTCATCAGGGCTACTACCGGAACGTTCTGGCGGTTCTCAGGGGAGAGGCGAAGCCGGACACAGACGGGCGGGCCGGCCGGAAATCGCTCGAATTGATCCTCGGCATCTACGAGTCGGCCAAGACGGGGCGAGAGGTCCCGCTCCCACTTCGCGCCCAAGTATGAGCCCGGTGCGCTTATCTTTAAAGCTTGCTCCTTTTTTTTGGACGCTTTCCCACTTCAGCCGAGTTTCCAGACCGCGGATAAATGGCAGTACCACTTCTTGATCTGAAAGCCCAGCACGCCACGATTCGTGACTCGGTCGTGAACGCGATGAACAGGGTCATCGACGAGCAGGCGTTCATCCTCGGCGAGCCCGTGGAACGGCTCGAGCGTGAAATCGCGCTGCTCTCGCACACGACGCACGCCATCGGATGCGCGAACGGTACCGACGCGATTCTGCTCGCGCTTCGCGCGCTCAATATCGGACGCGGTGACGAAGTCCTTACTACGCCGTTCACGTTCTTCGCGACCGCCGGTGCCGTACACAACGTCGGCGCGCGTCCCGTCTTCGCGGACATCGATCCCGATACGTTCAACATCTCGACCGCCGCGCTGGCGGCCGCGATCAAGCCGGCGACCAAAGCGGTCATCGCCGTGGATCTGTTCGGTCAAATGGCTCCGATCGAAATGATCATGGATGCCGCGGGCGATCGACCGGTGATCGAGGATGCCGCGCAGTCGATAGGAGCCCGCCGGAAGATCGACGAGAAGTGGGTGATGGCTGGGCAAGCCGCGACTGTCGGCACGTTCAGCTTCTTTCCGTCCAAGAACCTGGGCGGGTACGGTGACGGCGGGATGGTCGTCACGCAGAGCGACGAGATCGCCACGCGGGTGCGCCGGTTACGCGTGCACGGGGGATTGAAGACGTACTATCACGAGGAAGTGGGTTACAACAGCCGGCTCGACGCGCTGCAGGCGGCCGTTCTTTCGGCGAAGCTCGTCAATCTCGCTTCATGGAGTGCCGCGAGGCGCAAGAATGCAGCGTATTACAACGCGGCGTTCGCCGATCTCGACGATGTTCGCACGCCGACTATCGATCCGTTTAACGAGTCGATCTACAATCAGTACACTCTGCGGGTAGCTCACCGCGACGACCTGCAGACGCATCTCAGGAACAAGGAGATCGGATCGGCAGTCTATTATCCGCTGTCACTTCACCTTCAGCCGTGTTTCGAGTACCTCAGTTACAAGAGGGGCGCGTTCCCCGAGAGCGAGAAGGCGACCAAGGAAGTGATATCGATCCCGGTTTATCCGGAGTTGCGGCAGCCACAGCTCGACGAAGTAATCGAAGCCATCCGCGGATTCTACGGCCGCTGACAAGCCGACACACTCATCAACAGAGCCCCAATTGCAACTAAAAGATCAGCTGCTGGCGAAGATCGAAAACAGAAGTGCTTGCATCGGCGTTGTCGGCCTGGGCTATGTCGGCCTGCCCCTCGCGCTCGAGTTTGCGAGGGCCGGCTTCAAGGTGATTGGCTATGACGTGAGCGAGCGGCTCATCAATCAGCTGATGTCCGGCAAGTCGCACATCCAGGACGTACCGAGTACCGAGCTCGCGCGGCTGGTGAAGGCGGGAAAGTTCGAGGCGACGAAGGACGAGTCGCGCATGAAGGAGATGGACGCGATCTCGATCGCAGTTCCGACGCCGCTCGCCAAGACGCGCGATCCGGACATGGGCTACGTGATCGCTGCGGCTGACGCGATCGGACGGAACTGCCGGCCTGGAGTGGTGGTGGTGCTCGAGAGCACGACCTATCCGGGTACGACGCGTGAGCTGCTCCAACCGAAGCTCGAGGCGGCGGGTCTGACCGTCGGCGAGGACGTCTTCCTTGCGTTCAGTCCCGAGCGCGTCGATCCCGGCAATCCGATCTGGAATACGAAGAACACTCCAAAGATCGTTGGCGGGATCACGCCCGCGTGCACCGAGATCGCAACCGCGCTCTACGCGACCTGTCTGGATACCATCGTGCCCGTGTCGAGCACCGAGACGGCGGAGCTGGTGAAGCTGCTCGAGAATACATTCCGGTCGGTGAACATCGGCCTCGCGAACGAGATGGCGATCGTCTGCGACAAGCTGGGCGTCAACGTCTGGGAAGTGATCGAGGCCGCGGCGACGAAGCCGTTTGGATTCATGAAGTTCACTCCCGGCCCGGGCATCGGGGGACATTGCATCCCGCTCGACCCGCACTATCTCGCATGGAAGATGAGGACGCTCAACTACAAGACCCGCTTCATCGACCTCGCCGGCGAGATCAACAGCGAGATGCCCGCGGTCGTTGTGAGGAAGGTCACGCAGGCGCTCAACGAGGAGAAAAAGGCGGTCAACGGAAGTCGCGTTCTGGTTCTTGGCGTGGCCTACAAGAAAGACATCGACGACATGAGGGAGAGCCCCGCACTCGATGTCATTCGGTTGCTGGAGCTGCAGGGAGCGAAGGTGCTTTACCACGATCCCTACGTTCCGAATTATCGCGAAGATGGACATGAGCACTCGAGCGTTGCGCTCACCGACGACGAGCTGACGAGCGCCGACGCTGTGGTGATCGTCACGGATCATTCCAATGTCGACTACCAGCGAGTTGTTCACCTGGCGAGAGTGGTGGTCGACACGAGAAATGCGACGGCCAAGCTGGCGAAAGGGAAGGGACGAATTGTCTCGCTCGCATCGTCGAGCTCGTTGGTGAACGCCTAACTCGACGAGCCAGTGAACATTTCTGTAGTTGGTACCGGCTACGTTGGCCTCGTCGTGGGCGCGTGCCTGGCGGAAACGGGAAACAACGTCTGCTGCGCGGACATCGATGCGAAGAAAATCGACGGCCTGCGAAAGAACATCCTGCCCATATACGAGCCTGGCCTCGAGCCGCTCGTCGAGCGGAATCAGAAAGAAGGAAGGCTGTCCTTTACGACGACGCTTCAGGATGCGATAGCGTCCGCCGAGGTGTTGTTCATCGCGGTCGGAACGCCGCCAGACGAGGACGGCTCCGCTGACCTGAAGTACGTGCTCCAGGTTGCGTCGCTCGTCGGCCGCTTCATGACGCGCGAAATGGTCATCGTGACGAAGTCGACAGTGCCAGTGGGCAGCGCGGCCAAGGTCGCGGCAGCGATCGCGCAAGAGGCAAAGTTTCCTTTTCACATCTGCAGCAACCCGGAGTTTCTGAAAGAGGGAACGGCAGTGGAGGACTTCATGCGGCCCGATCGCGTCGTCCTCGGCGTCGAGTCTCCGCGTGCCCGCCAGGTGATGACCGAGGTCTATGCGCCCTTCGTCCGCACCGGCAAGCCCATTCTGATAATGGACATCCCGTCGGCGGAGATGACCAAGTACGCCGCCAATGGAATGCTGGCGACGCGCATCTCGTTCATGAACGAGATCGCGAATCTCTGCGACAAGCTGGGTGCCAACGTCGACGCTGTAAGAAAGGGAGTCGGAAGCGATTCGCGGATCGGCCAGTCGTTTCTCTTTCCGGGGCCGGGCTATGGCGGCTCCTGCTTTCCCAAAGACGTGAAGGCGCTCGTCAGCATGGGTGCGGGTTGCGGGGTTCCGCTGGAGGTGCTCGCGGCGGTGGAATCAGCGAACGAGCGGCAGAAGCGAGTGCTGGTCCAGAAGGTGCGAGACGCGCTGGGCAACGAGCTGGAGGGCCGGCGCATAGCTCTGTGGGGTCTGGCATTCAAGGCGGGCACCGACGACATGCGCGAGGCGCCGGCACTGACTCTCATCGAAGCGCTGCTCCACGAAGGGGTCTCGATCTGCGCCCATGACCCTGCCGCCCTCGAGCACGCGCGAGCTTTGCTCGGCAACCGAATAGATTATGCGGAGACTAATTATGAGGCGCTCGTGGGTGCGGACGCGCTGGTTGTGGTCACTGACTGGAACGAGTATCGGCACCCGGATTTCGAGCGGGTGAAGCGCACGCTCAAGCAACCGGTCATCGTCGATGGCAGAAATCTTTACGACGTCGAGAAGATGCGGGAGCTGGGCGTGCGGTACCATTCGATCGGACGCCCATCCGCATGAACATGCTCGACGGCAGAGGGTAAAATCATACGGATGTTCAAGACAAGGTCATTATTGCTGGCGCTGCTGCTCGCGGCTCCGCTGGCGTGCAAGCCCCCATTCAATCCAAAGAGCTACCAGTCCGCCGACAAGCTATACCAGGCGGCGATGGCCGAGTACAAGGCCAAGCGCTACGCGAACGCGGCAAAGGCCTTCGAGCAGCTGACGCTGGATCTCTCCGCTCGCGATCCGCGGCTCCCGCTGGCCTACTATTACCTGGCGCAGTCGCAGTCGAAGAACGGAGAGAATCTGCTTGCGGCGGGCACCTACAATCGCCTCATCGATGCGTTCCCCCAGGACACGCTGGTGGATGATGCGTTCTATCTGTCGGGCCTCGCATACGAACGCGAGTGGCGGCGTCCGCAGCTGGACGCCACCTACGGAAGGAACGCGCAGACCGCGTTCGAGTCCCTGGTCGGGAGCTTTCCGGATTCGCCGTTTGCTCCCCTTGCCAAGAAGGAAGTGGACAAACTCGACGATTGGTTTGCGCAGAAGGACTACGACACCGGCTATCTCTACCTCAAGCGGAAGGCGTTCGACTCGGCGATCATCTATTTCAAGGATGTGATAAAGCTGCATCCGAACGCGAGGAAGACGAGGGACGCGTATCTGAGACTGCTGGAGGCTTATCGGGCGATCAGGTACAACGAGGACGCGCGTGAGCTTTGCGATACGATGCGGAAGACCTACCCGAACGACCGCGAGATCATGAAGCAGTGCGGTCCCGCGCCAGTGACGCCCGCAACACCGGCGCCGCCGGCTCCTTAGTCAGTGCGCATTGGGGTCTTCGGGGGAACGTTCGATCCTCCCCACGTCGGCCACCTGCTGATGGCAACGGATGCCCGTGAGGCGCTCAAGCTCGATCGGCTGATTTTTGTCCCGGCCGGCGCCCAGCCGTTCAAGGTGGACACACCCCCGATCGCGTCCGGACAGGACCGGCTCGAGATGGTTCGCCTGGCCGTCGCCGACGACGCGAACTACGTCGTCGATGACGCAGAAATCAACCGTAAGGGGTTATCTTTCACGGTTGACACACTGGAGCATTTGTCGAAAAAGCATCAAGACGCGAAGCTCTTTCTCCTCGTGGGGGAGGATGTGCTCGGCGGCTTCGAGCAGTGGAGGAATCCGGCGCGAATCCGCGAGCTGGCGACGCTGGCGGTGGTTCGCAGAAGTGGTACGAATGGATCGAGCGCCGATCCGATCGCGCCGGGCGTGCTGACTGTTTCGACGCGGCGCATCGATGTGTCGTCGACTGAGATCAGGGAGCGCCGGCGTGCCGGAAAATCAATCAAGGGATTCGTGCCCGAGAGCGTCGAGCGGTTCATCGACGTCCGCGGGCTCTATCGTTGAGGCGGAGCGCATCCGCCTGAGGAAGACAGGTACATGGCGTTGACAGGGATGCTGAGCGGTGTGTTCGGAACTCGCCACGATCGTGAGCGCAAGCGCGTTCAACCGATCGTCGACGAGATCAACGAGCACTACGAGCGCCTCCAGACCATTTCCGAGGACGAGCTCCGTGGCCAGACGGAGAAATTCCGCGCGCTCATCCTGGAACGCACCAGTGCCATCGAGGCGCGCATTGCGGAGCTGAAGGAGAAGAAGCGAATAACTCCCGATCCCGCCGACCGTGACGCGGTAGACAACGAGCTGAGCGGCGTCGATGGCCGCGGAGGGGCAGAGGCCGAGCTTCGAACTGCCATCGTCGACGTGCTCGACGAGCTGCTTCCCGAAGCGTACGCCACCGTGCGCGAGGCGACGCGCCGGCTGCTCGGGACCAAGGTCATGGTCACCGGGCAGGAGATGGAGTGGAACATGGTGCCCTACGATGTGCAGCTGATGGGCGGAGTCCAGCTCCACCAGGGCCGCATCGCGGAGATGGCGACCGGTGAAGGAAAGACCCTCGTCGCCACGCTGCCTCTTTATCTGAATTCGCTGCCCGGCAAGGGTGCGCACCTGATCACGGTCAACTCGTACCTCGCCCGCCGGGACTCGGAGTGGATGGGTCACGTCTACAAATATCTCGGACTGACCGTCGGCTGCATCGACGACACCGAGCCGGGGACCATGGAGCGGCGCGCGGCTTACGAGTGCGACATCACGTACGGAACCAACAACGAGTTCGGCTTCGACTACCTGCGCGACAACATGGTGCAATCGCTGGATCAACGCGTCCAGCGCGCCCACGTCTACGCCATCGTCGACGAAGTGGACTCGGTGCTCATCGATGAAGCGCGGACGCCGCTCATCATTTCCGGTCCGGTCGGAAACGAGAGCGACGCCGAGTATGCCGAGCACAACGCCGCGGTCTCGCGGCTCGTGCGGCGGCAGTCGGATCTCGTCAACGCGCTCGTCGCGGCGGGCGAGAAGGCCTTTGAAGCGGACGACACCGATGCTGCCGCGCTCAATCTGTACAAGGCGCAGCTCGGTGGGCCGAAGAACAAGCGACTGCTGAAGATGTTTCAGGAGACTGGCGCCAAGCAGCTGGTGCAGAAGATGGAGCTCCAGCACATCGCCGATCGCAGGCTCCCCGCGAGCAAGCAGCAGTACAGGGACATCGAAGAGGATCTGCTGTTCGTCCTGGACGAGAAGGGTCATACGGTTCACCTCACCGACGCCGGCGTCGACTTCATGTCGCCACAGGCGCACGATGAGTTCGTTCTGCCCGACCTGTCGCAGGAAGTGCACGCGATCGACCACGATCCCGACATGACGCCCGCCGAGAAGCTCGAGGCGCGCAACAAGCTGAATCGCGATTACGCGGCGAAGAGCGAGCGGCTGAACATCGTCCACCAGCTCCTCCGCGCGCACGCGCTGTTCGAGCGCGACGTGAATTACGTCGTGCAGGAAGGGCAGGTGCTCATCGTCGATGAGTTCACCGGGCGCACGATGCACGGGCGGCGGTGGTCAGAGGGATTGCACCAGGCGGTCGAAGCCAAGGAAGGCGTGCAGGTGAAGGGCGAGACGCAGACGCTCGCAACCATCACCATCCAGAACTATTTCCGCCTCTACGACAAGCTCTCGGGAATGACGGGTACCGCCGAGACCGAGGAGACGGAGTTCCACCAGATTTACAAGCTTGGCGTGTCGGTCATCCCGACCAACCGGCCGGTCATCCGCGACGACAGGCAAGACCTCGTCTACAAGACGCGCCGCGAGAAGTACAACGCCATCCTCGAGGAGACGCAGCGGCTGCACGCGCTCGGCTTTCCCGTCCTCGTGGGCACAGTGAACGTCGACGTGTCGGAGACGCTCGCGCGCATGTTCAAGCGCGCGGGAATTCCGCACAACGTGCTCAACGCCAAGTACCACCAGCGGGAAGCAGAGATCGTCGCCGGCGCCGGCCAGCCTGGCGGAGTGACGATCGCGACCAACATGGCCGGCCGCGGAACGGACATTAAGCTCGGTCCAGGCGTCACCGAATCGAAGCCGTCTCAGCGCCGCGATGCGGAAAACCAGCTCGTTGATGTAATCGAGTGCGGGGGACTGCACATCATCGGCTCCGAGCGGCACGAGTCACGCCGCATCGATCGCCAGCTGCGCGGACGCGCGGGCCGTCAGGGAGATCCGGGCGCGTCGCAGTTCTTCCTGTCGCTCGAAGACGACCTCATGCGTCTCTTCGGCTCCGACCGGATCGCGAAGCTGATGGACCGCATGGGCGCGGAGGAGGGTGAGATGCTCACGCACTCACTCATCACGCGCTCGATCGAGCAGGCCCAGAAGCGGGTCGAGCTCCAGAACTTCCAGTCACGCAAGCGGCTGCTGGAATACGACGACGTGATGAACCAGCAGCGCGAGGTGATCTACTCGCTCCGGTTCTTCGCGCTCGAAGGGGGAGAAGAAGCAAAGGCGGAGGCGCAGCGCATGATCGACGCGGCCGTCGAGCGGCTCGTCGTCGAGCTGATCGGGGACGCAACGGACG
>DATHHC010000056.1:0-3962 GCA_035317285.1 Gemmatimonadaceae bacterium | reverse complement strand
GCTTTGTCGCTGTCGTAGAGGAGAAAGACGTTCTTCGTCAACTTTCTCAGCGCGGCGGCCTGCGCATCGGTCAGTGCCGTGCCCATTGCAGCGACGACCGTCGTTGCGCCAGCCGCCATCAACCTTACGACATCGAAGTAGCCCTCGACGACGAGCACCTGATCCTCGCGCCGGATGTCGTTCTTCGACCAGTTCAGACCATACAGCGTTTTCCCCTTGGAGAACACCGGCGACTCGGGCGAATTCAGGTACTTGGGCTCGCCCGGTCCGAGGAGTCGTCCCCCAAACCCGATGTTCCGGCCCATTGAGTCGAGAATCGGGAACATGAGCCGGCCGCGAAAGCGCGGACGCGGCTCACTTCCATCTTCGCCCTGTACGAGGAGACCGGCGGCGGCGAGCCTGGTTTCGTCGAAACCGAGCGTACCCATGTAGTTCCGGAGCAGACCGATCTCGCGCGGAGCAAAGCCGATACTGAACTGATCCGCCACTTCACGCGAGATGTCGCGCTGCGTGAGATAATCACGGGCCTGAGCGCCGAGCGGATCGTCCCACAGGAATTTTTGGAAATAGCCGGCGGCGGTCGCATTCACTTCCCACAGCGGCTCGCGCGGGTCCGGCCCTTCGCGACGGGTGTCGACTTCGCGGACCTCGATGCCCGACTTCTCGCCGACCATCTTGACCGCCGCCGGCCATTCGACGCCGAGCCTCTTCTGGAGGAAGTGGAAGACATCTCCGCCCTCGTGGCAGACGAAGCAGTAATACATCCGCTTCTTCGGAGAAACCGAGAAGTTCCGGTGCGTTCCCTGGTGAAACGGACACGGTCCGCGGAAGTCGGTGCCTTGTCGCTTGAGATTCACGTATTCGCCGACGATCTGAACGATGTCGGCCGAGTCACGGACTTGCTCGACGATCTCGTCGGGTATCACTTGAGCTCCACCACGGTGACGCCGGCGCCACCCTCGTTCCACACGCCGAGGCGAAAGTTCGTCACGCGCGATTCCTTGCGCAGCATCTCGGTGACGCGCTCGCGAAGAGCACCGGTTCCCTTCCCGTGAATGATGCGGAGCGTCTTGAGATCCGCGCGAATCGCGGCGTCGACGGCATGCATAACGATGTCCTCGACCTCTCCTACGCGCAGCCCGCGAAGATCGATCTCGCTCGCTGCCTCGACGTCCGGAAGATCACCTCGCACCGCGACGGCGACTTCAGGAGCCGCCGTCTCTCGCCGGGCCGGCCGCAACGCACTCCGCGGCAGGGCCATTTTCATCACGCCCACGGCCACGACCGCGTCAGCGTCGCGGATTTCCACGACTCGTCCGATTCGACCACCAAGCGTCTCCACCTCGACGAAATCACCGATGCTCACCTCGGCGGGATCGTGGTTCTCGGGCTCGCTCGCCGTTTCGCGAGCGAGACGTTCGAGCTCGCGACCCTGCTCGTTGGCGAGACTCTCCACGTGCTTGCGCGCTTCCCGCGCGGCCTCGCTGCCCTGCTCGGAAGCCGATTTGAGATCACGAATGGTGCGCTCGACTTCCGCGCGCGCTTCGAGAAGATACTGTCTCGCTTCGCGTCGTGACGCCTGCTCGACCTCGCGTTCCCGCTCTTTCACGTTCTTTTCGCGCTCCGCAACCCTGCGTGTGCGCTCCTTTGCGTCCTCCGCAATCTCGCTAGTCTCGCGCTCAGTCGCCGCCAGCGTTTTCTCCCGTGCCTCCAGCTCGGCCAGGAGAGCGGTGACTTTCCTCTCGTCGGTTGGAATCCGCTCTTCCGCCCTCGCCAGAACGTCGCTCGGCAGATTGAGACGGCGGGCGATACTGATTCCGTAAGAGCGGCCCGGAATTCCCTTGGTGAGCCGATATGTTGGCGCGAGCGCTACCGGGTCGAACTGGAGCGACGCGTTTACGACTCCGTCGACCTGCGTCGCCAGCTCCTTCAGGGCACCCAAATGCGTGGTGGCTATTGAGAGCGTGCGACGCGCGGTGAGCGCTTCGAGAATCGCGCCGCCCAATGCCGCGCCTTCGATGGGATCAGTTCCCGAGCCGAGCTCGTCGATCAGAACCAGCGAGTGCTCCGTCGCCGAGCTCAAGACCTCGGCGAGGTTCTTGAGGTGCGCACTGAAGGTGGAGAGACTAGCGAGGATGGACTGCTCGTCTCCGACGTCGGCGTAGATGTTGTCGAAGATCGCGATGCGCGAGCCCTCGTCTACCGGTGCCGGGATTCCGGACTGCACGAGCGCGGAGAAAAGCCCGAGCGCTTTGAGGAGCACCGTCTTGCCGCCTGTGTTCGGTCCGGAAATGAGAAGAGTTCTCTCGTTCGCCAACATCTCGAGATCGAACGGAACTACATCTATTCCCTGCGCCACGAGGAGCGGGTGTCGTCCTTCAACAACGGCGAACCCTTCGGTCGAGTCGGCCAGGTCCACCGGCGCGCAGCGAAACTCGATAGCATAGCGCGCACGCGCGACGAGCGAATCGAGTGTGATCAGCGCCTCGAGCGAAGCTCCAAGCGCCTCTCGGTGGGGACGCAATTTTTCCGTCAGCTCAAACAGAATACGGTCGATCTCTTCGACCTCTTCGATCTGCAGCTCTCGAATGCGATTCCCCGCCTGGACCGCTGCCGGCGGCTCGACGA
This sequence comes from Gemmatimonadaceae bacterium, assembly GCA_035317285.1. Classification (GTDB taxonomy): domain Bacteria; phylum Gemmatimonadota; class Gemmatimonadetes; order Gemmatimonadales; family Gemmatimonadaceae; genus UBA4720. Next base: position 1,334 of record DATHHC010000056.1, on the reverse strand, counting down.
AGAGTGTTCCGCCTGTGGCGGATGCGTCGTGCACGATTCCGCCGACCACGCCCTGTGCCTCCCGGCGAACGGGAATCACGAAGCGGCCGTTGCGTACTGTCACGGACATATCGGCGACTCGCTGATGCGGTTCGAGCTTGGCCATAGCGCGCTCGAGAAGCTTCACCAGCTCTCCCTGAGATCCCTTGAGCTCGCGTCTGATTTTCTTGAGCGTCGAGGACGCGTCATCGCGCACCTGGCCGTCCTCGTCGATCGCGCGCGCGATCGTATCCTCGATGGCCTTGTTGGCGACGAGAGGATCGATCTGCGGCGCGAGAACCGCCGTAACGATTGGCGACGCGCGTTCGCCTCGGAGAGAGTCCCGCGTAATGCGCGAGCTCTGAAGGAGCGCTCCGAGCACAAGCAGATCCGGCGCCGCGAGCGAGGCGCCCTCGACACGGAGGCGCGTGAGCGCCGAAGTCGCGTTCGGCACGCCGTGCAGGTGCCACGGTTCCTCGGCCGCTACTAGCGAGCGAACCGCCGCCACGCGCGCGTGCTCGCGCTCGATCGTGTCCCGCTCGGTCACTGGGCGCAGCTCTCTCACCCGCTCGGCGCCGAGCGGTGATGTGGCTCTCTCGGAAATGAGGGCGAGAGTGCGGGGAAACTCGATGACGTTGAGCGCGTGCGAATTCACCTTATCTGATACCCTTGAATGACAAAACCCGAGCTTGCGAGGGTTGTCGCGAGCTCGGGCTTGGTGATTCCAGGGAGAGAGCTTGTCACCCCTGCTTGCTCAGCTCCTCGCGAGCGATGGCGTTGATGGTGCTGCCATCTGCCCGACCTTTGAACTGGGGAAGAACCTTTCCCATGACTGCTCCGATCTGCTTCGCGCCGCCGGCGATCGCCGCTTTCACGGCGGTCCTCAGCTCGTCATCGCTCACCTGAGCGGGGAGGTATTTTTCGAGCGCTGCGGCTTCGGCGGTCTCCTTGTCAGCGAGATCCTGGCGCCCGCCCTTCGTGTACATCTCCACCGATTCGCGTCTGCGCTTGATGGACTTGCGCAGGACGTCGATCACGTCCGCATCCACCGGATCGTGTCTCAGCTCGATCTTTTTGTTCTTGACCTCGGACAGCACGGTGCTGAGGAGGAGCGTACCAGGTTTGTCCTGGGATTTGCGGGCCGTATTGAGATCGCCTTGCAACCGGGCGAGGAGCTCCGACATTCCCTAGACGTGACGCGTGCGTCGATTCTTACGCATCGCCGTGTTCAGCTTGCGCTTCCTGCGCTCGCTCGGCTTCTCGTAATGGCGATGCTTGCGGAGATCGGAGAGGATGCCCGCTTTTTCGCACTTCTT
>DATHHC010000055.1:0-7917 GCA_035317285.1 Gemmatimonadaceae bacterium | reverse complement strand
TGCGAAAACGGCGCGCCTGACTCAGCAGACGCGCCGTTCCTGTTTATGTGCCGAAGGGGGGACTCGAACCCCCACGAGCTTGCGCTCACTGGCTCCTGAAGCCAGCGCGTCTACCAGTTCCACCACTCCGGCATATCGAGGGTTGCAAGATAGAAGAGGATCGCGCGGTTGGGAATGGTTAGGTCAACGAGGAGGTAGTTTACCGCTCGGAAGGTTCCGCTATCGGGAAATGTCAAAGCGTGCGAAGCCGCTTTGCGGCGAAAGCTGTTGCGTCTAACTTGAGCACGAAGTCAAATGGCAGAGCCAGTCGATAAGAAGGATGCGAAAGAGTCGATCGCGCGGAACAAACGCGCGAGACACGACTACCACATCATCGACACCTGGGAAGCGGGCGTGGTCTTGACCGGCAGCGAGGTCAAGTCGCTTCGGGACGGAAAGGCCAACATCGCTGACTCGTACGCGATCGTCAAAGATGGAGAGGTTTTTCTGCTCAACCTGCACATATCGCCCTACGAAAAGGCGAGCTACTTCAATCACGAGCCCACGAGGACGCGGAAACTCCTGCTGCACCGCAAGGAGATCCGCAAAATGATCGGCGCCGTCGAGCGCCAGGGGCTGACGCTCATTCCGCTCGAGGTCTACTTCAAGCGCGGAAAGGCTAAGGTTGCCCTTGCCCTGGGCAAGGGCAAGAAGCTGTACGACAAGCGCGCGGATGAAAAGCGCCGCGACGACGAGCGCGACATTGCGCGCGCGGTCCGCACTCGATGATCGCATTCCTTCTCGCCGCGCAGATCGCCGCCGTTCCCGCTCCGACCTTCGTCGTCGTCCGCGATGGGTCGGTTACGACGTCGGTCCCCGTCACGATCAATGACGGCCAGCCTTCCGTGCGAGCCGATGCGCTGATGAGGGCGATGAAGGGGATTCTGATCACCGGCACCAATCTTCATTTCACGCTCGCGTTGCCTCGCGCGCGTATGGACCTGATCGACGGGATTCCATTCGCCAAGCTCGATACGCTGACGGTTCCGCTCACCCGCGCGCCACAGGTGCATGGCGGTCAGCTCTATCTGCCGTTCCAGTTCGTTTCAGAAGTGATTCCGCGCTACGGCGGCGGTTACGCCTACGACGTGGCGCTCGGTGAGCTGAGGACATTCGCGTCAACAATCGTCGCGCGCGCACCGCCTCCTTCGGGCGTCGGCTCGCCGCCGGCGACCGGCCGCGCACCGGCCCGAGTCCTTACCGACACTCCGCCGACGCCACCGGTCAGAACGCGACCACCGCCGCGACCTCCCGCGCATAAGGTTGTCGTCATCGATGCGGGCCACGGCGGACCCGATCGCGGGATGAGCGGTCCGATAGGCTCGCCGGTATGGTTCACCGAGAAGGATGTTGTGCTGTCAGTGGCGAAAAAGCTCGAGGCCGTACTACGCGCCCGCGGGTTCGACGTGCTGATGACCAGGACCACCGACACTCTGATCGCGCTTTCGGATCGCGGCCGTATCGCCAACAGCAACCATGGCGACGTGTTCATCTCGATCCACTGCAACGCGCCGGGGAGCAACACCGCCAAAGGCGCCCGTGAGCGCGGGTTCGAGACGTATTTCCTGGCCGAGGCGAAGACGGAGGACGAGCGTCGCGTGCAGGACATGGAAAACGAATCGGTGAAATTCGAGACCGGCGCCAACGCGCCGAAAGGAGACCCCCTCAACTTCATCATCACCGACATGGCGCAGAACGAGCACCTGCGCGAGTCGAGCGATCTGGCGGAGACAATCCAACAGGGTCTGATCGACGTGCATCCCGGTCCGAACCGCGGCGTGCAGCAGGCAAACTTCGCGGTGCTGCGTGGCTCGTACATGCCGGCGGTGCTGATCGAGATCGGATTCGGCAGCAATCAGTCGGAGGCGACGTATCTGAGCGACCAGGCGAACCAACGTGCGTTGGCGAGAAACATCGCGGAGTCGGTGATCGCCTACCTCGCGCACTACGATTCCCGAATTGGGGGCGCCCGGTAGCGGTGACTCCTTCCGCGCTCGCAGTCACCGCCGCGGGAATCGAATTTCAGAATCCGGTATTGCTCGCCGCTGGCACAGCTGCCTACGGCAGTGAGCTGGCGCGCGTAATCGACCTGGATGCCCTCGGCGGTCTCGTCACGAAGGCGGTGAGCATCGAGCGGCGCCACGGCGCGCGCGCGCCCCGCGTCGCCGAGTTCGAGGGCGGCATGATCAACGCGGTTGGGCTCGCCAATCCCGGCGTCCAGGAAGTCCGCGACGTGCACCTTCCGTGGCTGGCGAACAACGTGAAGCGGGCGAGGGTCCTCGTGAACGTGGTGGGGAACCAGGTCGAAGAGTTCGCCGCGGTGGTGTCGGTGCTCGACGATTCGATCGCCGTCTCGGCCTACGAGCTGAACGTGAGCTGTCCCAACGTGAAAGCCGGGGGTCTCGAGTTCGGCGCCGATCCGAAATCGCTCGTCGAGGTCGTGACGCGCGCGCGCAAGGCGACCCGCAAGCCGATCTTCGTCAAGCTCTCGCCGACGTTGCAGGACATCGGACGAAGCGCACAAACGGCGGCCGACGCCGGCGCCGACGGGATCTCGGTGGTCAACACGCTGCCCGGCCTGCTGATCGATGTCGACGCGCGCAAACCGGTGCTTGGCTTCGGCACCGGAGGCGTCAGTGGCCCCGGGCTGCTGCCGGTCGGCGTGCTGGCGACGTACAAGGTTGCGAAAGCGGTGCGTCTGCCGGTGATTGGGGTGGGAGGGGTCTCTGCCGCGACAGATATCGTTCAGTACGTCATCGCCGGCGCGAGCCTTGTGGCGATCGGCACCGCGGCGATGCAGCAACCCAGACTTCCGGAAAAGCTGGTTGCCGACCTCCAGCGCTGGTGCCAGGCCAAGGGTGTAACTTCGTTGAGCGACCTACGCGGCTCTCTACAGTGGGAGAAATGATTTTGCGTCGGGATCTGCCATGACCCCTCAAAACCGACCGGCGCCAACGCGGGCGAAAGTCGCGACCCGGGCCGCGCCGGCGAGCTCGCGCCATCCGATTCCGATCGTGGCGCTCGATTTTCCCAGCGCTGAGCTCGCCCTTGCGATGGTCGAGCGGCTGGGCGACGCATGCAAGTTCTACAAGGTGGGGGGCGAGCTGTTCACCGCGGCCGGCCCCCAGGTCGTCCAGACCCTCCGAGCGCTCGGGAAGGACGTTTTTCTCGATCTCAAGCTTCACGACATTCCAAATACCGTCAAAGGCGCGGCCCGCAGCGCCGCGTCGATCGGAGCCAAGCTGCTGACGGTTCACGCGACCGGCGGTCGGGAGATGATCGAGGCCGCGGTCGAGGGCGCGGGCCCAAGCTGTGGGGTGCTGGGGGTGACGATCCTCACTTCACTCGATGCCGCGATGCTCCGCAGCGCGTGGGGGCGGAAATCAATCGAGGTTTACGGCGAGGTTCTCCGTCTGGCCGGAGAGTGCGCGGCAGTCGGCGCACACGGGGTGGTGTGCAGCGGGCTGGAGGCCCAGAAGATCGCGGCGAAGTACGGGGATAAGCTGAAGTTGCTCGTCCCCGGGATCCGGCCGGCGGGGGGAAGGTCCGACGACCAGAAGCGGACGGTGACGGCGGCCGAGGCGGCGAAGGCGGGGGCGAATTACATCGTTCTTGGGCGGATGATCACGGAGGCAAAGGAGCCCGCGTCTGAGCTCCGGTCGGTGATGAAGACTATTTAACGACGGTACGAAAGCTCCGAGCGACCAGCTGGAAGCCACCAGCTCCCGGCTTTGGTTTTGTAGATGCTTTTCGACGAATCTCGCTCCGGTGCCAGGGAGCGATCTAAACCCGTCTGCCGTCACACTTTGACAGCACTCGATCCCTTGCTTTGCCCGTCCTGCCCTTGTAATTTCAAAGGCTAACCTCGGAAAAATCTGTGGGCCTAAGGCCCTTTTTGCCCATCAAAGTGGGGAGTTGGACGTGAAAGTTCGAAGCAGCGTGAAGCCGATCTGTGAGCATTGCAAGGTCATCAAAAGACAGGGCGTGACTCGCATCATCTGCAAGCGCAATCCAAAACACAAGCAGAAGCAGGGCTGATAATGGCGCGTATTGCTGGCGTGGATCTTCCGCGCGAAAAGAAGGTCGAAATCGGCCTCACCTACATCTTCGGCATCGGGCGCGCGACGGCGCGAAAGATTCTTTCGTCGACCGGCGTCAACGCCGAGCAGCGAATTCGCGACCTGAACGACACCGATGTCAACCGGCTTCGTCAGGCCATCGAGAAGGACATCCGGGTCGAGGGCGCGCTGCGCACCGAGATCGCGATGAACATCAAGCGACTGATGGACATCGGGAGCTATCGTGGGATTCGTCATCGCCGCGGGCTGCCAGTTCGTGGTCAGCGCACACACACCAACGCCCGTACCAAGAAGGGCCCACGCCGCGCTATCGCCGGCAAGAAGAAGGTAACGAAGTAATCCTATGGCTATTGGAAAGAAAGCAAAGCGCGTGATCGAGGCAGAGGGAATCGCCCACGTCAGCGCGACGTTCAACAACACGACGATCACGATCACCGACACGCACGGGAACACGATCTCGTGGGGCTCGTCGGGCAAGGCCGGCTTCAAGGGATCGAAGAAGTCGACGCCGTTCGCGGCCACCGTCGCCGGCGAACAGGCCGGACGCGAAGCCGTTACGCTCGGCGTTCGTCGCGTGCACGTGAGAGTGCAGGGGCCGGGATCGGGACGTGAGTCCGCGATTCAGGCGCTCGTCGCCGCGGGACTACAGGTGAAATCAATCAAGGACGTGACGCCGATTCCACACAACGGCTGCCGTCCTCCCAAGCGTCGGAGAGTCTAGCCGATGCGTTATACAGATGCGAGCTGCAGACAGTGCCGCCGAGAGGGAACGAAGCTGTTCCTGAAGGCCACCAAGTGCTTCACCGAGAAGTGCCCGGTCGAGCGCAGACCGACACCTCCGGGTCAGCACGGCTCATCGACGGCGCGCCGTCGCAAGTTGTCTGAGTACTCGAAGCAGCTCCGTGAGAAGCAGAAGATCAAGCGGATTTACGGCGTCAGCGAGAGACAGTTCCGGAACACCTTCGAGCGCGTAGCACCGCTCCCTGGAATCACGGGACACAATCTTCTCGCCGCGCTGGAGTCGCGTCTCGACAACGTCGTTTACCGCATGGGATTCGCGGGCAGCCGCAAGGCCGCTCGCCAGCTCGTCCGGCACCGTCACGTCGAGGTGAATCAGAAGTCTGTCGACATCCCGAGCTTCCTCGTGCAGCCGGGACAGGAGATTCGCGTTCGCATTAAGTCGCGTGAGCAGGCGAGCGTAATGGCGGCGATGGATCAGTCGAGCCGCGGTGCACCGCTTTCGTGGATCGCGGTGGATCGCGACACGTTCAGCGGCAGGATGCTCGAGAGACCGACCAGGCCGAACATTCCGATCGCCGCGCAGGAGCAGTTGGTGGTCGAGCTTTACTCCAAGTAGGGAAGCGGGACGAGGGAAGCGGGAAGCGGTTTAGTCCGCAATTCGCAATTAGTCTCCAAATCCGCAATTAGTCAGCAATCCGCAATTGGTCGCAATCCGCAATTAGTCAGCAGTCAGCAATGCACTTAGTCCGCAATCCGCAATCCGCAATCAAAAGTAGGACGAGACCCTAACTCTCGTTACGGGCTCACCGCGCGTTAGGGGCGGGGTGGCACGTTTAAGGAATCGAAAAAAAATGGCAACCGCAATTGACCTCCGGGGTCTTGTCCGTCCGCAGCTAGTCGAAGCGACAAAGCGCGAAGACAATCCCAACATCGCAGAATTTCGCCTTCAACCGCTCGAGCGCGGATTCGGACACACGCTGGGGAACGCCATGCGGCGTCTTCTCCTGTCGTCGCTCCGCGGCTCGGCCGTGTGGGGATTCCGCATCGACGGCGTCCTGCACGAGCACCAGACCATCCCGGGCGTCGTCGAAGACGTCCACCAGATCATCGGCAATCTCAAGATCCTCACCCTGTCGCTCGACGAGGGTGTCGAGAACACCGTTCTCCGCATCACCAAGAACTCAGCGGGGCCGGTAACGGCCGCTGACATCGAGGGTCAGGGTGGCGTCACGATCGTCGATCGCAACCAGCACCTGTTCACACTGCAGGGCGACCGCGAGATCAACGTCGAACTGTACGTCGGCCGCGGCAGAGGCTACGTCGAAGCAGACCAGCACGTCATCGACAAGACGCTGCCGGTGGACGTCGTTCGCATCGATTCGATCTACAATCCGGTTCGCCGCGCCAACTTCGCCGTCGCCGAGACGCGCGTTGGCCAGCGCACCGACTATGATCGCCTGACGCTGACCGTCGAAACCAACGGTACCGTCACGCCGGAAGAGGCAGTGAGCTACGCCGCGGCGCTGGCGCAGACGCACTTCCAGTATTTCGCCGGCTTCGGCTCGCACGCATCGGCGCCATTGGTTCCCGGCACCGATCTGCCGGGCGGAGACGCGCATCGTCTGGCCGAGTTGCTGCGCACTCCGATCGAAGACTTCGAGCTCTCGGTTCGCTCCGTGAACTCGCTCAAGAATTCCGCAATTCGCACGCTGGGTGACCTGGTTCGTCAGAGCGAGAGCCAGATCCTCCAGGTCAAGAACTTCGGCAAGAAGTCGCTGAACGAGATCGCCGACCTCCTCGAGCGGGAGACCCTCAACTTCGGGATGAAGTACGAGGAGACCCCCGACGGTGTTCGCATCACGGATCAGGGCACGCCGCCAAACCGCAACGTCGCCACCGTCGGCGCCGACGACGAAGAGGAAGGCTAGAAATGCGTCACCGCAAAAAGGGGAGACAGCTTCGCCGCACGAGCGAGCAGAAGCTGGCTCTGATGAAAAATCTGGCGAAGGCGCTGATCGAGCGCGGCGCGATCGAGACGACCGAGGCGAAAGCCAAGGAGCTGCGCCCGTTCATTGAGAAACTGATCACGAAAGCCAAGACTGGGACGCTTCACAACCGTCGCCTAGCCGGTGCCAAGGTTCCGCATCGCGCTACGGCCGACAAATTATTCCAGGAAGTGGGCCCCAGTTTCGCGACGCGAAAGGGCGGGTACACGCGCATCCTCAAGACCGGCCACCGTAAGGGCGATGGCGCCGAGATGGCGCGCATCGAGCTGATCGGGGCGGAGGGCTAACCTATGGCACAGATCAAGAGGAACCGTTGCTACGTCTGCGACAAGGGCGTCGCTTACGGCAACAACGTCTCGCACGCGAACAACAAGACGCGCCGCACCTGGAAGCCGAATCTTCAGGTCGCGCGCATTGTCATCGAGGGCAAGATCACGAAGGTGAAGGTATGCACGAGATGCCTCCACGCTGGTAAAGTGGTGCGCGCTCCGAGAGGGGTGTCCGCTGCCTGACATCTTTATGGATCCAAAAGAAAAAGGGAGCCCGTGGGGCTCCCTTTTTCTTAACTATGAACTGCAAACCGAACGGGATACGACAACTGAAAACTGAACGGGATCCGAGATGTCAGAAGCACAGATGCGTGGGTTCAGTCACTGCGCGACGACCTTACTACCGATCCTCCTATGCGTAGGCAGGTGCAGTTGCTCTCGCTCCACGGCGGTCGGTCGGCGCGGCTGTGACTAAAAACTGGTATCTATGCCTCTCAGATCTCGGATCCCGTTCAGTTCAGTTTGTTCAGTGCACCCGACCCAACGCCAGTTTGCTAACTTTGCTCAAGTGAACCTTATGAAACGGTATGCCTAAGCGCACGGATCTCCACCGAATTCTGGTAATAGGCTCCGGCCCGATCATCATCGGGCAGGGCGCCGAATTCGACTATTCGGGGACCCAGGCCGCCAAGGCGCTCCAGGAGGAAGGGTTCGAGGTCATCCTCGTCAATTCCAATCCGGCGACGATCATGACTGATCCGGAGATCGCCGACCGCACCTACA
>DATHHC010000054.1:0-4312 GCA_035317285.1 Gemmatimonadaceae bacterium | reverse complement strand
ACCGAGAACATCCCGATCGTGAGCTGGCTCGTGCTGCGCGGGAAGTGCAGCAACTGCCGCGAGAGCATCTCTATTCAGTATCCGATCGTCGAGCTTATCAATGGATTGATCTGGCTCGAAGCTTATTTCCATTTTGGAATGACGTTTACGGCCTTTCGGGTAGCCGTGTTTGCGACCGTTCTCCTCGGAATCGCGATTACTGACGCGAAGCACTTTGTGATTCCCGACGGCTTCACGGTTTTTGGGGTGTTCTTCGTGCTTCTGACGTCGTTCGTCGCACTGTACCTCGGGGAGTCCGCGCCGTTTGCCGGTCCGTGGGAAGCGATTCTCGGGATGTGCGTCGGTGCCGGCGCCATCTCGATCGTCGGGTGGCTCGGTGAAGTGTGGCTGAAGCGTCCGGCGATGGGCTTTGGCGACGTGACACTTATGGCTGTCGTGGGCGCCGCCGTCGGTCCGGCGCGCTCGCTGCTCACGATCTTCATCGCCGCCGCGCTCGCTCCGATTGTTCTGCTGGCCATAGTCTACCCACTGTCAGCCCGCGGGCTCGCGGACGACAAGGGGCAGACGGAGCTCGCACTCGAGACTGGTGGATCATGGCGCAAGCGGGAACTTCCGTTCGGCGTCTTTCTTGCGCCCGCTGCGTTGATCGCCCTGCTTCACGGAGACGCGATCATCGCATGGTATCTCCGCGTCTCCGGGCTTTGATCCGGTCACGACACCCGTAGCTCTCCTCCAATTTGCCCAATGAGCGTTCACCTTAAGCGAAGTTTCCCGCTGGCCTCCGTCGCGCTTCTGACGTTCGTGACCGCGTGCGAGAAAGAGAAGCCGAAGTACGAGGGTCCGTACGCGACCGAAGTCACTGAAGCCATACCGATGATCGAGAAGGCGGTGGGGCTCAAGTTCAAGACGCCGCCAAAGCTGGAAACGCGCTCGAAGGAACAGGTGCGCGAATTCCTGACGAAGCAGTTCACCGACTCGGTCGCCGCGCACGACATCGCGGGGCAGGAAGCCGCCTACAAGCGGCTCGGCATGATCCCCGACACGCTCAACCTGCAGGCGTTTCTGACCAGCCTGCTGGAGGAGCAGATCGTCGGCTACTACGACCCGCGCACGAAGGTGCTCTACGTCGTCGACAGCGCTCCAAAGGACATGGCTGGCCTGACGATCCCGCACGAGCTCGTGCACGCGCTCCAGGACCAGTACATCAGCCTCGACTCCGTGCAGAAGGTTCGCGACGACAACGACCGGCTCTCCGCCGCGCAGGCCGTCTTCGAGGGGCAGGCCGTGTACGAGCAGATATCCATCATGCTCGGCGGCTCCAACATCGCGTTCAACCTCCCTGGAGGATGGGACCGTATCAGGGAAATGATACGCGACAATCAGGGATCGATGCCGATCTTCGAGGCGGCTCCGAAAGTGATCCAGGAAACGCTGATCTTTCCGTATCTGAGCGGCGCCGAATTCTATCGTAACTACAGAGAACGGAACCCAGGCTCGGTTGTTTACAACGACATGCCGGTATCCACGGAGCAGATAATCCACCCAACCGCGTTTTTCCTGACGCGCGACAATCCAACCCGGGTCACACTGGGCACGCTCTCCAATGCGACGATGGTCTACAACAACGACCTCGGAGAGTTCGAAACGCGGCTATTCCTGTTCCAGCAGCTGAACGACCAGAACGAGGCGGTTCGTGGCGCGACGGGATGGGACGGCGATCGCTACGCGGTCGTGAACACACCGCAGGGGCAGGGGATCGTATGGCTCACCGTCTGGGATTCGCCGGTGGAAGCCGGTGAGTTTTTCCACATGGCCGGACAATCCGTCGAGAAGCGCTATTCGACCAAAGCGGCCAAGGGCTCGACCGACCTGGTCAAGAAATATTCAGCGGAGGGAAGAACACTTCAGGTTTCGACCATGGAGATTCAGGGTCGCCCCGTCGTGATTTACGTGGACGTTCCCGCTGGAGCGAACCCGAGCATCATCAACCCCGCGCAGGTGACGCTCAAGCAGTAGCCTAGAGGCCAAGCAGCTTCTGCAGGCCGAAGGTGCAGACTCCGATGAGCCCGCCAAGTACGTACCCGGTAGTGATGATCAGATTCAGCTCGTTCTGAATCACATTGCGCAGGATCTCTTCGACGCGGTCGACGCTGAACGCCATGACCTTTCGCTCGACCATCGCCTGCACGTCGAGCTTTTTGATCAGCTCCGGCAGCTGGTCGTGCACCCATTCCCAGATCACCGGTGCCGCCTGCGCCGCGAGTCTCCTCGGTGCATCGGGATCCTTCTTCGCCTCGACGTCGCCGAGGATGTCGGAGATCGGCTGCTGTAGATAGTGGAGAATCGCGTCGTGGATCGCCTTGGAGATTTCTTCTCGGATCTCCGGCTCCTCGAGGAGACCTACAACCTGCTCGACACCATCGTTCTCGATGGCGTCGAGCACGCTGTCAAACTTTTTCTCCGTCATCATGAGCTTCGCGAAAATCCGCTCGTGAAACCGCATGTCGTCGACAAAGCGGTTGAACATCGAGTGCAGAGCATTTCGCAGCTTGACGCGTGTGGTCGGTTGGCCGAGGAATGCGCCGAGCTTCGTCATCGCCACGGGCAGATACGACGTCATCGCGCCTTCGAGCGCCGTAACCACCGCGGGCGGAACCTTGTCGATGAGCGGGTCCCGCGAGGTGAGGATTCCGGCGATGACGTCCTCGAGGCGCGATCGGAACGCTTCCAGCAGCTCCGGGCGCTCGAGCTCGCGCTGCAGATCTCCGGGCGTGAGCAGCCGCTCGCCGACGGTACGGCCAAGGCTCTTTGCCAGCCGGGCCTGGTTCTTCGGGATCGCTCCCATGAACCCGAATTTCTTTTGCTTCGGATTGAAGAGCATCCACACCGCGACGGTGTCGGAAAGCCCTCCCGCCATTGTTCCGACGAAGACGTGGATCCCGAACTGGACCCAGGTGTTTTCTACGTTCACCTACTTCGAGACTGCCGCTGCCGACTCCGACCGGTTGATCGACGCCGTGCTCGAATCGCCGACTGCATTTTTCGCCGGCACGTCGCCATGCGGCTCGGCGGCGTCGGCGAAAGTCCCGGGCGGCTTGGGGAGAAGCGCGAGGTGAATGATGTCGTCCATCGTCGAGACGAAGGTAAACGTCATGCTGTTCACGACTTCATCCGGAATACCGCGCAGGTCTTTTTCGTTCGCTTTCGGCAGAAGTACCTGACGAAGTCCGGCGCGGTAGGCGGCCATGACTTTCTCCTTCACGCCGCCGATCTCCAGCACTTTCCCGCGAAGCGTCATCTCGCCCGTAAGCGCGACGTCACGACGGACGGGACGGCGACTCAGCACGCTCGCAATCGCGAGTGTGACTGCGGCGCCCGCGCTCGGGCCGTCCTTCGGAATTGCGCCCGCGGGGAAGTGCACGTGCAGGTCGACTTCCTTGAACTCGACGTCTTCGACGCCGAGTGTGTGCGCGCGCGATCGAACGTAGGAGTACGCGGCATCGACTGATTCGCGCATGACGTCGCCCAGCTGTCCGGTGACGGTCAGCCGTCCCGTGCCAGGCATGCGCAGGGCCTCGATGACCATCAGATCGCCGCCGGTGGCCGTCCACGCCATGCCGGTGACGGCTCCGATCTCCGGCTCCTGCTCCGCGTCCTCGAGCGTGTACGTGGGATTCCCGAGGATGTCCGTCACCATCGCATTATCGACGATCCACGCGCCCTCTTCGCCATCCGCTTTCTTCCGTGCGCGCTTCCGCATGAGTGCCGCGATGTTTCGCTCGAAGTTCCGGAGGCCGGCTTCGCGCGAATAGCGGCTCGAGATGTAGCCGAGGACCTCGTCTGTAAACTGCATGTCCTTGTCGGTGATTCCGTGCTCTTCGAGCAGGCGCGGCAGCATGTAGCGCCACGCAATCTCGACTTTTTCTTCCACCGTGTAGCCGAGCACCCGAATGACTTCCATGCGGTCGCGGAGCGGCGCGGGAATGTCGAACAGATTGTTGGCGGTGCAGATGAAGAGAATGCTCGAGAGGTCGAAGGGCAGATTGAGATAGTGGTCGACGAAGTTCGAGTTCTGCGACGGATCGAGAACTTCCAGCATCGCCGCGGTCGGATCCCCGGAAGGACCCCCACTCGTCATTTTATCAATTTCGTCGATCATCAGAACGGCGTCCCGCACCTGCACGCGTCGCAGCGCCTGGAGAATCAGACCCGGCATCGCTCCCACGTAGGTGCGGCGATGTCCGCGGACCTCCGCCTCATCGCGCACGCCGCCGACGGATATCCGGTAGAACGCACGCGTAATCGCCAACGC
>DATHHC010000053.1:0-13815 GCA_035317285.1 Gemmatimonadaceae bacterium | reverse complement strand
TTCAGCAAACGAATAGCGGCCCGGCTCGCCGCATCCGGACTGGAATTGCTCACCAGCATCGCTGGGCTACTCCAGCCCGATGTCCCAGGCCTGCTCGAGATCCTTTTTCGAGTACGCCCGGAATGCGGTTAGGGTGTGAGTCGATTTGATCCCGGGAACCACTGTCACTTCCTCGGTCACGATTCGGGCGATCGCCTCGTGCTCGACGACTTCGATCATCGCCACCAGGTCCCACTCCCCTGATACGGAATAGACCTGGGATACACCCTCGATGCCCGCGAGCTTCGTCGCGCACTCGGCGATTCGCTGCGGCTCGGCCTTTATCAATACGATGGCGGTAATCATGGGTGCCCCGATGCTGCTATCTTTGGTGAGCGGCGACGCCGCGTGGTGGGAAGACATATAACGATACCGGCGGGGCGGACACTACGCCACGTGCGAAAATAGAGGACGAGGATGTCGGAATTGCAGGAAGTCGAAGAGCGCGCCACCGGACAGGCTGGGCGCGGCCAGAGTCTCGTCTACACGCTCCCGCACACCACCGAGTCGATCGCGGAATTCCTGGCTCCCGCGCTCGCCCGCACCGATCCATCGGCGGGGGGCACGCAAGTCGTAGTCGTGACCCGCGATACGGAAACGGCTCTCGCGATTTCGGAGGCGATTCTCCGTCTTTCGGGACCGGCCGGAATCGAAGTCGTTCCTGTTTCGAGCGCGGCACGCGCCGGCCGAATCTTCAAGACGCGACCTGTTCTCGCTGTGGCAGGAACAGCGGCGGAGCTTCTCGAGCTCGTTCGCGCTTCGCTACTCAAGCTCGATACCGTACGCACCATTGCCCTCGCCTGGGCGGATGACATTCTCCAGGAGGGCCCCGACACCGTCGCCGCTCTCGAGGGACTGCTCGGCGAGCTGAGCGAGGCAGGACGAGTAATCGTCGCCCGCAAGCTCACCCCGGCGGTCGAGAATCTGGTCGAGCGCTATGCCCGGCGGGCGCGTCGCGTTGGACCGGCGGACATGGAAATTCCGCAGATGCCGGCGGACTACGAGATGCCGATCATCAAGTACGTCACCGTCGCCGGCAGTGGCCGCGCGAGCGCTTTACGAAGACTGCTCGACGATCTCGATCCGCCATCGGCCGTTGTCGTGGCGCGCGATGAAGCCGCCGCCGATGAAGCATCCCGCACTCTCAAAACCCTCGGCTACCACGAGGACGACGAGTCGATCACCGTGACTCGCGGCTACGTCGGGAGCGTCGCGACGCACACCGTGATTTTCTATCAGCCGCCGGTCCTTCCCGTGGAGCTCCACCAAATCGCGCAGGCAAAGCCGGTGCAGGTCGTCGTCATCGCGGCTCCGGGCGAAGTGCCGTGGCTCAGGGAGCTCGCGAGCGGAAGACTGGCGCCGCTCAATCTTCACGGCCCCGAGCGACGCGCGCACGACCGCGAAGAATCGGTTCGCCAGGAGTTGCGCGCGGTGCTCGCGCGCGGACTTCCCACTCGCGAGGTTATCTCGCTCGAGCCGCTGCTCCGGGAATTCGACGGAACTGAGCTCGCCGCCGCCGCACTTCTTTTGCTGGAACGCGAACGCGCGCAGCGCCGCGCAGCCGAGGCGAATCCAGCGACCGCCGCGAAGGCGAGGCCCGCCGAAGGCGAGCGGCCACGAGCCGGCGCTGGCGCAACGGCAGGAATGACGCGCCTCTTCATGACGATCGGTACGCGCGACGGAGTGAAGACTGGAGATATCATGGGGATCATCGCCGGCGAAGGCGGAATTGCCGGAGATCGCGTCGGAAAGATCGACTTGCAGGAGAGCCACGCGCTCGTCGAAGTCGCGGAAGCTGACGCGGCCGGCGTGATTGCCCGAGTGAACGGCCAGATGATCAAGGGCCGGCGCGTAGTCGTTCGCGGCGAACGGGATCGCGAAGATCGAGAGCGGGCCGGTGCATCGAAGGATCGCCCCGATCGAGGAGGCCCGCGAGGCGAGCGTCCTGACCGCGGTCCGAGAAGCGACCGACCCGACCGGAGTGCGCGAAGCGGCCCACCCGATCGAGGTGGGCGCGGCGATCGACCGGATCGAGGCCCCCGGAGCGGCGGAGATCGCCCACGTCCTCCGCGTCGCCCCGGATCGTCCGACCGACCAACCCGCGGGGGCGGGAGCCCACCGCGTAGAGACCGCGATCGCTCGTGAGTGGGCCGAGCGGACCATTCCACCAGGCCGGTGGATGGATCGAAGTCATTGCCGGAGTGATGTTTAGCGGTAAGAGCGAGGAGCTCATCCGTCGCGTCCGGCGCTCGATCATCGCGCGCAAGCGCGTCCAGGTGTTCAAGTCGCACCTGGACGAGCGATACGCCGGGATCTACTCCATCTCGAGTCACGACGGCCGGACGGTCGAGGCGATTCCTGCCGACTCCGCCGCGCAGATCGCGCTCCAGGTCGACCCGATGGCCAATGTCATCGCGATCGACGAGGCTCAATTCCTCGATGACGGGATCGTTCCTCTCGTCACATCGCTGGCCGCCCGGGGACGCCGGGTAATCGTCGCGGGCACGGACACCGACTTCCGTGGAGAGCCCTTCGGGGCGATGCCCGATCTAATGGCAATTGCTGAGGTCGTAGATAAGCTGCACGCGATTTGCGTACTCTGCGGAGGCCCAGCTAGCCGCAATCAACGGCTGATTGGTGGTCGGCCGGCTCCGTACAACTCCCCGCAGATCATGGTGGGCGGTACGGAATCGTACGAAGCGCGTTGCAGGATGTGCCACACCGTTCCCCCAGGCGACGCGGCTCAGGTTCGGCTCCTCTAGCCTCTGAAGGAGGCCAGCTCCAACCAGCAGTTTATTCGTGACAGGTTCAGCAGAACTTCCTATCTTGGCGTAGTTAGCCGAGGGGAAGGCCACTCTAATCCATTGCAAGATGATCCTCATCGGACTGACAGGAAACATCGCCGGCGGAAAGTCAGAGGTCGCGAAGATGCTGGCCGATCGAGGCGCCACTATCATCGATGCGGATGAGCTAGCGCGCGAAGCGGTGCGCCCGGAGACCCAGGCGCTCAGAGACATCGTGAAGCGCTGGGGCAAGGAGATCGTGAAGGAGGATGGCACCCTTGACCGGGGGGCACTTCGCCGGATCGTGTTCGCCGATCGTGACGAGCTCAACGCGCTGAACAGAATCGTCCACCCAGGCGTGACCCGGATGCAGGACCGCGAGGTGGCCCGCGCCAAGGAGCGTGGCGACCCGATCGTCGTCTGTGTGATTCCGCTGCTGTTCGAGAGAAATCTCGTGGATGAATTCGACGCTATCGTCCTCGTGGATGCTCCTCGTCCCCTTCGACTGGAGCGCTTGGTGACCAACCGCGGTCTGGAAGAGACCGAGGCGATGAACATGATCGCCGCGCAAATGCCCGCCGAGCTCAAGCGCGCGCGCGCGGACTACTTTATCGACAACGGCGGCTCACTCGATCAACTCGAGCGCGATGTCGACGCGCTGTGGAGCTCTCTTCAGCGAATTGCGGTCGATAATGTGAGCGATGCCCGCGCTGTCGGGGGGAATGTCCGCGGCCTTGGCTCCGATGTCCGTCCAATGGAGAGTCAGATCAGCGTTTCTTGACTCTGTTTTGGAGCTCGGATAGACTTCGCGGCCGATAGTCGCCAGGCATCCTCCAGCGGAGCATTAGTGTCAAACATCCCCAGCGATCTCCAGTACACTGAAGAGCACGAGTACGTCCGCACGGGCAAGGACGGCAACGCGGAGATCGGCATCACCGACTACGCCCAGGGCGAGCTCGGCGACATCGTCTACATCGAGCTGCCGAAAGTCGGGACCAAATTCGGCAAGCACGACGTGTTCGGGACGATCGAAGCGGTGAAGGCGGTGTCGGAGCTGTTCGCGCCGATCGCGGGCGAGGTCGTGGCGATCAACGACCGCCTCGACAAGGAGCCCGCCCTGGTGAACACCGATCCCTACGGCGCCGGCTGGATGATCAAGGTGAAGCCGAGCAGCGCGTCGGAGATCGATGGCCTGATGAAGTCCGACGCGTACACCAAGCACATAGGGCAGTAACAGTTCAACTGCGGTTTGCAGGTTTGCGCCTCAGCGTGCTCCGACTTCTGCCTCTGTGTACGAATCAGTCGGCGGGCACGAGCAAATGAGGTTTCTGTCCCCGTACGCGCTTTCCACCCGCGCCACGAATGGCCAGAACTTGAAGTCCGCGCTCCACGGCGCTGGAAAAGCTGCGCGCTCCCTCGTGTACGGATGCGTCCAGGTAGTGGCCGTTACACGCCCAATGGGGTGCGGAGAATTTTTGAGGACGTTGTCCTGCCTGTCGGCTGCGCCGGACTCGACCTCTCTGATCTCTTCGCGAATCGAGATCATCGCCTCGCAGAACCTGTCGAGCTCTTCTTTCGGCTCGCTCTCCGTTGGTTCGATCATCAACGTTCCGGCCACGGGGAACGAGACCGTCGGGGCGTGAAAGCCGTAGTCCATCAGACGCTTCGCAATGTCTTCGACGTCGATACCGCTCGTCTGCTTCACCACCCGCGTGTCGACAATGCACTCGTGGGCGACGGTGCCGTGAGTTCCCTTGTACAACACTGGAAAGTGGGACTCGAGACGCTTGGCGATGTAGTTCGCGTTGAGAATCGCGATCTTCGTCGCGTATTCCAGTCCGTCGCCACCCATCAGCTTGATGTAGGCGTAGGAAATCGGAAGTATGCTCGCACTTCCCCACGGGGCCGCTGATACCGCTCCCACCTCGTGTCTTCCATCCAGTCTGACCACCGGATGTCCCGGCAGGAAAGGCACGAGATGCTTCGCCACGCCGATCGGTCCCATTCCAGGCCCGCCGCCGCCGTGAGGAATGCAGAACGTCTTGTGGAGATTCAGGTGGCAGACGTCGGCGCCGATGTCCGCGGGCCGGCACAAGCCGACCATCGCGTTCATGTTCGCGCCATCCATGTAAACCTGACCGCCGTACTTGTGCACGATGTCGCAGATCTCAACGATCGACTCCTCGAACACGCCGTGTGTCGAAGGATAGGTGATCATCAGCGCCGCGAGGTGCAGCCCGTGCTCTTCAGCTTTCGCCTTCAGGTCGGCGACATCGATGTTCCCTTTCTCGTCGGTCTTCACGACCACGACGTGCATGCCGGCCATTACCGCACTCGCCGGGTTCGTCCCGTGCGCGGACTGCGGTATCAGGCAAACGTTGCGGTGGGACTCGTTCCGCGACTTGTGATAGGCGTCGATCACGAGCAACCCGGCGAACTCACCCTGGGAGCCTGCGTTCGGCTGTAGCGAGACCGCGGCGAACCCCGTGATCTCCGCCAACGCGCTCTCCAGCTCGTCGAAGAGCTGGCGATAGCCGTCGGTCTGGTCGAGAGGGGCGAAGGGATGAATCTTGGCAAAGCCAGGCCAGGTTATTGGCATCATCTCGGCCGTGGCGTTGAGCTTCATCGTGCAGGAGCCGAGCGGAATCATCGAGTGAACAAGCGAGAGATCGCGCGATTTGAGCTTGTTCATGTACCGGAGCATTTCCGTCTCCGCATGGTGCTTGTTGAACACCGGATGGGTGAGGAACTTGGTGGTCCGGTTGAAGCGCTCGTCGTAGCGGGGATCGGCTCCCTCCGCGAGGTCTTCCACGCCGAAGTCGGGATCCTTCCCGCCGTTGAATGCCGCCAGAAGGTTGGTGATGTCGTCGTTGCCGACGGTCTCGTCGAGAGCGATGACGATGCTCCTGTCTTCCATCACGCGCAGGTTGATGCGGCGGGTACGTGCCTCGTCCAGAATCGCGTGGACATTGCGCTTGCCGAGGGCGACCCGGATCGTGTCGAAATAGTCCTCGCGCGTGATCGTGTAGCCGAGCTTGCGAAGGCCTTCACTGAGCGCCGCGGCAAAGCCGTGCACGCGCCTGGCAATGCGGACGAGCCCCTCCGGCCCGTGATAAACCGCATACATGCTGGCGACGACTGCGAGCAGCACCTGTGCCGTACAGACGTTGCTCGTGGCCTTCTCGCGTCGGATGTGCTGCTCTCTCGTCTGGAGCGCCATGCGCAGCGCCGGCTTCCCGTCCGCATCGCGCGACACGCCGATGATACGTCCCGGAAGATGCCGCTTGAACTCATCCTTCGTCGCGAAATACGCCGCGTGCGGGCCGCCGTAACCGAGCGGGACTCCGAAACGCTGGGTATTGCCGACCACAATGTCGGCGCCCCATTCACCTGGTGGCGTCAGGAGCACGAGACTCAGGAGGTCGGCCGCAACCGTGAGCAGCGCGTCCCCCCTGTGTACCTGCTCGACAGTCTTCGTGTAGTCGATGACCGCCCCATCCGTCGCCGGATACTGCACGAGCGCGCCGAACACGTCGGACCCGATCTTGAAATCGGAGTAACTGGCGACGCGCACTTCGATTCCGCGCACTCCCGCGCGAGTCTTCACCACGTCAATCGTCTGCGGATGGCACTCGGACGCGACGAGAAAGACTTCCTTGCCCGACTTGCCCTTGAGGGCATAGCTCATCGTCATCGCCTCGGCGGCGGCGGTCGCCTCGTCGAGGAGCGATGCGTTCGCGATCTCGAGGCTGGTGAGGTCGATGATCATCGTCTGGAAGTTGAGCAGAGCCTCCAGCCGGCCCTGCGCGATCTCGGCCTGATACGGTGTGTACGCCGTATACCAGCCCGGATCCTCGATGATGTTTCGCTGAATGACGGGCGGAGTGACGCAGTCCGAGTACCCCATCCCGATGAACGAGCGAAAGACCTGGTTCTTCGCGGCGAGCGCTCGGAAATAGGTGAGCACCTCGAGCTCGGTCATCCCTTTCGGCAGCGCCAGACCGTCACGGAACCGGATCTGTCGCGGGACTGTCGCGTCTATCAGGGCATCGAGCGATGCGAATCCGAGAGTTTTGACCATCTCGGCCACATCCTGCTCATCGGGTCCAACATGTCGGGGTACGAACGATTCAGCGGGAGGAATCGCTGCTTCCACGTGCTTGATTGTGGTGCTCATAGAGGTGACAATTTAACACCCTATGCACTCCCGGCGAAGTTTCAGCCCCTGGCGCCTTCTCATCGCGGCGCCTCGCTCGGGCGCCGAGAACATGGCGCGCGACGTGGCGCTCCAGGCACGAGCGGCGCGAACGGGCGAAACGGTGTTCAGCGTCTACTCCTGGAGCCGCCCAACGGTCTCGTTCGGGAGGAATCAGCCGGCGATCGGTTTCTACGATCTCGGGAAGGTTCGTTCGGCCGGGCTCGATGTCGTGCGCAGGCCAACCGGGGGGCGCGCAATTCTGCACCACCGGGAGGTCACTTACAGCGTGACGGCGCCGGTGAAGGATTCGTTGCCCCTTCGTGAGACGTACTCGCAGATCAACCGGATTCTCCAGACCGGGTTGAGCCGCCTCGGTGTCATGGTAGAAGCGGCGGCGCCCCCCGAGCGAGCGGCCGCGCCGAGCACACGGCCATGCTTCCAGATGCCGGCCGAAGGCGAGCTCATCGCCGCCGGATGCAAGCTCGTCGGCAGCGCCCAATGGCGAGACGAGAGGGCGTTGTTGCAGCACGGCTCCATCCTCGTCAACGATGACCAGTCGTCGCTTCCAGGTTTAGCTGTAGATGCTGGTTCCGGGAGTGAAACGATTGCCCCAGCTACACTTCATGCACTGCTCGGTCGCTCTCCCGACGTCAGTGAGGTCGCGAGCGCGATGTTCGACGCGGTTCGATCGCTCGAGGACGCGCACGCGAGCGAGCTGGCCGAAGAAGAGGTCCGCGAAGAAGCACTGGAACAAGTTCCGCACTTTCTCGATGAGGATTGGACATGGCGGCGATGAGATACGCGCGCATTCTTTGCGCGCTCCTGTTATGCGGATGCGTTGCGGGGGAATCGTCTTCGGACAAGAACACGGGAGGAACGCTCGCGATCTCCACCGGCGGCGATCCTGATGTCCTGATCCCATCGCTCGCCCAGACCGTTCAGGCGGCGCAGATGATGGACATGATCTTCGACCGCCTCGCCGACATCGGTGATTCCCTCAACACCCTCGGCGACAAGGGCTTCACCCCTCGTCTAGCCGATCGCTGGACGTGGAGCGCCGATTCGCTGAGCATCGCCTTTCACATCAATCCGAACGCGAAGTGGCACGACGGGGTTCCGGTTCGCTCGAACGACGTTCGATTCACAGTCATGAGCGCCAAGGACTCGACGGTCGGCTCACCCGTGGCCTCGGTCATCACGAGTATCGACTCGGTGAGCACTCCCGATTCGGCGACCGCCGTCTACTGGTTCCATGCCCGCTCGCCACAGCAGTTCTACGATGCGGTGTCTTCACTGCGGATCATGCCGGAGCACGTCTGGAAGAGTATTCCGCCGGCAAGTTGGCGCGCGTCCGGGGCGGCGAAAAATCCGATCGGCTCGGGGCAGTACCGGTTCGTTCGGTGGATCCCGCGCGCCGCGGTCGAGTTGGTCTCCGACACGGCAAACTATCGAGGCGCGCCCAAACTCAGCCGGGTGATCTGGAGCATCGCTCCCGACTTCAACACCGCGGTCACGCGATTCCTCACTGGCGAGACGGATTTCTTCGAGGCGTTGCGGCCCGAGAACCTGCCCGAGGTGGCGAAGCATCCGGACCTCCGAACCAAACAGTATCACGCCCTCGCGTATCAGTTCGCGCAATTCAACCTTCGCGATCCCAAGAACCATGCCCGGCCGCATCCCATTTTTTCGAATCGCGAGCTTCGTCGTGCGCTGACGATGGCGACGGATCGCGCGGCTCTCGTGCGAAGCGTCTATGACACTCTCGCACTGCCCGCGCTGGGCCCGACGGTGCGAAGCTATCCTACAACTGACCCCAATCTTCCGCAGATCCCCTTCGATCTCCCGCGCGCGCGTCAGATTCTCGACTCGCTCGGGTGGCGTGTCACGGGCAGCGATAGCATTCGGTCGCGCAACGGACGTCCGCTCCAGTTCACCATCTCGGTGCCAAACTCGAGCAAGGCGCGCGTTCAACTGGCGGTACTGCTCCAGGAACAGCTCCGGCAGGCAGGCGTTAAAGTGGATATCGAACAGCTCGATTTTCCGGTGGTTGTCGAGAAAACCAGAAAGCGCGCCTTTGACGTCACGATCGGACAATTCAACACGGAGCCAAGCCCGGGTGCGGTCCGCGGATCCTGGGGGACGGCCGGATCCCGCGCGACTAGCGGCAACAACTTCGGGTCGTACGAGAGTCCGGTATTCGATGCATACGTGGACAGCGCGCTCGCGTCGTTCGACATGGCCAAACGAAAGGCGTACTTCTCCCAGGCCTACGAGACGATCATCCAGGATGCGCCCGCTATTTGGCTGGCAGAGCCGTTCGCGAACGTCGGATATCACTCTCGCCTGCAGCTGGCAACGCTGAGACCCGATGCGTGGTGGATCCACATCCCCGAATGGTCGATTCCGGCAGAGAAGCGGATTCCGCGCGACAACACGCCTGCATCCACCACTGTGCCCCCCGCTTTACCAGCGGGTCAGAAGACCCCCTAGCGGGTGATCCGCCAAATCGCGAAACGGCTGGTCCAGGCCGCGGTGATCGTTGCAATCGTCGCGGTGATCACGTTCACGCTGATCCACCTCGCTCCCGGCGACCCCTTCAGCGCTGTGATGGACAACCCGAATGTGAGCGAGGCGGTGCGGCAGACGCTGCGAGTGCAATACGGTCTCGACCGCCCGCTGCCAGAGCAGTTCGCCAGGTACGTGAGCTCGCTCGCGCACGGTGAGCTGGGCTGGTCATTCTCGCACGAGCGGCCAGTACGGGAAGTCCTGGGCAGCGCCCTACCGAACACTCTGCTTCTCATGGGCGTCGCGCTCGTCGGAAGCTTCACGCTCGGAATCCTCATCGCGCTCATACAGGTTGCCCGCCGTGGCTCGGTGACGGATCACGCGCTGAGCGGTATCTCGTTGTTCCTGTTCTCGATGCCGGATTTCTGGTTCGCGATTCTGTCGTTGCTGGCGTTCACGTACTGGCTGCCGATTTTTCCGGTTGGCGGCGCGGTCGATCCGGTGATGCACGAGTACTGGGGGCTCGGAGCGCGAATCGTCGATCGACTCCGTCATCTCGCCCTTCCCGCGCTCACTCTGACCGTATTGGCGTCAGCTGCAGTCGCGCGATACCAACGCGCCGCGCTGCTCGACGTGCTTCCAGCCGACTACATCCGCACCGCGCGGCTCAAGGGGCTCACCGAGCGCCAGATTCTGCGCCGCCACGCGCTGCGCAACGCGCTCCTTCCGATCATCACCATGATCGGATTGTCCTTCCCGGCGCTACTCACTGGTGCCTTTTTCGTCGAGAAGATCTTCGCGTGGCCGGGGATGGGATACGCGGTCGTCAACGCGATCGGTACCCGCGACTATCCGCTCGTAGTGGGGGGCGTCATCATCGGCAGCATCATGGTCACACTTGGAAGCCTTCTCGCCGACTTGCTCTATGCCCTGGCAGACCCAAGACTTCGCGGCCGATAGCGGTCCCACGCGGTTTCGCGAGTCGCCGCTCGCGCTGGGGCTGCGTCGCATTCTGCGCAAGCGCTCGTCGCGCGTCGCGCTTTTCGTGCTCGGCGTCATCGTCCTGGTAGGCCTGCTCGCGCCGCTCGTCGCCCCGTACAATCCCGCTGCCCAACCCGACATTGTCGGATTGAAGGATCTTCCGCCGTCGTTCGCGCATCCCTTCGGGACCGACCCCTACAGCAGGGACGTGCTCAGTCGCGTCATCTATGGCGCGCGACTATCACTCATGATCGGGGTTCTCGCGACGATAGTGAGCCTGACGGTCGGCGTGGCGTACGGCGCCATCTCGGGTTACGCGGGCGGAGTGCTTGACTCGATCATGATGCGACTGCTCGATGCGTTCCTTTCCATCCCCCGCCTGCTGCTCTTGATCGGAGTGCTGGTCGCGTGGCCGAACTTCTCTGTCGGCGCGCTCGTGGTGTTTCTCGGCCTCACCGGTTGGTTCGGGCTTAGCCGCATCGTCAGAGGTCAGGTTCTTGCGTTGAAGCACGCGGAATTCGTGACCGCTGCCCAGGCGCTCGGCGCCAGCCGGAGACGAGTTCTGTGGAAGCACCTGCTCCCGAATATCGTCTCGCCGATCGTCGTCGCCGCAACGCTCGGCGTCGCGCACGTGATCGTGCTCGAGGCCGGACTTTCGTACCTTGGAATCGGCGTCGCGCCCCCGTTGGCGAGCTGGGGCAACATCATCCGGGACGGGTCCGATCAGGTCGCAACGCTATGGTGGATGGCACTCTTTCCGGGTCTCTTCATGGTCCTGACGGTGATGACGCTCAACATCCTGGCTGAAGCGCTGAGCGACGCATACGAGCGCCGCTGACCAGCCGATGACCGCGCCCCTCCTCTCGATTCGCAACCTCCGCACCTGGTTCTACACTGAATCCGGCGTTGCCCGCGCCGTTGACGGCGTCTCGCTCGACATCGGCTCGGGCGAGACCCTCGGCATTGTAGGAGAATCGGGGTGCGGAAAATCCGTCACCGCGCTCTCGATACTCCGCCTCATTCAGCCACCGGGGCGGATCGAGTCGGGCAGCGTCATCGAGTTCGAAGGAAAGGACATCGTCACGCTGGGCGACGAGGAAATCCGCGACATCCGGGGAAATCGCATCTCGATGATCTTCCAGGAACCGATGTCGGCGCTCAATCCGGTCTTTACCGTCGGCGACCAGGTCGCGGAAGTCGCGCGCGTGCACGCGAAGATGAGCAGAAAGGACGCGTGGGATCGCGCCGTCGAGATGCTCGCGCTCACGGGAATTCCCGACGCGGACTCGCGAGCGCGACAGTATCCGCACCAACTCTCGGGCGGAATGCGGCAGCGCGTGCTGATCGCGATGGCGCTCATGATGAAGCCCGCGCTCGTCATCGCCGACGAGCCGACAACCGCGCTCGACGTCACGATTCAGGCGCAGATCCTGGACCTGCTCGTCGACCTTCAGAAGAAGATCGGCACGTCGATATTGATGATCACCCACGACCTGGGCGTGATCGCGGAAACGGCGTCGAGGGTGATCGTGATGTACGCGGGCGAGGTGGTGGAGGAAGCGGATGTGGACGAGCTCTTCGCCAAGCCGCACCATCCCTACACCGAAGGATTGATGCATTCGATGCCGCACATTGGTCACGATCAGGAACGACTCAACGTCATCCCCGGCACCGTGCCCGCCCCGACGGAGTGGCCGGCCGGCTGCCGCTTTCGCGAGCGGTGTCCCTATTCGTGGGAACGCTGCGAGAGCGAGCATCCACCTCTCTACCAGATCGGTACCAGCCACGTGTCGCGTTGCCATCTGGCGGTCGAGCCCGAGCGACGGAACCACCCGCATCCGCCGCTCGTCGTCGAAGCAGGAGTTGCCGCCGCATGAACGGAACGGCGCCCCTCGTATCCATTCGCAATCTCCGGAAGGAGTTTCCGATCAGGAAAGGCGTGCTGTCACGGCAGGTGGGCGCGGTGAAGGCGGTGAACGACGTGTCGTTCGATGTAGCGCGCGGCGAGACGCTCGGCGTCGTCGGCGAATCCGGCTGCGGCAAGACGACTACCGGTCGGGCGATCCTCCGTCTCATCGAGCCGACCTCGGGCGACATCAGATTCGAAGGGCGTGATGTAAGAGCGATGGGCACGTCAGAGTTGCGCGCCCTGCGGCGTGAGATGCAGATAATCTTTCAGGATCCCGTCTCCTCGCTCAATCCGCGGATGACCGTCGGCGCAATAATCCGCGAAGGCTTGACGATTCACAAGCTCGCGGAGGGCGCGGCGGCGGACGCGCGCGTCAGACAACTTCTCCAGGAAGTCGGCCTGCGGCCGGAGTACTCGAACCGTTACCCCCACGAGTTCTCGGGCGGGCAACGCCAGCGCATCGGGATCGCGCGTGCTCTCTCGGTCGAGCCCAAATTCATCGTCTGCGACGAGCCAGTGTCGGCGCTCGACGTCTCCGTGCAAGCGCAGGTGATCAACCTGCTCGAGGATTTGCAGCGTGATCACGATCTCACCTACATGTTCATCGCGCACGACCTCTCGGTCGTCGAGCACATCGCCGATCGCGTCGCCGTCATGTACCTGGGGAAGATCGTAGAGCTGGCGACAGCAGAAGATCTGTATGCCACCCCACTCATGCCGTATACCCAGGCGCTACTCTCCGCGGTTCCCGTCGCCGACCCAAAGGCACGGAAGGAAAGAATCATCCTGCAGGGAGATGTGCCCTCGCCGGCTAATCCGCCATCGGGCTGCGTCTTCCACCCGCGATGCCACCATCCGGCAAAGGACGCCGCATGTGCGTCGATCGTTCCTCCACTCGAGGAAAAGACGCCAGGACATTTCGCCGCCTGCATCAAGCAGCCACCAACGACGGTAAGCTGGGAGCAACAAAAGGAAGTCGGTGGCGTACATCCACCTGAGCGGTATCTTCCGCTCGCCGCTGTGCACGCGTAGGGACTCTTACTCTTCCGACAAATGGCCAGAGACAAAGGCGTTTTTCAGCAGCCCTCGGCAGGAGCAGTAACCAGCGACGTTCCACCTCCTGGATTTGGGGGCGCGAGCACGCGCACGTTCTTCGGACATCCGGTAGGCCTCTCCACTCTCTTCTTCACCGAGATGTGGGAGCGTTTCTCCTACTACGGAATACGCCCGCTCCTCGTGCTGTTCATGACCGCGGCGCTCGCGCAGGGCGGGTTCGGGTTCGACCGGACGACTGCATCGTCGATCGTCGGCATTTATGCCGCCAGCGTGTACCTCGCATCACTGCCCGGCGGATGGATAGCTGACCGATGGCTCGGGCTGAGACGCGCGATCTGGTACGG
>DATHHC010000052.1:0-5966 GCA_035317285.1 Gemmatimonadaceae bacterium | reverse complement strand
AGAAGCCCGACGAATGCCCGGGCCAAGGCGCGGGGCAAAGAGCGTTCGCCGCGATGGATCCGAACGGTGATGCTGGGCGATCGCTAATCGCGGAGCTCGTCAAGCGCCACGTCGCCCTCACATCGACGCTAACGGTTTTCGAAACCTTCGTCCCCGGCCGGCCGATGCCACCGGGATTGGATGTGCTCGAGCCCCAGCTCCGCGCACAGTTTGAACAGCGTTATGCGGCGACCGCCGCCAACGCGAGTTCGCCTTACCCTCCGCTCTTCGCAAAGGCGCGGGCAATGGAGGTGGCATTCTCGCGTGCCGGTGGATTACTGCTCGCGGGCACGGATCCCACTGGCGGTGGAGGAGTCGTCGCCGGCTACTCCAACCAGCGCGAGCTGGAGCTGCTCGTCGAGAGCGGCTTCACGCCGCTGGAGGCGATTCGCATCGGCACGTTGAACGGCGCGACATTTCTCGGGCGCGCCGATCGCGCGGGTTCAATCGCAGTGGGAAAGGACGCTGACCTCGTAGTGATTGCCGGAAACCCTGCGACCCGCATCGGCGACGTGCGAAACGTCCAGATCGTGTTCAAGCAGGGGATCGGGTACGACCCCGTGAAGCTGGTCGAATCGGTGAAAGGCAAGGTCGGTCTCTTTTAGTCTGGCCGACCTATAGGTGAATGGAGGTTCACCTAAAGGTGAACCTCTATTCACTTTGGAGCAATCGGGCTTAGTGGTGGTCCCTTAATCGCCTGGCTCAGGGCCTACCGTCTGAAGATCCCCGGATCGTGCAGCGTCCCGTTCCACGGACGCAGCCAGACGGTGCCGTTCCACGCATGCTTGAGATACGCGTTCACCGAGTCCATCTCCGCGGGCGCGTATTGGGTGCGATGACACGCGAACTCCTCGCGTCCGGCCGCGAGGTCGCGCCCCTCGAACGGCACCCGCACGGTCAGCAGCGCCTCCGCCATGCCGTTCACGGTGGGATTTGCCCGCGGCGCGGTCCGAAGGCGTTCGGTCGGGAGTGATGCGTAAAGAAGGTCCATATTCGCGTAGCGCGCATCGCTCTGCACGATCTGCGTCGTGACATCGCCGACCAGACGGTGGTCGGGATGCCCGGTGCCTCCTTCCGGACCGAAGGTGATGATTGCCGCGGGCTTGAGTGAATCGATGATCGCCGCGAGCCCCGACCGCAGTTTCCCCAGCACATCGAATGATGCGAGACCGCCGTCCGGGAGGCCGAGGATATGGAGCTTCCGCACGCCGAGCCGGTTGGCAGCGCACGTTGCTTCTTTGGTGCGCGCGGCGGCGAGCTCCGCTCCAGCGGGGATGTGGGCGAAATCACGAACGCCCTTTGAGCCATCGGTCGCGATCACGAGGTGGGTCTCGCGTCCCTCTCTCGCGAGCTTCGACAGAAGAGGACCGATGACGCGCTCGTCGTCGGGGTGCGCGAATACGGCAAGGATTGGCCGGCTCGCCTGAGCCTGCGTCGAGAGTGGAGCGGCCGCGGCCAGCGCCACGGCGACGATGCTGTTTATTAAAACTCGCATGCTATACACTGCATCTTCTGATAAGTTTTTGCCACCATGATCCGTCGCATTTCCCGGCGCGAAGCGCTCCGCGACTTGGGTGCGCTCTTCGCGGTTCCGCTCATTCGATGGCCGGAGCGCCTCAGCGATCCGCTCGCCGGCAC
This sequence comes from Gemmatimonadaceae bacterium, assembly GCA_035317285.1. Lineage (GTDB taxonomy): Bacteria > Gemmatimonadota > Gemmatimonadetes > Gemmatimonadales > Gemmatimonadaceae > UBA4720. Next base: position 4,289 of record DATHHC010000052.1, on the reverse strand, counting down.
GATCGTCGAGTATCAGGCCGGACGTGCGCGCCGTGATTGGACCGCCGTTCAGGTAACGAAAGAAGCGCTGGACCGATGCAATGCGTGGAATGGTACGCTGCACTTGATTGACCAGTTGTCCGCGACCGCGATGGACGAGGCCAACGAATCCGACGCGCGCGCGCGGCGAGGCAGGCTGCGTGGACCGCTCGATGGCGTTCCCGTATTCGCCAAGTCGATTTACGACATGAACGGCTATCCGACGACCGCATCCAGCGCTGAGTGGGCGCGGTTGTTCCCAGCGGCTGTTCGGCGCGATGCGATCGAAGTCGCGCGCATGCGCGCGGCGCGGGCGATCGTGCTGGGCAAGACAGCCGCCGATGACTTCGCCTACCACGGCAATGGTACGAGCTCGCTGACCGGGCAGGTGCGCAATCCATACGATCCCACGGGCGTGAAGACCCCGGGCGGCTCGAGCGCGGGCTCCGCCGTGTCGGTCGCGTGCGGAATTGCTTTCGCGGCATTGGGCACCGACGACGGTGGCTCCAACCGAATTCCGGCGCAATTCTGCGGCATCGTCGGGATGAAGCCGACGTTCGGGCTCGTGCCCCGGACCGGAGTGATTCCGACCTGGCCGTATCTCGACACGCACGGTCCGCTCGCGCGCCACGTCGCCGATGCCGCGCTCTTGCTCGATGCGATCGCCGGGCCCGATTCCTCGGATGGCCTGGCGCTCGTCACGCCGCGCACGCGAGGCGCACTCGCGCATCTGAGTGACGACGCTCTTCGCAACGCCCGGCTCGGCCTCGTCGAAGCGCACGTGCCGCGCGCGCAGATGACCGCCGAATCGCTGTCGGTATTTGATCGCGCGGTTGCCGATCTCAAGTCCGCGGGGGCGATCGTGGAGCTATTCGCGCCGACGGTCACACGCGCCAACGTGCGGGATCTGTTCGCCGAGGCGGCGAAGGCGCGTGGGGACGTTGCGATCAATCACAACTCGCCGCCGGCGACAGCGAACGCCTTGTTCAGATATTTCGGCAGGCACGGTGGTGATGCTCGTGGCGACGTCGAGCGCGGACTTGCGGCATTTCAGAAGTTCTATGACGTGCTGCCGAAGGAGTGGGACGAGATGTCGAAGTTGATCACGCAACCGTATGAGAGCGATCCCGCCAGCGTTTCCTTCGCGCGCTCGCGGGCGGCAGTGACCGCGCGGCTCGCGTACGAATTCCGCGCGCAGCGCATTGACGCGATGATCTATCCGACGATGCCATTCCCCGCGCCGCGAGCCATGGATCCGTGGCCGGACATCCGCACCACGCTGGGTTATGGAAATTGGCTGGGACTGCCGGAAGTCTCCGTTCCGACGGGCCTCGGGGTCGACGGGATGCCGGCGGGCAACATCTCGTTCGTCGGACTTCCGGGAAGCGATGCGCGGCTGCTGGCGTTGGCGCATTCGTACGAGCAGCGGTCGAGGAGATTCGTCGCGCCCCAACTTTTCACGAACTCTTAATCTGCCGCTCACGTTGCCAACATCCTTGGGCTTTACACTTCTGGCACCCTCAAGCCCAGGAGCGTTGACCTATGCGCCGCCGATTCTCGCTGGCCCTGCTGGCCGTTCTCATGGTCCTCGCGGTTGTCGTGACCACTCAGTACTTGTTGCCCCGAAGTCGTGCGGCACACAGGGTCGCCTCGACTGGCGCTTCACGTGACAGCCTTGCCCGGCTCGACAGCGCCGCGCGCGCGGAGGCTCGAGCCGAATCCGATACGATGTGCTTCGCCTCGCGCATCGGCTTGCCGTGCGACCCACGTTGAGTAGTGCTGCGGAATGAGCTTTCTGCCAGAAATCTTCGATCGATTTCGGCCGATCGCGACGATCCAGGCGGAAGCGGGCGAGCTCGTTTTCCAGTGCGGCACGAACGAGGCTCGGGCGCAGCCGATGACCCGATATGCCGACGATGGGAAGATCTTTGCGTTCGGGGAAACTGCTGCCACCGCGAAGGTCGGTCGATTGATCCGACTCTTTCCCACGGAGACCCCAAGCGATCACGAGGCAATTCGAATGTTCTGTCGCTATCACATGGCGGTGATTTCTACGGCGAATCTACTGAAGCCACGGGTGACGATAGTTGAGCGAACCATTCGCAAGAATTTTGGCAGCCAGGCGACAAGCGCGTTGGAGCGGGCTTTGCGCGCCGAGGGTTTTCAGGTGGATATTGGGGCTGGATGAACGATTTGACCGCTGACCCGTCCGAAGCTTCGTTGCGCGCGTGCGAGGCAGCGCTTCGGCGAGCACAACTGTCCAGCGATGTGCAAGAGCTCGATCGGCTCGTGGACGACGCGCTTGTCTTTACCGGCCCAAATGGCGGGGTTTACGGAAAGAAGGACGATTTGGACGCGCACCGGCGCGGCCTCATACGCATCACACGCCTCGAGCCAAGCGAGGAACGCGTCCAGCGCTTCGGCCACATCGCCGTGGTGAGCGTTCGCATGGAGATGAGTGGGACATTCGAGGGTGCGGCCTTCGCTGGGCCGTTCCGATATACGCGCGTCTGGCGCGCACAGGGCGACGGCTGGCGCATCGTTGCCGGACACGTCAGCGCGGTGCTAGCATAGGGATGGTGGAAGCGTGACATCCCAACAAGAAAGGGCGATAATGGAACCGACTACAAAGCCCCTCGACCGGCAGTTCCGCGAGGCCCGCGCTCAGCGACCAAGATGGATTGAAGCGGCGGGGGCGGGAGCCGGTTTTGGCTTCACGCTGGGGCTCTTCTCCGTCGCGAATGATCTGTACGAGCGAGCTGGCCTCGGGCTTCAGCCACCAATGCGTCACATCGGCGGGCCGTTCAGCTACGCGTTGTGGTTTGCGTTTTACGTCGCTTATGGGGCCGCGATAGGCCTTGTCTTCGCTGCCATCATTCGACTCTGGCGTCGGTTCTGGCTTTTCTTCAGGTAGTCCACGTCGCGCACAGCAGTCAACGAAGGCGTCAGATCGCCATTCACTATCGGAGAATCTTTGAAATCATTCGTCGTTCTCGCGGTCAGCTTGGCGGCCCTCGGCTCGACGTCACGCTGCGCGTCCGAGCGGCAACCACAGAACCTCTTCAACGGCAGAGATCTATCCGGCTGGCACGTCGACGTTCCCGCACCGGCCGCCAACGTGCGCGTCCGCAATCCGTTCATCGTGCGGAATGGAATGCTCGTGAGCCTCGGCGAGCCCCGCGGACACCTCATCACGGATTCCAGCTACCGCGACTATCGGCTCGAGGTCGAGTACCGCTTCCCGGCGGCTCCGGGAAACGCCGGTATTCTTGTGCACGCGTCGACCCCGCGCGCGCTCTACGGGATGTTTCCGCGGTCGATCGAGGTGCAGATGGAACACGGGAACGCCGGCGATTTCTGGTGCATCCTGGAAGACATCCGCGTCCCCGACATGGCGCGCCGCCGCGGCCCACAGGCGGAGTGGGGAACCACGGAGGGAAAAGCGCGACGCATCCTCAATCTCACCGACAGCTCCGAGAAGCCACTCGGCCAATGGAACACCATGGTGATCGAAGCCGTCGGCCGCTCGATCAGGGTCTGGGTCAATGGCGATCTGGTAAATAACGGCTCAGACGCGACAGCCGATCACGGGCAAATCGCGGTGCAGTCGGAAGGATCGGAGGTCGAGTTCCGGAAGCTCTCGCTGGCTCCGATAAGCGCGCTGACCAACACGCGCTGATGCGGGTGCAGCCTCAATTATCGGAGGTCGGTCATGGAACCACAAAAACTGGGATTCGTCCTTTCCCTCGCCACGGTTTGCGGAATGCTGACCACGTCCTTCAGCCTGGTTTATGGGCGTTGGAGCGCATCCTGGCCAATCAGCCATTTCATAAACCTCCACGCGATCTACATTGCCGCCACAGGATTCGGCCTTTTGTGCTCGTTGGGCGTTGTTGTCTCATTGAAGAAAAGAATTGAAGCTCTGGAAAGCGCTCTCAATCAAGTGAAGGGTGTGAAGTGAGGGCTGTGTCATCAAGAAAACAACGATCGCTCCGTAAAGTCGCTGCCATTTTCGCTCTCGCTTTCCCCATGGCTGCCGCGGTTGGACAACAAGGCCCAGCTGCGCGACTGCAGCTCGGGCAGCGCGATCCGAGCAAGCCGGTTCCAGCGAAAGCCGAGATCATCGCGGCGTGGCAGAAACGTCAGGGCGCAATCAACACGTTCCGCTTCGCGTGGACGGAAGAACAAACGCATCCCAAAGGCTGGCTCTCCAACCCGAGGTATCCGGAGCGCGAGCGATCCGCGATCCCCGGATTGCTCATCGACCGCAG
>DATHHC010000051.1:0-15672 GCA_035317285.1 Gemmatimonadaceae bacterium | reverse complement strand
TGAGGCGTACCGACCTCGAAGGCTACCGCAAGATCATCGCGGACCTTGGACTCCGATACTAGCCTGACTTTTTGATCTCACCGCGCGGCGCACAATGGCGTCCGCGCGGTTTGTGCTACACAAGCGAAAACAACACAACATTATGCAACGCATCGAAAGAACGTTCGCCGGCAGACGCCTCGTCATCGAGACAGGCCGCATGGCGAAGCAGGCAGCAGGATCCGCACTAGTCCAGTATGGCGAGACGATGGTTCTCGCCGCAGTGACGGTCAGCGACACCGAAAGTCCCCTCTCGTTTTTCCCGCTTCTCGTCGAGTACAAGGACAAGGCCTACGCCGCGGGAAAGATTCCCGGCGGCTTCATCAAGCGGGAAGGCCGACCCTCCGATCCGGAAATCCTGAAGGCGCGAATCATCGACAGATCGATCCGCCCGCTTTTCCCGGAAGGATTCAAGAACGAAGTCCAGGTATTCATCTACGTCATCTCGGCTGACCAGGAGAACGACGCTGACGTAATGGCGCTCGTCGCCGCGTCCTACGCGCTCAACTCCTCGAAGATTCCCTTCATGGGCCCGATAGCCGGCGTGCGCGTCGGCAGAGTCCAGGAGAAGTGGATCCTCAACCCGACCTTCCAGCAGCTCCCTTACAGCGACATGGACGTCGTCCTCGCCGCTTCCAAGGACTCGATCATGATGGTCGAGGGTGGCGCGCTCGAAGTCACCGAAGCCGACATGCTCGAAGCCATCACCGTCGGACATCGCGGCGTGCAGGAGCTGATCGCGATTCAGGAGGAAATGCTCGCCAAGGACCGCGTACCGAAGATGCCGTGGAAAAAGGCCGAGATCGCTCCGCAGATCAGAGCCCGGGTCGACGAGCTCACGAAGGGAAGGATCGTCGAGGCGATCAACCAGAAGGAGAAGCACACCCGTATCGAGGCCGTCGAGCTGGTGAAGAAGGAAGCGATCGCGCTACTCCTCACTGAGTTCCCGGATAACTCGAAGGACATCAGCAACCTGGTTGGGGACGTTGAGTACAACGCGCTCCGTTCGCAGGTGCTGGACAGCAGCAAGCGCGTCGATGGCCGCGGCACAAAGGACGTGCGGCCCATCACGATCGACGCGCCCGTGTTGCCACGCGCGCACGGCTCGGCGCTCTTCACCCGCGGACAGACGCAGGCGCTGGTCGCAGTTACGCTTGGCACCGCGAACGACGTCCAGCGCCTCGACAGCATCGATGATGCAGGCGAGACCACCAAGTCGTTCATGCTCCACTACAACTTCCCGCCGTTCTCCACCGGTGAAGTGAGACCGATGCGCGGCACCAGCCGCCGCGAGATCGGTCACGGCAACCTGGCCGAGCGTGCGCTTCAGGGCGTGCTGCCGGCGTTCGAGGAGTTTCCGTACACGATTCGCATCGTGTCCGACATTCTCGAGTCGAATGGATCGTCGTCAATGGCGTCGGTTTGTGGTGGCTCACTGGCTCTCTTCGATGCCGGCGTTCCTCTTCGCTCCGCCGTCGCCGGCGTGGCAATGGGCCTCATCAAGGAAGGCAGCAAGTACGCGGTCCTCACCGACATTCTCGGCACCGAGGATCACCTGGGCGACATGGACTTCAAGGTCGCCGGCACCGAAGCTGGAATCACTTCGATCCAGATGGACATCAAGATCGAAGGCCTCGATCTCCAGATCGTGAAGGAAGCCATGGCGCAGGCGCGCGAGGGAAGACTTCACATTCTCAGCGAGATGGCAAAAGCACTCCCAGCCCCTCGTGCTGATTTGTCGGCATACGCTCCGCGCATTGTGACGATGAACATCAGCCCCGAGAAGATCGGCGACCTCATCGGACCGAAGGGCAAGACGATTCGCGGCATCCAGGAAGAGACGGGCGCCGAGATCACGGTGGACGATACCGGACTGGTCACGATCGCCGCTGTTGGTGGCGAGGCAATGGAGCGGGCGCGCCAGATGATTCAGGCGCTCACCGCCGAGCCCGTGATCGGCGAGATCTACGAAGGAAACGTGAAGAGCACGACGGCATTCGGCGCATTCGTCGAGATCATGCCGGGCACCGAAGGTCTGGTGCACATCTCCGAGCTCAAGCACGGCCGCACCGAGAAGACGGAAGACGTCGTGAAGAAGGGAGACCGCGTGAAGGTCAAGCTTCTCGATCGCGATGAGCGTGGACGTTTGCGCCTCTCGATGAAAGCACTGACGCCCAAGCCCGAAGGCGAGGCCTCGAGCGGCGAAGGGCACCTCGCCGGCGTGGGTGCGGGGAGCGAAGGCAGCGGCGGAAGCGAAGGCTCCGAGGGTGGATCGTCAGATCGTGGCGACAGACCCCGCCGTCCGCGCAGCGGGTCTCGCGGTGGCAGCGGGGGACGTTCGCGCGAGTGAGCCTCATCGCGCAGTCTGCCGAAGCTGATCTGCGACGTACCGTTCTCCCGAACGGATTGACCGTACTCTCGGAGCACATGCCGGGAGTACGGTCGGTCGCATTGGGGGCATGGGTTCGCGCGGCATCGCTTCACGAGAGTCCGGAAAAAATGGGCGTCTCGCACATGCTCGAGCACATGGTGTTCAAGGGGACCGCGACCCGAAGCGCGCGGGATCTCGCGCTCGCCCTCGAGATCCTCGGCGGTTCGCTCGACGCCTATACCGCGCGCGAGCACACAGCGTATCAGGCGAGAGTGCTCGACGAGCATCTGCCGCAGGCGGCGGACGTGCTCGCTGATCTGGTTTTTCGTCCCGTGCTTCGCGCGTCGGACCTGGCTCTCGAGCGCAAAGTCGTGCTGGAGGAGATCAACACCGTCGACGACACGCCGGACGATCTCGTCTTCGAGCTGCACAACACCCAGCTCTGGGGAAATCATCCCTACGGCTACTCCATTCTCGGAACACGCGAGACGGTGGGCGCGCTCGAGCAGAGCGACCTGCGAGCGCTTCACTCGCGGGCGTACCATCCCGAGCAGGTGGTCGTCGCCGCGGCCGGAAACGTGGAGCACGACGCGCTTCTCGAGACGCTGGAAGCGACTGGATGGGCGGACATCCCCCGGGGTGGACTGCCCGCTCTCAAGTCTCCGGCTCCAATCGTGCAAGCACCTAGCGCCGTGCACTTCGAGCGTGATACAGCCCAGACCCACATCGTGATCGGTGGCCCCGCGTTCGAGCACAGCGACCCGCGGCGCTACGCGATGAGCATGATCGGAATGCTGTTCGGTGGCGGCATGAGCTCGCGCCTTTTTCAGCGTATCCGTGAAGAATTGGGTCTCGCCTACTCTGTTTACTCATTTCAGTCGTTCCACGAAGACGCCGGAGCGCACGGTGTTTACGTCGGCACTACGCCCGAGACGGCGAGAGCGGCGGTCGACGCGATCAACGGTGAGATGGAAAAGCTGGCGGCGAACGGCTTGACCGAGGAGGAGCTGACCGCTGGAAAAAGCCAGCTAAAGGGGCAGATTACGCTGTCTCTGGAAAGCCCGTCCTCGAGGATGTACCGGGCGGCTGGAGTCGAGCTCTATGGGGAGCCATACCGGACTCTCGATGAAGTGCTCGCGCTAGTCGAAGCGATCGACTCGCAAACGGTCGCGGATATCTGCAAAACCTACTACTCGCCTGCCTCTCAAACTCTTGTGAGCCTCGGCCCGAAGGTCGCTGCGTGACCCACCAATCTCTTAATCCACAATCAAAATAGAGCCCCTGAACTAGCTATGAAGATCGGCGTTCCGAAGGAGATCAAGACCAACGAGAATCGTGTTGCACTGGTGCCGGCTGGAGCGGAAGCGCTCGTGGCCTCTGGCCACACCGTGATGATCGAGAAGGGAGCAGGCGAGGGCAGCGGGTTCCTCGATTCGGCCTACACCGCGGTCGGCGCCAGGGTCGGGGCCGACGCCGACGCCGTTTGGCGCGAAGCCGACATGATCATGAAGGTGAAGGAACCGATCAAGCCCGAGTGGCCGCGCATGAAGAAGGGCCAGCTGATTTTCACGTATTTTCACTTCGCCGCCGACAAGGACCTCACGCTCGCGCACATCAAGAGCGGCGCCGTCTGCGTCGCCTACGAGACTGTTGAGCTTCCGTCGAGGGAGCTGCCTCTCCTGACGCCGATGTCCGAAGTGGCCGGCCGGATGGCCGTCCAGGAAGGCGCCAAGTACCTCGAGAAGCTCTACGGTGGACGCGGCGTTCTCCTCGGCGGCGTCCCCGGCGTCGCTCCGGGCAAGGTCGTGATTCTCGGCGGCGGCATCGTCGGAATCAACGCGGCGAAGATGGCCGCCGGGTTGGGAGCGAAGGTTACTGTCCTGGACCTCAGCCTTGAGCGTCTGCGCTACCTGTCGGACGTCATGCCGGCCAACGTCACGCTCATCTATTCCAATCGTCATAACATTCTGGAGCAGATCTCCACCGCGGATCTGGTCGTGGGGGCGGTTCTCATTCACGGGGCCGTCGCACCGCGCCTAATTCGTCGCGAAGATCTCAAGTCGATGCAGCAGGGATCAGTCATCGTCGACGTCGCCATCGATCAGGGCGGCTGCGTCGAGACTATCAAGGCTACAACGCACGAGAACCCAACCTACGTCGTGGATGGGATCATCCACTACGGAGTCGCAAACATGCCCGGCGGAGTACCACGCACGTCAACGCTCGCACTGACCAACGCAACGTTTCCATACGCCTTGCAGCTGGCGAACAAGGGTTGGAAACAGGCTCTCAAGGATAACGCAGCACTGAGGAAGGGACTCAACATCGTAGACGGAAAGGTGACATACGCCGCTGTCGCCGAGGCTTTTGCCTTGCCGTATACTCCACCCGATTCATATTTGAACTAATGCGCTGGCCATTCTTTAAACCGGGCGCACTTTTCCCGGCGAATGCGATTGCCGTCGACCTCGGCACCGCGAATACATTGATCTACGTGAAGGGCGAAGGCATCGTGCTCAACGAGCCTTCTGTCGTCGCGCTCGATCGCGAAACGAAAAAAATCAAAGGCGTTGGACTCGAGGCGAAGCGCATGCTTGGCCGCACGCCTGAAGGCGTCATCGCGGTGAGACCGATGAAGGACGGCGTCATCGCCGACTTCGACGTCACCGAGAAGATGCTGAGATATTTTCTCGCGCTCATCATCGAGAACCACGTCTTCAAGGTGAAGCCGCGCGTGATCGTCTGCGTTCCCTCCGGCATCACCGAAGTCGAGAAGCGCGCTGTCCGCGACTCGGCGCTGGGCGCGGGCGCGAAGGAAGTCTTCATGGTCGCGGAGCCAATGGCCGCCGCGATCGGTGTCGGCCTTCCTGTCGAGACACCCACCGGCAACATGGTAATTGATATCGGTGGAGGCACTACCGAAATCGCTGTTATCGCGCTGTCGGGAATCGTGAGCGACACTTCGATTCGCACCGGCGGCGACGAGCTGGACATGGCGATCGTTCAGTTCATGCGCAAGAACTACAACCTTCTCGTCGGGGAATCGACGGCCGAACAGGTGAAGATCCAGATCGGATCGGCGGCGCCTGTCGGGGATGAGAGGGAAATGGACGTCAAGGGCAGGGATCTTGTATCAGGGATCCCGAAGACGGTGCGCGTGCATTCGTCGGAGATCCGCGATGCGGTGCAGGAGCCGATTCAGCAGATCGTCGATGCGGTGCGGCGCGCGCTGGAGATCACCCCGCCCGAGCTCGCGGCCGATATTGTCGATCGCGGCATCGTTATGACGGGTGGTGGCGCTCTCATTCGTGGCCTCGATGTCCTGCTGTCGCAGGAAACCGGTCTTCCGATCCATGTCGACGAGGATCCTCTGACCTGTGTGGTGCGGGGTTGCGGACGTATACTTGATGATGAGGCGAAATACTGGTCCGTCCTAGCGACTTGAGGTAAAAGTTGGCCCGCACCATACGAAGCAACCCTCGGCTCGATCTGATCGTCGTTTCCACCTGCATTGTCCTGTCGCTCGTCGTCCGGGCTCTCCCGAACACGATGCGCGATCCGCTCGCGACGGGAATGCGGCGCACCTTCCTTGCTCCGCTCGTGATGCTCCAGGAGAGATCCGAGCGGGGCCGCCAGTCCCTGTTGCAGGCTGACGCCAAACAGGCAAGCATAGACAGCCTCGCGCTCACCTCGATGAAGGCCGGCTCGCTCGAGAGCGAGAACGAACGCCTGAGAAGGATCATCGGGCTCGGGTCACGGCTCCGCTGGGGCTTCATTCCAACAGAAGCTCTGCATGGTCGCGGCGTGAGGGACGAGACCACTGTGATTCTGAGCGCAGGCTCGCGCGCGGGCGTGAGCAGGCTCAGTCCGGTGATTGCACCGGAAGGTCTGGTCGGAGTAGTGGATCAGGTCGATCCCACAATGAGCCACGCGATGCTGTGGACTCACCCGGATTTCCGCGTCAGCGCGATGTCCCCCGACGGCACCGCGTTCGGAATTGCGCAGGCGCACCTCACCGGATCGGCAACAGGCGGCTATCTGATCGAGCTGCGTGGCGTTCCATTCAGGGCGACGCTCAAGCCTGGCGCCCTCATCGTCAGCTCGGGATGGGGCGGCGTGTGGCCCCGCGGCATTCCAATCGGAACAGTTCTCGAAGAGATGAAGACCAGCGAAGGCTGGGCACGCACGTATCTGCTGCGTCCCGCGGTGAATCCGTCTGACGTCTATTCCGTGATGATTCTCCGCCGCGACCGACTCGCGAAGGGATTCGACGGTGTGTGGCAAAGCGTCGCGCAGGTCGACCAGGCGACGCAGCGTATTATCGTCTCTGGCGACTCCGCGGCCAGAGCCGCGGCGCTGGCCGAGGCCGCGGCACGCAGAGCTGTACTCGACAGCATCGCGCGCGCGAACGGCGGCGCTCCCCTCGGTGTGACCGACAGCGCGAAGGCGGTCGAGTTGGTTCCGAAGCCAGCTCCAATCCGCAGACCGCCGGTCGACACCGCAGCCGCTCGCCTGCGGCGCGATTCCGTGGCGCGTGAGACGATCAGGCGCGATTCCACCCCCACACGACCCGACACGAATCCGACCCGACCACCGGGAGCAACACGATGAACATGGGTGGGGCGATTCGCGCTTTAATCAGCTTCCTCATCTTCATCGTTCTTCACTACACGCTCCGTCCTCTTCTCGGGTGGCGCGCGCCGATGGATTTCCTGATTCTGGCGCTCCTTCTCGCGGCAGTGCGCGTCCGCCCTTCGACTGCAGCCCTGATTGGGTTCGCGCTCGGCTTGATTTCGGATTCGCTGGCACCGGACGCGCTTGGCGCCGGCGCGCTCGCGATGACGGCCGTCGGCTTCGGCGCTTCCTACCTCAAAGCGGTTTTCTTCGCGGATAATCTGGTTCTGAATGCCTTCTTCTTTTTCCTCGGGAAGTGGGTGTTCGACATTCTCTACTTCGTCGGTGAGCAGCGCTTGCATGGGTTCGAGCTGCTGCAACAGCTTGTGCTCTGGTCGCCGTTGTCCGCGGCAGTCACCGCGGCGGTGGGCGTGCTATTACTCTTCATCATGCGACCGCTGCTCGAGCCGACTCCCACATGAGCTTCCATCCGAACGACGTAGCCCGGAGGGCGAGGATGAGCTCGATGGCCCTCGCGATCGGATTCGTGCTGCTCGTCGGAGCGTTTTTCAAAACGCAGGTCGTGCAGTACAAGCAGTTCGTGATGCAGTCCGAAGAAAACCGTCTGCGTCCGATTCCTTTGCCGGCGCCTCGCGGAATCATCTACGACCGGCACGGTGAAGTGATCGCCGAGAATCTTCCGGCGTACTCCGTCTCACTCACGGCGCCGAGCGTGGACAGCCTGCGGAGCGCGCTCGCGCAGCTCGCGCCGACGCTGCAGCTCGGACAGAACGACATCAACAACGCAATCCGCCGCTATCGCCGCGCGCCGACGAGGCCAACAGTCGTCCTCGCGGATGCGTCGATCGACATTGTCTCCGTTCTCGAAGAGCATCGGCTGGATTTCCCGCGCCTGATCATCCAGTCGGTTCCCAAGCGCTACTATCCCGACGGGCCGAGCGTCGCGTCGTTCGTCGGATATACCGGTGAAATCACGGAATCGGATTTGAACGATCCGAAATACGCGAGCTACAAGCCTGGGCAGCAGATCGGGAAGGCCGGTCTCGAGAAGCAGTACGAGGCGATACTCCACGGCAAGGAAGGCGTGCGCTTCGACGAAGTTGATGCGCGTGGCCGTCCTGTGCGCGGAGAGGGACCGCGGCCCGATTTGAGTCCGGAAGGTGCGCCGCCCCTCTACACCAATATCGATCTCGATCTCCAGAAGTTCACCGTAGGAATCTTTGCCGATTCGCTGCAAGGCGGTGCGATCGCGATCGACCCGAACACCGGTGAGGTGCTCGCACTGTACAGCGCTCCGAGCTGGGATCCGAACAAATTCACCGGCGGGATTCCAGTCGAGTATTACAAGCAGCTTCTGGAAGACAAGCGGCGCCCGCTCGTGAACAAGGCGATTCAGGGTACCTATCCGCCAGGCTCGACGTTCAAGCTCGCCACGTCGATCATCGCACTGCAAAACGGCGTAGTTGGGGTGAAGGAGCACATGACGGTGCCGTGCACAGGTGGCTATCAGTTCGGCAATCGCTATTTCCGCTGCTGGGAGAAGAAGGGGCACGGCTCGCTCGATCTCGAGGGCGCGATCAAGCATTCGTGCGACGTCTATTTCTACCAGCTCGGCCTGAAGATCGGGCTCGCGAATTTCATCGCTGGCGGAATAAGGCTCTCGATGCGCGACAAGTCCGGCATCGATCTCCCGGAAGAATCCCAGGCACGCTGGCCATACTCGAGGGACTACTACGACAAGAAGTACGGTCCGCGCGGATGGAGCAATGCCGAAACGCTGAATCTCGCGATCGGGCAGGGCGCGAATTCGCAGACAGTGGTGAACATGGCGAAGCTCTATAGCGCATTCGCCACCAAGGGTCAGGCGCCGCGGCCGGAGATTGCCCACCTGGTGCCGCAGCGGAAGCAGGTATTCACCCTCAATTCGGTGCAGGACTCGGTGGTGCTGGAAGGTCTGAAAGCTGTGCTCGAAGCGGGCGGAACCGCGGGAGCGTCCGCGATTCAGGGCCTCACGCTCGCCGGCAAGACAGGCACGGCGCAGAACACAGGCGGAGACGACCATGGCTGGTTCGTCGGATTTGCTCCAGCCGACAAGCCGAAGATCGTCGTCGCGGTGCTGCTGGAATTCGGCCTGCACGGATCGCGCGCGGCGCACATCGCGTCTGCCATCATTGGTCACTATCTCAAGGTTGGGCCGATCAAAGCGACGATGGACGAAGGATGATGAGTCGGCCGATCGTCTACGATGTCCGTCTCCTGACGGCCGCCGTGCTTCTCTCCCTATTCGGCGTCGCGATGGTCTACTCCGCGGGCCAGACCGATACTCCCACCGCCGTCGCGACGCTGTACAAGTCGCAGATCCTGTGGCTGGTGATCGGGATGGGGTTCGCCTACGCAATCGGGCACTCGTCCGTTCGGTTCATCGAGTGGATGACGACGCCGCTGTACCTGTTCTCGATTTTCCTGCTCGGGCTCACGCTCGTAGTGGGGAAGGGAGCCGGAACAGCCGCGAGCACGAAGAGCTGGCTCGCGATCGGAAGCCATCGCATTGGCCAGCCCTCCGAGATCGCGAAAGTCACAGTGGTGCTCATGCTCGCGAAGGTTCTGGCCAACCAGCGCGAGACGCCGAAGTCCCTGCTCGATCTCTGGAAGCCCGCGCTCGTCGTCGGCATTCCCTGGTTGATCATCATGCTCCAACCGGACCTGGGAACGGGCATCGTCTTCATCGGAATCTTTTTCGCGATGCTGTACTGGGCGGGCGTGGCGTGGCCGCTTCTCATTCTGATCGCGAGCCCCGCGATCAGTCTGATTCTCTCGTTCAGCGTCGGATTGTGGGGTGCGTGGTTCTTCATATTGCTCGCACTCGTGCTCTGGTACCGACCGTACCTGATCGAAGGCATCGTGCTGATGGTGCTCAACGTCGCGACCGGCGTGGTCGCGCCGATGATGTGGGAGAAGCTCGCGCCGTACCAGCAGAACCGACTGAAGACGTTCATCGACCCCACCGCTGATCCGCGCGCATCGGGCTACCACGTCATTCAGTCGAAGGTGGCGATTGGCTCGGGCGGATTCTTCGGCAAGGGGTTCACAGAGGGAACGCAGAAACGACTCGCGTTTCTCCCTGAACAGCACACCGACTTCATCTTCTCTGTCGTCGGCGAGGAGCTGGGCTTTCTCGGCGTGACGATCGCGCTGACGCTCTTCCTCTGGCTCTTCCTCCGCATTACGAAGATCGCCGAGCGCGCCAACGATTCGTTCAGCAGTCTGGTCGCGTTCGGATTGATGTCGAGCTGGTTCGTGCACGTGCTGGTGAATGTCGGGATGACCCTAAACCTGATGCCGATCACGGGAATTCCGCTGCCATTCTTCAGTTACGGGGGCTCCTTCATGCTCGCGAGCTGGCTAGCCGTCGGCATCCTGATGCGCATCTCAGGCGAAGGCCGCGGCAGCGCCCTCTCCCTCCGCCGCTAGCAGTTTTAGCTCCGCCCCGCTGGCATCGTGGTGCGCGCTACTTCTGGGTGCATCGCGCGGGTCGGCGAGGGGAATCCTCTCCGCGGCTACGCTCGCTTGGTCGGAGCCCCTCACTACGCTCCTTCGCTCCGCTCAGTCGCGGGTCTCCTCCTCGCGCTCGCTTTGGAAAGCCGCTCCGAGGACACCCCTCGCCTCCTCGGCTGACACCATGGAACAGCACGCACACCTCGGTGCTGCTCGCTCGTGCGCTGAAACCATGCTAGTGGTGGGGTAGTGGGCTGCGGCGCGCGGTCGTTGAGCACGTGTGCGCCAGGGTGCCCGAGGCTTGGTTTACACGGGCAGGCCGAGCTTCGCTCGGCGCGCTGGCGCGCGCTGCGGCTCCGCGTGGCATCCGCTGCGCCACTCGCGACGCGCAGTTGCAGGTCCCCTTTGGGAAGGAGGGTGAGGGTGTCCTCGTAGGCGACGACCCACGAGCGACAATCGGTGCGCCGACGCCGCCTGGGAGCGCGCGACCCCTGGTTCCACTCCAATCGTTCGGGCCACTGACGAGCGAGAGCCCGGAGCCGAAGAGGACACCCGCGCCCGACTGACCGGCGATGATCAGCAACCGCGCGCCGAGGCAACAGCGCCATGACACCGCGGCACGCAGCCCGCGCAGAGTCGCCGACCGCAGCTATGGGCTAAACGCTGCAAACTCAGCCGCGGCCGGGTAAATTTCGCGCATGGCATGGTTCCGCAAAGAGAAGAAGCCCCGCCTGCCGCGGCACGAAAAACACGAGATTCCGCCCGACGCCTGGGAAAAGTGTGACCAGTGTGGTCACACCGACCTCCGCGAGAAGTTTGTGCGCAACCTCAACGTCTGCCCGAACTGCGGCTTCCACCGCCGCATCCGCGCGAGCGAATACGCGGCGATCCTTCTCGACGAGAACACCATCGAAGAGACCGAGCTCGACATTCGCTCCACCGACCCGCTCGGTTTTCCCGATTATCCGGCGCGCCTGAAAAAGGCCACCGGCGCTGCCGGCGACGGCGACGCCATTCTCACCTTCACGGGCCAGCTCGGCGGAATGCCGGTCTGTCTCGCCGTCATGGACTTCGCGTTCATGGGTGGCTCGATGGGATCGGTCGTCGGTGAAAAGATTGCACGACTCGGACAGGTCGCCATCGAGCGCAAATACCCGCTCATCATAATCTCCGCGTCCGGCGGCGCACGAATGCAGGAGGGCGTGCTCTCGCTCATGCAGATGGCCAAGGCCGCGGCGATCCTGTCGCAGCTCTCGGAGCGGCGTATTCCGTATGTCTCGATCCTCACGAATCCGACTACCGGCGGCGTCAGCGCCAGCTTCTCGATGCTCGGTGATGCGATTCTCGCTGAGCCCGGCGCGGTAATCGGATTCGCGGGGCCGCGCGTGATCAAGCAGACGATCGGACAGGAGCTGCCCGAAGGATTCCAGACAGCGGAGTTTCTCCTGGAGCACGGGATCGTTGACTCAGTGGTCCCTCGGTCCGAACTGAAGAGAACGGTTGGTCAGCTGCTGCGTCACATGAGCGGCAAGCCGGCCTCGGCAGGGTGGACGACCTCCTGACCTCCTACGGCGAGGCGATCCAGGCTCTCTTCGCCCGCACGACCGGCAGCATCAAACCAGGTCTCGAGCGCACCGAAGCGCTCCTCGAGAAACTCGGCTCTCCGCACCGGAAGATCTCTACCATCCACATTGCCGGCACCAACGGTAAGGGAAGCGTCGTCGCCACCTGTGAGGCGCTGCTGGGCGCCCGAGGGCTCGTGGTTGGGCGATACACCTCCCCGCATCTCGTCGATTTTCGGGAGCGCGTGACAGTCAACGGAAAGCCGATGTTCGAGGAAGAAGTGCTCGAGTTTCTCGAGCGCTGGATTCCAACCGCCGAGCAAATGGGGGCGACGTTCTTTGAGGTGACGACGGCGCTCGCCTTTGATTGGCTCGCCAAGAGAGAGGTTGACCTCGCCGTCATCGAGACCGGACTCGGCGGCCGCCTCGATTCGACAAACGTGCTCATGCCCCGCGTGGCGACCGTCACGTCGATTGGTCTCGATCACACGGATCTGCTCGGCGACACACTGGAAGCGATCGCGAAGGAAAAGGCCGGGATATTCAAGTCGGGGGTTCCCGCCGTGATCGGCGAGCCGGCGCCGGCGATACGCGACCTGCTGGCGAAATGCGCACAGGATGCCGGCGCCAGGCCAGTCGTAGTACTCGACCAGGACTATGCGATCGGCGACGTTGATGTCACCGCGAGCGGAACGTCGTTCACGCTCGGGCAAAAAGCATCCGTGTCCGGAAAGTCATCTGCGCCCAGCAGTTCGTCCGGGCTCTGGGGCAGGAAGGAACCCCAGCAAATCACGACACCGCTGATTGGCGCGCATCAGGCGCGCAATACGGCCACGGCGATCGCAACGCTCGCCGCAGTTGGCAAGGAATATCTGCCGCCGCCGGCCGGGATCTCGAAGGCGCTTACCGGAGTGTTCCTGCCCGGCCGGTTTCAGCGCCACGGCAAGTTCATCTTTGACGTCGCCCACAATCCGGATGGTGCGCGCACCATCGCCCAGACGCTTCGCGCCGTCAATCCCCCCGCTCCTCGAACGGCCCTGGTCGCCGTTCTCTCCGACAAGGACTGGCGCGGAATCATCCGTGAGCTCACGCCCGCGGTGGATCGCTTCGTTTTCACGAATGCCCCGTCCGCTCCGGCCGAGCGGAAGTGGGACGCGGCCGAGGCGCTCACGTTTGCAAAGGCGCAGGGATTCGCCGCCGCGCTGGAGCCGGACATGGATGCGGCGCTCACCCTCGCTCAGAAGGACTCGGAAACCGTGCTCGTCACGGGGTCGTTTCACACTGTGGGCGACGCGATGTCGCGCTTGCAGGTGTCTCCGTTCGCCGCGTAGCTTTCCTCCATGTCACAGGGAGCTTTACCAGGATTTCGAGACTTTTACCCCGAGCAGCTCGCCACCCGCAACTATCTCATGTCGGTCTGGCGCGACGTCGCTCGGAGATACGGGTTCGTCGAATACGATGGTCCACCCCTGGAGCCGCTCGAGCTCTACACCAAAAAGAGCGGTGACGAGATCGTCGGCCAGCTCTACACCTTCACCGACAAGGGCGATCGCGAGGTCGCCCTTCGCCCTGAGATGACGCCGACTCTGGCCCGCATGGTCGCGGCGAAAGCAAACGCAATGCGAAAGCCGATTCGGTGGTTTTCGGTTCCGCAGCTTTTCCGCTACGAGCGGCAGCAGAAGGGAAGGCTGCGCGAGCACTTTCAGCTCAATGTCGACATTATCGGGGAAGCATCGGTCGCGGCGGACGCGGAGCTCCTCGCGGTCGCGATCGACGTGATGCGCGCGGTCGGCCTCACCTCGCGTGACGTGCGCGCGAGAGTCTCGGATCGGCGGCTTCTTACCGCCGTTCTGTCGCACGTCGGAGTAACGAAGACGGAGATGCCGGCTGTCTTCGCCGCAATAGACAAGACCGGCCGCGAGCCCCGCGACGTTACGCTCGGCAAGGTCGAGAAAGCCGTCTTGAGCGCCGAAGCAAGAGCCGGTGTTTCGCGCATCCTCGATACCTCCAGGGATCTCAACGCACTGGCCGCAGAGTTCCGGCACGCGCCGAACGTGATGGAGGCAGTCACGCACGTTCGCGAGTACATGAACTTCCTCGACGCCCTCGGCGTCGGCGACTGGATCGAATTCGATCTCTCAATCGTGCGCGGGCTCGCTTACTATACAGGGAAGGTGTTCGAGCTGTTCGATGCGCAGGGGGAATTCCGCGCAATCTGCGGGGGCGGACGGTACGACGATCTCCTCTCGACGATTGGAGGCGTGGATCTCCCGGCGCTCGGATTCGGGATGGGCGACGTGGTGCTCACCGAGCTGTTACGGTCGCGCAACCTGCTTCCAACACCCGAGCTGGGAACCGAGTACTGGGTAGCGGCGGACGACGAGTCGATGTTGCCGGACGTGATGACGGTTGCGGGCAGGCTGCGCGCCAAGTCGCGGAGTGTCGAATACGCGCTCAAGGCGCAGACGCTGGCGCGTCAGCTCAAAACCGCCTCCAGCGCCGGAGTGAAAAGCGTGGTGTTGCTGCGCCGCGATGACTATGCAAATGGAAAAGTGACCGTGAAGACGCTGGCCGATGGATCCGAGCGCAGCGTCGCTCTCGATGCATTCCTGAACTCATTGTAGAAGACCAATGGCAGACGACAAGAAACTGACGAAACGCGCCGAGGATTTCAGCGCCTGGTACAACGAGGTCGTGCTCAAGGCCGAGCTCGCTGACTACTCGCCGGTCCGCGGCTGCATGGTCATCAGGCCACGGGGATACGGAATCTGGGAGCGGATGCAGCAACAGCTCGACCAGATGTTCAAGGACACCGGGCACGAGAACGCGTACTTCCCGCTGTTCATCCCCGAGAGCTTCATGAAAAAGGAGGCGGAGCACGTGGAAGGCTTCGCTCCGGAGACAGCCGTCGTGACGCACGGCGGAGGAAAGAAGCTCGAGGAGCCGCTGATCATCCGCCCAACGTCGGAGACGATCATCTACGCCATGTACGCCAAGTGGGTGCAGAGCTATCGCGATCTTCCGATCCTGATAAATCAGTGGGCAAACGTCGTCCGCTGGGAGATGCGCACGCGCCTCTTCCTGCGCACGCTCGAGTTCCTCTGGCAGGAAGGCCACACCGCGCACGCGACGCATGGGGAAGCCGAGGAGGAAGCGCGTCGAATGCTCGGCGTCTACCGTGATTTCATGGAAGGCTACATGGCGATGCCCGTCGTGACAGGATTGAAGACGGACTCCGAGAGATTCGCCGGGGCGCTCAAGACCTATTCGTGCGAAGGGATGATGCAGGACAACAAGGCACTGCAAGCCGGCACATCACATGACCTCGGCCAGAACTTCGCCAAGGCCTTCGATCTCAAGTTCCAGAGTGAGGCGGGGGGAATTGAATTCGCCTGGAACACGAGCTGGGGCGTTTCTACCCGGCTGATTGGCGGGCTGGTGATGACGCACGGTGACGACAGTGGACTGCGCGTGCCGCCGCTCCTTGCGCCGATCGAGATCGTGATCGTGCCGATCTGGCGGACGGACGAAGACAAGGGTCGCGTCAAGGCGGCCGCCCATCTCGTCAAG
>DATHHC010000050.1:0-4544 GCA_035317285.1 Gemmatimonadaceae bacterium | reverse complement strand
CCGGGCGGCGCTGGCGCGCGAATCGCGCTATTTCAACACGCACCCGTATTTGGCCGGGATCGCGGTGGGCGCATTGGTCCGGGCCGAGCTGGACGGAGTGGAGGCCGCGAGAATCGAGCGCTTCCGAACAGCGCTGGCGGGACCTCTCGGAAGCGTCGGCGACCGGCTCGTGTGGGCGAGCTGGCTGCCTTTCTGTTCGCTAGTCGCGATAGGAGTCTACGGGACTGGCGGCTCGCCTCTGGCAGTGGTTGGTACATTTCTCCTGTTGTACAACGCCGGAGCTATCCTTCTCAGGGCATGGGGACTACGGGTTGGCCTCTCGCGCGGTTTGAACGTCGCCTCGGCGCTCGGGAATCCGGTGCTTCGGCAGGGGCCGGAGTACATCGGATGTGCCGCCGCCCTTGTCGCCGGAGTTGCCCTTCCACTCGCGCTTCAGCGTGTCGCGGGCCCGGACCGCGCCCTCGTTGGCGGCATCATCGTGGCGGCATTGGTTGGGATTCTGCTTCTCGCGCGGCTGAGGGAGCGCGCGGAAGGCTGGCGTATCGCTCTTGGAGTTCTCGCGGTTTTCGTTCTTTACTCGGTCCTGACCTGATGCCTGAACGCGAAGTAAAGATCATCAACAAGCTGGGGATACATGCTCGGCCTGCCGCGGAGATCGTCAAGACTTCGGGCAAGTTCAAGAGCAGCATCACCATCATACGCGACGACCTCGAGGTCAACGCCAAGAGCATCATGGGCGTGATGATGCTGGCCGCCGAGTGCGGCGCGACGATAATCCTGCGTGCAATCGGCGACGACGCTGAAGCTGCGCTGGATGCGCTTGCGGCCGTGATCGCGAACAAGTTCGGGGAGCGCTGAATGGCGAAGGGAATTGCGGGCATGCCGGCTTCTCCGGGGATCGTGGACGGACTGGTCCACCTCCTCAAGTGGGAAGTGCCGGACGTGCGCCACCGCATCATTCCCGACGAGGCCATTCCCGGTGAGATCATGCGCTTCCACGAGGGTCTGGCCCAGGCGAGAGAACGGCTTAACCACGTCCGCGCGCGCGCCGAGAAGCACGCGGGTCCCGAGGAGGCCGCGATCTTCGATGTCCAGCTTTCCATTCTCGAGGATGGCGAGCTTCTGCGGCAGGTCGAGGAGCTGATAACGCAGAACCTCGGCGCCGAAAAAGCATTCGATCTCGTTCTGTTCGAGTGGCGCCAGCAATTCGCGAGTCATGCGCGTCCGCTGCTGCGCGAGAGAGTCGGTGACCTGATCGACGTGCACATCAGGGTGCTGTCTATCCTGCTTGGCCTGCCCGATCACGATCCGGTCGATCTGCCGAAGGGATCCAACAGAATCCTCGTCACTCACGACCTCACGCCGAGTCTCACCGTGCAGCTCGATCGCGAAGCGATCATCGGCATTGCTACCGACGCAGGCACGCGCACATCGCACGTCGCGATTCTCGCGCGGTCGCTCGGTTTGCCCGCGGTCGTCGGGCTACGCGATGCGACGGAGCGGCTGGTGGGCAACGAGCACGTGATCCTCGACGGGACATCGGGCATCCTCATCGTTGATCCCACGCCGTCGCAGGTCAAGACCTACAGGGAGCGTCGCGCGACCGAAGCTCTGGAGGACAAGGAGCTTCAGGCGCTCTCGGTCGCCGATTCCGTCACCCTCGATAACCACTGGGTCACGCTTCGCGCCAACGTCGATCTTCCGGAAGAGGCGGGGTTCGCCGCGCGCAGCGGTGCCGAGGGTGTCGGTCTCATGCGGACCGAATTCCTCGTCGTGGGACGGGCGACGATGCCCGACGAGGAGGAGCAGTACCGCGCATACCGTCACGTGGTCGAGGCATTCGGCGGTCGCCCGGTGGTGATCCGCACCTTCGACGTTGGCGGCGACAAGCTCCCGATCGGCAGCTACCCGACCGATCCCAATCCATTCCTCGGCTGGCGCGCGATCAGGATGTGCCTCGATGAGCCCGAGCTGTTCAAGACGCAGCTGAGGGCGCTGCTGCGCGCGGCGATGCACGGCGACGTCAGGATCATGTTTCCCCTCATCATCACCCTCGACGAAGTGCTGCAGGCAAAGGGTCTGTTGAATGAGGCCGCACGCGAGTTGGATGCGAGAGGAGTGCCGTACCGGCACGATCTTCCCCTCGGGGTGATGGTCGAGACACCGGCGGCGGCGCTCTCCGTGCACACGCTGGTGGATGATGTGTCGTTCCTCAGCATCGGTACCAACGATCTGGTGCAATACACTCTCGCGGTCGATCGCGGCAGCGCGAACCTCGCATCCCGGTTCACCCCGCTTCACCCGGCGGTATTGACGCTGATCAAGCGGATCGTCGATGTAGGAGTCGCGCATCGCCTGGAAGTCGCCGTATGCGGCGAGATGGCGTCTCAGCCGCTCATGGCATTCGCACTGATCGGGCTGGGAGTGCGGTGTCTCAGCGTCGCCGGGAGAGCAGTTCCCCTGGTCAAGCGGATCGTCCGAGGCGTGAGCGTCGCCGTAGCCGCCGAAGCAGCGAACGCCGCGCTCGAATCCAGGACTGCACGGGAGGCCGAGGGCGAGCTGCGGCGGCGCCTGATGACGGCATTCGGCGACGCGCCTTTTTTGCGCGATGGGTTGCCCACATTCGAAGAGGGAAATATCTTCGAAGGCTCAGGTGGACTTAAGACATCCTCGGCGCACGAATAGTACGGCGTGCGACCGTTGCCACCCTTCATCCTCATATTCCCCCGAGGAATTTCGTGCTCGATCGACATCTCTTCACATCCGAATCCGTAACTGAAGGTCACCCTGACAAGGTCGCGGATGCAATTTCGGACGCTATCCTCGATGCAATCCTTGCAGACGATCCCCAGGCGCGCGTCGCCTGCGAGACACTTGTAACGACCGGACTCGCCTGCGTTGCGGGCGAGATCACCACCAAGACATACGTCAACGTTCCCGAGATCGTGCGATCCACGATCGACCGTATCGGCTACAACGACGCGGGCATGGGTTTCGATAGCAAGACCTGCGCGGTGATCAGCACCATCGACAAACAGTCTCCCGACATCGCGCAGGGCGTGGATCACGGCGGCGCCGGCGACCAAGGCATGATGTTCGGCTACGCCAGCGACGAGACGGAAGAGCTGATGCCAATGCCAATCCAGCTGGCACACCGACTTACTGAGCGGCTCGCCGCATTCCGCCGATCGAAAGAGGGCAAGTGGGTTCGCCCCGACGGCAAGGCGCAAGTGACGGTTCTCTACGAAGACGCGCTTCCGATCGGCGTCGAGACGGTGGTCGTCTCGACCCAGCACTCGGAGGACATCTCCACCAAGAAGCTCCGCGAGGCAATAATCGCCGAGGTCATTGATCCGGTGATCCCGAAGGAGTTGCGCGACAGGACCATCAAGTTTCACATCAATCCCACCGGGCGGTTCGTAATCGGCGGCCCGCAGGGCGATGCCGGCCTCACCGGCCGCAAGATCATCGTCGACACGTACGGCGGAATGGGACGCCACGGCGGTGGCGCATTCAGCGGTAAGGATCCGTCGAAGGTGGATCGCTCCGCGTGCTATGCCGCGCGCTGGGTCGCGAAAAACATTGTCGGCGCCAAGCTCGCTCGTCGCTGCGAAGTCCAGGTTGCATACGCGATTGGTGTCGCCGAGCCCGTATCGGTCAACGTTGATACTTTCGGCACCAATGCCGTCCCCGAGGCGGCGATCCTCAAGGCGATTCTCAAGGTGTTCGATCTCACCCCAAAAGGGATAATCAACGCTCTGGATCTGAAGAAGCCGATCTACAGCCCCACTTCTTCGTACGGGCATTTCGGCCGCACTCCCAAGAAGAACGGGAAGGGTACTCTCTTCACGTGGGAGCGGCTGGATCGTGTTTCGGACCTCCGGAAGGCCGTGGAAGCGAAATAGGCAAGCGTTCCCGGGCCATTGGTGTATGAAAAGCTGGCCGCCCCTGGTGGCCAGCTTTTCCACTTTCCGGCCACAACGTTAACTTGAATTCATGCAACTCGTCGAAGTCGAAGTGATGCGCCTTGGTCTCGACCGCTCCACCAACTCCTACGTTGTGATCCTCCAGGAGAAGGGCGGGGCACGTCTGCTGCCGATCTGGATCGGGCAGCCCGAAGCCGAATCGATTGTGATCGAGATGAACAAGCTCAAGCGTGAGCGTCCGCTGACCCACGACCTCTGCAAGAATCTCATCATCGGCATGGGCGGGACTCTGCGGCGAGTCAACATCACCAAGGTTGAGAACCGCACTTTTTACGCTGAGCTTCACATCGCGCGCGACACCGGCGCCGTCCACATCGATGCGCGTCCTTCGGACAGCATCGCGATCGCGCTCAGGTTCGAGGCACCGATCTTCGCGCAGGACAGCCTTCTGACCGCGCTGCTGCTGGAGGAGGGACAGGTCCCGCCGGAGACTGTGGCCGAGCCGTCGGAGGAGATGTCCGCCGAGCAGCTGAAGGAATATCTCGAGAACCTGCGTCCCGAAGATTTTGGGAAGTTCAATATGTAAGCTGGCGGTCCTGCTGCTCCTGCAGGCCGCTC
>DATHHC010000049.1:0-10103 GCA_035317285.1 Gemmatimonadaceae bacterium | reverse complement strand
AGCTGGTCGAACGACTCGGTTACGAACAGCACATCCTGAAAGTGATCGATCTCGAAAGCCTGGTTGAATACCGCATCGAGCGAAAACGGGCGGCGCTCGCATTTGGGGCCGAGGGCGTTGGCAGCGTCGCCGTGCGAGGAGATGAGGCCGCTTCCATAGACTTTGATCTCTCCGTCTTCCCGGATGAGACCAAACTCTACGGTGAACCAGAAGAGCCGCGCCATCCGCGTGATGTCTTCGTCGTTCTCGGCGGCCGCGGCCACCTGACCGTAGTGCTGGAGGAAATCGGCGAAGACCGGATCGGCGTGGAGAGGCACGTGCCCGAAGACGTCGTGGAAGATGTCGGGCTCCGGGAGGTAGTCGAGCTGCTCCCGGGTTCGAATGGTCACAGTCGTCGGAAATTTCCGCAGCGACAGGCACTGGAAGAATGCCTTGGCCGGTATGAAGCCCGAGACCGGCACGGCTTCCCACCCGGTGGGAGGCGCCAGTCGGCGATTGACTTCCGCGAGATCGGGGACCGTCTCCCGTTTGAGGCCGATGATGTCAGCGCCCTTCAGAAAAATCCTGCTGCCATTCTTCCGCAGCTGATTCATCCGGCGCTCGTACAGCATTCCCCACACTTCGTGATCGTCAGCCGTGTAGGCGTTCCAATCCTGCTTGATGAAGACCGATGGGTCTTCAACGAGGTCGTACAGGGCGGCGGCGGTCGATTGTGGCAAAGTCAGCTCCCGGATGCGAGATGAGAACGCACCCTCAAAGCTAATTGCCGGTAATCGTGCCTGAAAGCTTGGGACCGCCGGCGCGCTTCCGGAGCGGCAGAGTGAGCATGAAGTCGGAGCCGACGCCGAGTGTGCTCGTGACGGACACGTCCCCGCCCATGGCGCGCGCGAGGTCGCGACTGATTGGGAGGCCGAGGCCTGTCCCGCCGCTCGGGATCGATCCGGACGCTCTGAGCTGCACAAACGGCTCGAAAATCTCCTCGATCTTCTCCTCCGGAATACCGGAACCGGTGTCGCGAACCCGAACGAGCAGTTGCTCGTCTTCGACGCGCCAATCGAGCTCGACGGTTCCGCCCGCGGGCGTGAACTTCACGGCGTTGGCGAGAAGATTCACTACGATCTGCTGAACCTTTTCGCGATCGGCGAACACCGTGAGCGAAGCGTCGCCGCTCCGGTGCGTGTAGCTGACGCCCTTCTTCGCGAATTGAGGCGCGACGAGTGCCTCGGCGCCGCGGAGTGTTTCCTCGACCGGGATTTCAGCCATGGAAAGCTCGATTGGACCTCCTTCGAGCTTGGCGAAATCGAGAATCATGTTCACGAGGGTGAGCAGGTGCTCCTGCGCCTGATGGATGCGCCCGACGTCGCGGCGCTGCTCCGCATTGAGACCTCCATGAATGTTCTGCTGGAGGATCTCGAGATATCCGGACACGGCATGCAGCGGTGTGCGGAACTCGTGGCTGAGACGGGCGAACAGCTCGGACTTGATGCGATTGGCGGCTTCCGCTTCCTTGCGCGCAACTTGCTCGCCCGCGAGCGCGAGCTCCAGCTCGCGCGTGCGCTGCGCAACGCGGGCGTTCAACGAGCGGTTGAGCGCCTGCATGCTCTCTTCGGTTTCGCGTCGCGCGCTCATGTCGCGCAGCAGCCAGCAGAGTGAGCTCTTACCGTCAGGTCGGGTCTCGAGGGTCGAAACGGTCGCCTCGACGGTGGCGAGTCGGCCGTCGCGCACCAGCGTCTCTATCATCCACTTCTCGACGTGTACTCCCTTGCCGAGCGCGTTGATCTGCGTCTGAAATGCCGGGTGGGAGTGCCCCTCCACAAAGGTGACGAGAGACTTGCCGACCAGCTGCTTGCTCGCCATTCCAAGCAAGGCGGAGGCGGCTGCATTGGCCTCCTCGATCGTACCAGTGGCGTCAGTGACTACATAGGGATCCGGCGCGAGATCGAAAAGCGTGTGGTAGCGTTTGCGCTGGATCTCGAGTAGGGTGCCTGTCTCGACGAGCGTTTCCTGCTGGGCGCGCAGCTCCTCTTCGGCAACACTGAGCTCCTCGAACGCGGTCATGAGGTCGTCGTGCCGCTGGTCCGATGTCTGTGAAACTCGATCGTATTGCGCCGGATTCAGCTCGCGCGATAGATCGATAGAGTTGGCAAAGCGCTCGATGTCTGAGCTACCTGGGAGGGATTCCGTCAAGTTTGAAGGTCCTGAAAGTGATGGTGCACTCGACAAGAATGCTGGAAACAGATGACTATTCGCCACATCCACACTAAGGCACAAACAGGAATTTGCAATAGCGAATTGCGTACATCGCGCGCTAAACTCTCTTAATTACGCACCGAGTATCGCTGACGCTGCATTACGATGCACGATGCGCGCGTGCGACACGTCTTCAACCCGTCACGAAATCGTAAATGTCATCGAGAGCGCTGGCATTTCTGTGCACGGGTCTGACACTACGCATGCTTCAAATGCGTATGTTTCGAGTGCACGAGTACCGCTTCCGAATCAGGTGAGCCACAACATGATGA
Source organism: Gemmatimonadaceae bacterium (assembly GCA_035317285.1). Classification (GTDB taxonomy): domain Bacteria; phylum Gemmatimonadota; class Gemmatimonadetes; order Gemmatimonadales; family Gemmatimonadaceae; genus UBA4720. The sequence continues at coordinate 7,581 of DATHHC010000049.1, read as the reverse complement.
CAATGACAATCCAGGGCAGCAACAACGCGACGACGCGTCCCGCGACCACCCAGAGCCCCAACCCCGCGACGAACCAGGACATTGATCGAGCCGCCCGTGATTTCAGCGAGGCAATCAGAAATCGAGTTCAGCAGCGGGTAAACGAGGCTCGCATCGAGCGCTCTGTGCAGAAGGGCCCATCAGTAAACGTACAGGTAGAACCAGTAGTGCCGCCTGCGCCGCCAGCCGAACCAGGCTCGCCGCGCGTTTTCACCTTTCAGGGACCTGACGGTCCTACGACGATCACGATCCCACCGAGAGCTTTCGACAACACGATTCCACCACAGGCGGTGGACATCACGGTCGCCTTTTTCCTCATGCTCGCGGTGATCATCATTGGTTTGCCGCTTGCCCGTGCATTCGCGAGGCGCATGGATCGGAAGAGCAGCGCCTCGCCGCAGATTTCCGGTGAGATCTCGTCACAGCTCGCGCACCTCAGCCAGTCAGTCGATGCGATCGCGCTGGAGGTCGAGCGAATCTCGGAGGGGCAGCGGTTCACTACACGACTGCTATCCGAACAGAAGCAATCCCTGCCTACTGGAGCTGGTCGATAGCATCGCGGTACAACTTTAAGTCAACGCAGGGGCGCCGCGCTTCACGGGGAGAGTAAGAGTAAACGTGCTCCCCTTCTCTACTGTACTCGCGACTGTCACGTCTCCGCCGAGCAGCCGCGCGAGACTCCGGCTCACACTCAGGCCGAGACCCGTTCCGCCCACTCTGCGCGTCGTGGACCGCTGCTCCACCTGCCAGAATGGATCGAAGATCCTGTCGAGGTTCTCGGCCGCGATTCCGATTCCATCATCAACGATGGAGACAGCAACCGACTCGCCATTGACCCTCGATCGAACAACGATTTCGCCACGATCCGAAAACTTGATCGCGTTGGACAGGAGATTGATGATGATCTGTCTCACCTTGCCGCTGTCGGTGACGAGCTGCGCATCCATCGTTTCGTTCCGCAGGTGCAGTCCCTTTGAATCGGCGAGCGGAGTCACCATCGTGAGAGCTTCCGTGACGATCGAGCCCAGCTGGACATCCGCCCGCCGCACTACTTCCTTCCCCGCTTCGAGGCGACTGAATGTGAGCACCTCGTCGATGAGTCCCAGAAGGTGATCGGCACCCGCGCGAATCCGCGCCAGCTGCGCGAGCTGCGGCGCGTTGAGGGAACCGTCGATTCCCTCGGCGAGCAGCGACTGATAGCCGATGATCGCGTTCAGGGGAGTCCGGAGCTCGTGACTCATCGTCGCCAGGAACGACGACTTCGCGTCACTGGCGGCTAGCGCGCTTCTGTAAAGTTGCGCGTTGTCGATGGCAATGGCGGCGCGGGTGGCCAGTTCCATTGCGAGCGCCTGATCCAGCTCTCCGTAACGCCGGCCCGTTGACGTGCTGATCAGTGTGAGTGCGCCGAGGGTACGACCGCGCGCGATCATCGGCACTACGAGCGCAGACCTGATCTGCAGCTCGCGCATGATGGAGAGGTGATCACCATCCCGCGCGGCCGCCGTCAGCATCTCGTCGGTGATGTCGGGATAAATCTCAGCCTGTCCCGTTCGAATGACGTGGCCGACGCCCGTTTGCCCACCATACTCGGGCGGATAGCGTTTATTGAGCTCTTTCGCCCATTTGATTTTCGCCTCGTCCTTGTGGGCAACCACAACCTGACGAACGCGGCCATCTTCATCGGCGAGATCGACAGCGCACCAATCTGCGAGGTCGCCCACCGCGAGCTTCGCCACCGCCTGCAGGGTCTTCTCGTAGTCCAGCGTCGATGCGAGCACACGGCTCGCATCGCTGAGCAGCCTGGAGCCCTGCTCCTCGCGCTTCCGGCGGGTGATGTTCCGGCTGAAGGTCATCACGGCGCCGCTCACCGGAACGATGCTGTTCTCCATCCACGCATCGAGCTCCGGGGAATACTCTTCGTAGTCGACCACCCTCGATTCGCGAACCGCGCGCAGTGTCTCCGTTTCGAACTTCGTGCCTTTCAGCCGGGGAATCGCGTCCCAGAGCACTTTGCCGATCACCTGCGCCGGGTCGATTCCGATTGCCGAAAGGATTCGGGAGCCACTCGGATTCACGTACGTCCACCGCCATTCCGAATCGAACACGTTGGCTGAGTCGGGAAGGTTTTCGAGCACACGCTCGAGCAGAAGCCGCGCCCCCTCGGCCGCGTCACGGGCGTGTTCGGCCGTCCGGGTGGTTCGATTGAGCTCCTCATTGGTCGATCTTAGATCCTCCGCGGTAGCCTCGAGCTCCGCGGCCTGCGATTCCATCTCTACCGCCTGCATCTCGAGCTCCTCCGATTGATGCTCGAGATCCTCATTCACTTCATTGAGCGCGGCATTGGCGGCGTCACGTTCCATCAGCGCTCGCGCGAACGCGAGATTGACGAGCGCGCTGATCAGCAGCGCAATGACAGCGGCGGCGCCGACGGCGAGGGACGCGTTGCGCACGCTTCGTTGCTCGGCGACACCACGCTCGGCGAGCACGGTCCTCTCACGACCCTGAAGGTCCGTTACAAGCCCGCGCAACTGATCCATCTTCTCTTTTCCGGCGAGCAGCCGAGTCGCGCTCGTGGCCTCCCCCGCCGCGCCGTGCCGCCGCAGCTCGATCGCCGTGTCGAGAAGCGCGAACCGCTCGGGGATGAGCCCCTTTATGGTGGTCAGTCTGGCGCTTTGCGACGGCTCACCCCGAACGAGCACTCGCAGCGAGTCCAATGACAGGGCGATGTCGGCGCGGGCACCGATGTATGGCTCGAGAAATGTCTCGTCGCCCGTCAGCAGGTAGGCGCGCTGTCCGGTCTCGGCATCAACGGCGCGTGTGAGCAGAGCATCGGCCCCCTCGATGATCGCATGGCTGCGCCCGACTTCCTGAACATCGGCGACCACGCTGCGCGCGCGCTCATAGGCGAGCGCGCCGACCAGCAGGACCAGAACTGCGGGAACCAGCGCGAGAACGCGGCGCTGCGCCGCCCCGGGGAGCCTGAGAGCCAAGAGGTAGTCTTCTCCCGTGAACGTGATGCAACAAAACGCGGGATCTTCAGCAGACCCAACGCGTCCAAGCGCGATTCAGGCGACTTTCGGGCCACCGCGTTTGGGCGATCTTGTGGGGCCGGATTTTGCTTTACCGGCGGCGTGCGTGCACTCAGCGTGCTACTAATGCCCCGAGGCAGTACGATGGAGGAAATCGACATGAAGGCCGGTGATCTCAGGAAGGCCAATGATTTCATGAAGGCCAACGACTTGGCGCGCCTCGGTAGTTCCATAGGGCTTCTCTGCGCTCTGACTGCGTGCGGCGCCCACGCCAACATCACCGCCAGAAACTCCGCGCTCGCGCTCGCGCCAACGTGCACCGAAGCGGTTGCGGCCTATGGAGACAGAGATCAGGTTCCATACGACTACTATGAAGTCGCGCTGATCACGGGCGAAGGCAACTCGGTTTACACCGGAAACGGAGATGTACTAAAATCGGTCCGCAAGCAGGCAGCGAGCGTCGGCGCGAATGGCGTCGTAGTCGATTCGCTCCGCGCGACGCATGCAACCGTGAAGATCCTCGGCGCCGCGCTCGGCGGGAAGGACGCCGACCGGAAAGCGACGGCCATCGCTATATGGATGCCGAGCGATACCGCACGCGTGCGCGAAGTGTGCAGCGGACGGTGACAGCGGTCGCCTGGCTGTCGATGATTGCCGCGGCCGGTTGCAGAGACAGCGCGTGGACTCCAATGGGTAGCGCTGAGGTAGTACTCTCGGAGATAAAGCTCGGCGGCGCAGCTGCTGTCTCCAGGCGAATCGATTCCGAGGAGGACTTTGCGCGCTCCGTGATGAGCGGGATTTCCACGGGAGATAGCCTGTGGCTCCAAGTCGCGGACAAGATCGTGCCCGCGTCGTCCGCAGCCGAGGCGACGATGTCAATCGCGCTGGCCTCGGCGCTGCCCCACTCGCCCGACCGGGTCCTGGCGCTCGTCGGATCGAAGTATCCGGTCGAGGAGGTGTGTGGAATTCCTTTTCTCAAAGGCGATTCCGCGCTCGTGACCACATATCATGATGAGGCGATCGCGGCGCTCGGGCGCGTGCGTACGGCGTCGCTGTCGACAACGCGCGAATCCTGCCGAGCAGCACTCGATGATGCACGCGAGCGCCGGCTCGAGCGCATCAATCCTTCGTACATCGTAAAGAACAAACCGGTGGCGCCACCGCGTCGCGTACGGAAGAGGGCGACGGTGAAGCCGAAAACCGTTGCACCGAGAGACACGGCCTCAGTGGTAAAGCCACCCCCAGCCGTTACGCCGACTGACACCAGCTCAGCAGTAAAGCCACCCCAAGCCGTTACGCCGAAAGACTCTAGCTCGTCCGATTGACGTCATTGGAGAGTACCCAGCGTTGTGGGGTATTTCTTCACACGTAACCGGAACTAGCGTCTGAACGGCGGCCGACCGGCCAGGCACGGACGCTTCCAATATCCAGGAGTTGTTTTGAAGCGTTCAATTCTTGCAGCCGCGGTTGCAGCAGTGGCGCTTGTCTCGCTCCCGTTTGCGGGGGGCGCGCAGGCAACGAGTCCAGTGAATTTTGGTGTTGCCGCCGGAGCGGCGCTCCCCATGAGCGACCTGTCCGACCTAGTGGGCACGGGCTGGAATGTCACGGGCATGGTTGGGTTCCATCCAGCGCTGATCCCGCTCGGCGTGCGGGTCGATGTCGCGTACAACAGCATGGCCATCAAGGACGAGATTGGTATCGACGGCAACATCAACTTCACGAACGTGAGCGGCAATTTGATCTGGAGCATTCCCACGACCGGTGTCTCGCCCTATTTGATCGGAGGCGCGGGCTGGTACCACCTTGCAACAGATTCCCCAGGCTTGGAAGGGGATACTGACAACAGGTTCGGCTTCGCCCTCGGTGGCGGCATCAAATTGCCCCTTAGCGGGTTCGACACCTTCCTCGAAGCCCGCTACAATCAGATTTCGGGTAGCGGCGGCACTCCTTCGCTCAAGTTCATTCCGATCACGTTCGGCATAATGTTCTAGGGAGTTCCCTTGAGGGAGTTGAAGAATGGGAGAGGGCAAACAGCCCTCTCCCATTTTTGCGTTGCTCCACTTCAACCCGACGCCCCATTCAGCGATACTCCATGTGTACGATGATCACGTACGGCGATTCCCGTCTCGTGTATCGGAGATCGAACCCAGGGCCGGATGCGCATTCTCGTTGTCGATGACGATCAAGGCATACTAAAGCTCGTCGCGCGTGTGCTCCGCGACGAAGCGTACGCGGTAGACACTGCCTCGACCGGCGAGGAAGCGCGGACACTCGCGCTGGTAAACGACTACGATGGAATCATCCTCGATCTGCAGCTCGGAGACCGGCATGGATTCGAGATCCTCCAGGAGCTGAGGCGGAACGGCCGCCACACGCCGGTACTTCTATACTCCGGGCGCGCCGACACCGAGACAATCGTGCGCGGCCTCGACGCGGGCGCCGACGACTACGTCGTAAAACCGGTCTCGAACGAGGAGCTGCAGGCACGCGTCCGCACCCTCATTAGAAGGGGGGCCGGAAGCTCGCGCATCGGCGAACAGACCAGCGTGGGCAATCTCACGCTCAATCGGCTCACTCGCCGGGTCACTTGCGCCGGCGCGGACGTCAGCCTCACTTCAATGGAGCTCAAGCTCCTCGAGCATCTCATGCTCCGGACCGGCGAGACCATTACAAGGAGTGAACTCCACGACAAAGTCTGGGACATGCATTTCGATCCAAGCTCGAACGTGATCGACGCCCATGTCGCCCGACTGAGGAAGAAACTGCAGAAGGCTGGGGCTACCGCGGGGATCCAGACCCGCCGTGGATTGGGCTTCGTTCTCGAGTCCGTAACTCCTTCTTCTGCAAGGACTTAGCAAATTGAAGACAATGACTAACTAGTCATAGTCGCTTAACAGAGCCGTCACGGAAGGGGTGGCATATTGTGCCATAAGAAATCACCCTGGCTGAGCTCCGGCTCACGATTCACCGAGGCTTTTCGAAATGGTTCGACTTCGCGGGATGTTGACTGGACTCGTACTGGCAAGCGCACTCGTCTCGCGCCAGGCAGCTGCTCAATCGTCGTCCAGCCTCACCCACGTCGTCAGCGTCACCGTTCCGCCGCGCGTGAAGGTCCAGGTCACCAACGCAGTTCCGATGGTTCAGGGCGCGGTGGTGGTTTCTTCGATCCAGTCGGCAACCAGCGGTCTCTCGCTCAGCGTCAGAGCAACGCAGTCATGGACACTTTCGATCGGTTCGGCCAGCGGCAATTCGCACCTCCAGTGGTCGAATTCGCAGACTTCCAGTTTTGCCAAAGTAAGCGGGAACGACACGACGATCGCATCGGGAACGAATTCGCAGATTCCGGCCGCCGCGACTGTCTTCTTCCGAAACGCAAAGGCGAGTGATTCAGATAGCAGTGCGGTTGGATCAGATACGGTCACGCTGACCGTAGCTGCGCAGTAAGATGGGAATGGGGTGTGGATGTCCCGAGCTTCCACTCCCCATCGTTGGGTAAGTCATTTTCGAAACTCCAAGAAAAAACGCACCCTGGGTCAGGGTGCGTTTTTCTTGTCCGTCCCAGCTAGCGACTAGCGCGTGAACCACGATAGGCCGAACAGCAGGCCAAGCAGATTGGCTCCATCGCTATGGGAGTAATTGGCTTCAAGCCTTGTCGCCATTCGGCGATCCGCGAACGGGAGCTTGAGTCCGGCGCCAATGCCTACAAGGCCGGTGTTGTCGTCGCCCGGTCCCGACACGCTGACGCCAACAAGGCCGACGAAGGGACGGAAATAGAGTCCCTTACCGACGCGATCGCCATGCGGCTGATACAGAAGGCCGGCCTCGAGCGAATACGCCGTGAGGGAATTACCGCCACCACTTGCCGAGGTGATGCTGACTCGCGGCTCGAGCTCGAAGCGGTCGTTCAGGAAGTAGCCGACGCGAAATACCTGGGTTGGCAGCGAAACGAGTGTGAAGTGCGGATCGTCGAGTCCGAAGGTAATGCCGGCGTCGATTCCGAGCTCGACAGGCCCGGAGCGACGCGCGGAGCGCTGCGCCTCCGCCACCGGAGCAACCAGCGCGATCGACAAGGCGCTTAACAGCAGAAGTCTTTTCATCATGAGAGGGGGCTGGAGTTGAATGCTCGGACGGATGGACTCGTCCTATGTCTCGGTTTCTGACGATCGGGCCGGCGGTTTATCACAAATCCAGCATGGGTCCGCGGCGACCGAATTTGACCCCTCACATTCGTTACTGCTCAGCAGTTGGCTCGTCGTCTTGTCGGCGAGGGCATACAGCGTTCCTCTGCGGCGGTCCCAAGGGCCATGGCAGTGGACAAGAACCCTCCCGTAACCAGATCAGCGTCCAATAGGCCAGTATCCCGGCTCAAATCGGGCGCATTCTTGAACAAGGAGAAGCTTTGAAGCGTTCACTGTTCCTCGCGATCGCCACGATCGCACTCGTTGCCGCCCCGCGCGCGAATGCGCAGCTCGGCGCACTGAAGCCGATCTCGCTCGGTATTGCGGGCGGCGCT
>DATHHC010000048.1:0-4296 GCA_035317285.1 Gemmatimonadaceae bacterium | reverse complement strand
GAGACGTCCGAAGGCGTCGAGAAGGAAATAACGACGCTCGAATCGCAGGCGAATCCGCTCGACTACAATGCCAGTGAAGGCCGCGTGCGTCGTCTGGCGATGCTGCGGCGGCAGCGCCGCGCGCTCGTGGAGATCGCGCGGAAGAGGAAAGAAGCCCAGGAGAAGCTGGACCACTGCCGCCAGCTCCTGAGAGAGATGCGTCTGGAGCTGGTGCGCTTCCGCACCGGTGGTTTGAACGCCCAGCCGACCGGTCTCACCATGGTCACCCAGCAAGCACAGAGCGTGGTGAGGGAGATGGGTTACCTCTCCGACGCCAACGCCGAGCTCAACGCGCTCTGAGCCCGGGCGCGCTGCGCCCACACGACACCAAAAGATGATGACCACAGCACGGACAGGAACGATCGCGCTCTTTTCGGTTTTGCTTGCGTGCCAAGCTGAGAAGGGCGCTCAGAGCGGTGATTTGTCGCCCGTACCGGGCGGCGTTGGCGCGACTTCGTCCACGCCGGCGAGAATCTCAGTCGTGCCCGTCGCGCACGTTCCAACCCCCGACACGCTCCGCGGCCTCTACGTGAATCGCTGGGCGGCGCTCGGCAGCAAGCTCGATCGGCTGATAGACGTCGCAAGAAAGACCGAGATCAATGCGCTCGTCATCGACGTGAAGGATGACCGGGGATTCGTGCTCTATCGGTCGAGCGTCGCGCTGGCGCAGGAAATCGGCGCCGACACCGCCGACGGACACTGGATGTCGCGCGCGAAGCTGCGCGCGATTCTCGACACGATGACTGCGAACGGCATCTATCCGATCGCGCGGATCGTGGTCGCCAAGGATCCGCTCCTCGCGGCGAAGAAGCTGGACCTCGCCATCAAACGGAAATCCGACCTCGCACCCTGGCTCGACAAGAACGGGCGGCCGTGGCTCGATCCCCATCAGCGCGTCGTGTGGCAGTACGCGGTCGATCTCGCGCGCGAGGCCTACGACGTCGGTTTCAGCGAGGTCCAGTTCGACTACGTGCGCTTTCCCGACGAAAAGCGGCTCATCACCGAGACCATTTATCCGCTGGCCAACGGCCGAACCCGGGCGCAGGTAATTCGCGACCAGCTCGGGTTCGTTCGCGCCGCGCTCAAGCCGCAAGGCATCCGTGTCACCGCCGACGTGTTTGGGCTGACGGCGACCGACACCACCGACATGGGGATCGGCCAGCGGTGGGAGATGTTCGTCGACCAGGTAGACGTCGTGCTTCCAATGATCTATCCGTCGCACTTCGCGCGCGGCACTTACAGGCTGCGCAATCCCAACGCGCACCCGTACGAGACGATTGCTCACGCGCTCAAGGACGCCATCGCGCGGAGCGATTCCATCCCCAACGCAGCGCTCATCATCCCGTGGTACCAGGACTTCACGCTTGGTGCGCCGCGCTATGAGGCGGCGCAGATTCGAGCCCAGAAGAAGGCCGGATACGACAACGGGTTCCAGAGCTGGATCCTCTGGAACCCGAAGAGCAATTACACGCTCGCGGCCCTGGAGCCGCAGTCTTAGCCGAAGCTTTAGTTGCTGCCGCTGCGGCGTGAATCCATCTGCGCCTTCATCTCGGCCAGATTCTTGTCGAACGTCGCCTGCTGATCCGCGGTAAGGATCGCGCGGATTTCAGCGGCCTGCTTGGTCTGCAGATCCATCATCTTGGCGCGAGTGGCCTCGTCGGGCGCCGCACCAGTGGCCTGAGCCGCCTTGCGAAGCTCCACCTGCTGCGGAAGGTATTTTTCGCGGATCGTCTTGACCTGCTCTTTCTGTGCGTCCGTCAAGTTGATGTCCTTGAGGAGCATTCCACCCATTCCGCCGCCACGGCGCATTCCGCCCTGGCCTTGACCCTGTTGAGGCGGCTCGGTGCCCTGAGCCGCGGCGGCCGACGTGATGCCAATGCAGAGGGCAGCAGCCAGCGTGGCGATGCGAATAGCCTTCATCCTTCTCTCCCTGGAGATGTGTATGCGACGCCGAAACTGACGCCACGGATGTTATACGCCGAAGAACCGGAAATGGTTGGGGCAAAACGAAGGAAATGCAGCCGAATGAGAGGTGGGCCTTCAGCTGAGCAGTTGACGACCCTCGCCCGACCATTCGTTCCGTCTGCACCTCGCTAACCTTAGGGCGTCTAACCTGTTATGTTTCAGCGACTTAGCCCTCAACCCCTAGCGCCGCAATGAAATCGTGCTATTCTTCCCCGCGCTGCCCCCGGCTCTCCAGCTTGCCGGCTTTGCGTATTGCTCCTTTCAGCGTGCCGAGCGCCGCCTGTGACCGCACCTAGTACGACCGCCGAACCAGCCCCAACGATACAAGCGCCCGCCTCGGAGCCAATCTCTTTTCCGCTGAGCTGGCTGCTCGAGCACGCGTCGGCGCCAATCAAGTACCGGGCGATGACCGAGGTGGCGCGCACTGCTGACCCGTCTTCGCCCGACTTCGACTGGCTTCCGTATTCGCATCGGCCCGCTATCAGGCTGGCAGTCACGCAGACGCGCGACGGAATGTGGAACCAGTCCGTTCTTTCGATTCCCGGACGGCACGCGACCGACTTCACCAACGTCGGAACGATTCCCGCCGTTCGCCGCCTTTCGGAATACGGTTGGAGCCGTGAATCGCCCCCTCTCGTCCTCGCCCGTCGGATTCTCTTCCGTCTGCTGGCCGAGGATAACGACCCCGCGTTCACGTTCGAGCTCGGGACGAAGACGAGAGACGATGATATTGTTCGGCGCACACGCGGCATTTTCCGCGAAGCCGCCGCCGCGACGCTCGCGCAGATGGGATACGAGAACGACCCTCGGCTCCGCGGCGCCGCGCGTCGGATTCTCGAGCGCACCGTCTCGTACCTCAACTCGCCGCTCGGCGAGAAGCCGTGGATGCGCGTCGGCAACACGCACGTCCTCGCGGCGGAATCGGCGCCGCCATCGATTTATACGCTGACCATGCTCGCGCACATGCCGATCTTTCGGCATGAGCATTTCAGCGGCGTCGAGCGCATCTACGACTGGATCACGCAGGCGCTCCCGCGTCAGGAAACCATCCAGCTCTTCGGAAAGAAGATGGTTCCACAGCCACACCTGATCATGGGAGATGTGCTGCCGCACCGAAACGCTGTCGAGGCGGACGTGCCCTTCTCGCTCGTGTGGCTGGAGACGATGGCAAGATTGAACTTTTTGCGCCGTAACGAGGGGTGGATGAAGCTCTACGAGAGATTCGTCGACGATCGCGACCGCAGCGGTGTCTGGCATCCGCACAAGGGATTGGAGCGTCCGACGACGACCCATCAATGGGCGTGGTCCACGTTCCCTCTAGACGATGCCGCAACGCCGGAATCGAAATGGGCCGATGTCACCTTCCGTATCGGCCTCATCGGAAAACTTCTCGGCCGCGAAATCGAACTGATCTGACCTGATGATCTGGTCTCGTCGTCGGAACCGTCTCACTCCCGGCGAGATGTTTCCCACCGGCGACCCGGCCTACCGCGTGAGCTTTCCGCGGCTTCGCTCGGGATTGAAGATTCGCGTCGTTGAGCGAGGCGATCCGTCTTCGCCGCCGGTGTTGCTCGTTCACGGCTTCGGCTGCAGCGCCTACACGTTCAACCGCAACATGCCGGCGTTGGCCGACGCCGGATTCCGTGCGATCGCCGTGGACCTCAAAGGACATGGATTGTCCGATAAGCCGCTCGCGCGCGAAGAGTACACGATCGATTCTCTCGTGGAGCATCTGCGCGACATCCTGGACGCACTCGGGCTCGACCGTCCGGCCATCGCGGGGCATTCGCTTGGCGGATCCCTCATCTACCACTTCGCATCGCGATACCCCGAGCGCGCGCGGTGCCTCGGTCTGCTCTCCGCCGTTGGACTGACGGGTGTGCCGCAGATGTGGTTGTACCGTTTTCTAACGCCCGCCCCGCTCTTGAGAATTACACGCAAGATCAAACCGCGGCTGGTCGTGAAGCTCGCGCTCAAGCGTGTGTACGGAAAGCGCGGACATTATACGGAGCGCGACGTGGAGGAGTACCTCGCGCCATCGGATTTTCCGGAATTTTCGCTGGCGATGCGCGAGCTGCTCCACCACTACGACTGGAACGCGGCCGATCACCGACAGCTCGCGACGGTGAACCTGCCGGCCGCCGGCGTCTGGGGCACCCTCGACCGACTGCAGCCCGCAGACGGCATGACGATCTACGTTTCGCTCGTTCCGAAGATCGTGCTCCGAGCGATTCCCGACGCGGGGCACATCATCACTGAGGAGACTCCCGACGAAGTGAATGAAGAGCTGAT
>DATHHC010000047.1:0-2865 GCA_035317285.1 Gemmatimonadaceae bacterium | reverse complement strand
GGGTCTCGAAGAAGAAACGACGGAAGGGATCCTCTCCGAGATTCCGGCGGCCGAGCGCGCCGAGACCGAGAAGCTCCTCTCCTACGACCCGAATTCCGCCGGCGGACTGATGACGACGGAGTTCGTCTCCGTCTCGGAGGAAACGCCGGTCGATGAAGCGCTGGCCGCCGTGCGTCGCATCGCGCGATCGGAGCGGCGCGAGGCGATGAATACGATCTACACCACCGATTCCGCGGGACGCGTGAAGGGCGTGATGTCGCTGCGCGAGCTGCTCGCCGCACCGGAGGGCGGGAAGGTGTCGGACATCGCGTGGGAGGAGGTACAGACGGTTCCGATCACCGCCGACCGCGAGGAAGTGGCGAAGCTGGTTCGCGAGTACGACCTCGTCGCGGTTCCCGTCGTGGACGGGAATGGCGTGATCCAGGGCGTCGTCACGGTCGACGACGTCATCGACGCCCTCGTCGAGGAGCACACCGAGGACGTGCAGCGCTTCGGTGGAATGGAAGCGCTCGACATGCCGTATACGCAGATCGGCTTCTTCTCGATGATCGGCAAGCGCGCGCCCTGGCTCGCCGCTCTCTTTCTGAGCGAGATGCTGACGACGACGGCGATGGGACACTTTCAAGGCGAGCTGGAGAAGGCGGTGGTGCTCGCGCTGTTCGTGCCGCTCATCATCAGCTCCGGCGGAAACTCAGGCTCGCAGGCGACCTCGCTCATCATCCGCTCGCTGGCACTGGGTGAGATCAAGCTGCGCGACTGGTGGAAGATCATGCTCAGAGAACTGCCATCCGGCCTGATGCTCGGCGTCATTCTCGGCCTAATGGGAATCGCGCGCATCCTCCTCTGGGAGCAGCTCGGCCTCGCGCACTACCCCCATCCGAACCTGCTCGCGCTGACGATCGGCGTGGCCCTCGTCGGCGTTGTCACCTTCGGCTCACTTGCCGGCTCCATGCTGCCGTTCGTGCTGCAAAGGCTCGGCTTCGATCCCGCGAGCGCGTCCGCCCCGTTCGTCGCAACGCTCGTCGACGTCACAGGTCTCAGCATTTACTTCTACGTCGCGCTGCTGATTCTCAGCGGGACACTCTTGTAGCTTCTGGTTTTTTTGCGCCGGTCCGTCGGAGGAGGTCCTCTTCGGCTCCGGGGCTCTCGCTCGTTGGTTGTCCTACCAATCTTCGCGAAACTAGGCGCTAGTCGCTTTTAGGCGGCGTCGGCGCACCGATTGCCGCTCGTGGGTCGTCGCCTACGAGGACCTCCTCCGACTACCCGTGAAAGATCACAGCAGCCGTTGGTCCTGCGACGAATCGTCGCGCGCCGTGAAGTAAGCACGCGGCCCCAACTCGACAACGCGTACGCGCCGAAAGGGGAGCGCGCGCTCACATGATCTCCGCTTGGAACCGCGGCGCCGCTCCAACAGATCTCGACAGGGAGGGAGGCGAGGGTGTCCTCGGAGGGGCATCCGGAAGACGAGTCTGTTGATAGTGCGCGCTCTGCGCGCACTATCAACAGGCGAGCGACCGGTTCTGCCCCGAAGAGGACATCCTCGCCGACCGACCCGCGCGACAATCTCGAACCGCGCACTGTCGGACTCACGCATTGATAGCAGGAGCGCGCACAAACAGACGGCGCGGATGCGTTGTGGCAAAAACATCATGGCGCGCCTACGTTAGTGGCGCGCGCGCGGTTTCCGACGCGCAACCCAACCACAGGAGATGCACAGCATGAACACCACGACTCAAAAGCTGGCGGGGGTCTTCGGCGTCGTCTTCATTCTGATCGCAATCGCGGGCCTGCTCGCGAAGGGCGGCATGGCAATGCAGCCAACCGATCCCGCGCTCGCCTCGAAAGTCTTCGGAATGTTTCCTGTAAACCTGCTGCACAACCTCGTGCATCTCCTGTTCGGAGTCTGGGCGCTCGTTGCTTCCCGGAGCTGGGCAGGCTCGAAACAGTTCTTCACGGTCGGGGGAATCATCTACGCCGTGCTCACGATCCTTGGATTCGTTGCGCCGACGGGATTTGGCCTCGTTCCGCTCGGTGGACCGGACATCTGGCTCCACTGCTTGCTGGCGATCGTGATGCTGGCGATCGGCTTCACGGCGAAGCCCGTCGCGACGGCGACCGCCGCGTAGCGGCGACGCGTGGGTGGGCGCTAGTTGGCGCCCACCTTGGCAGGCGTTGAATCAGAAACTGATTTCGCGCCCGTGGCAGCAGGAGCGGCGCCCCCAGTGGGGCGCCGCTTTGTTTTGTCGATGTTCGCGACGCTGGAAACGATTCCCTGCTCGAGCCAGGCGTGCTCGCCGCGCAGAACTTCCATCGCGAGCTTGTAGAGCGCGGGATCGTTCGGTCCGAAGAGCGCATCAAAGTGCGCCTTGATCCGGTCGCGCGCCTCGATGCAGAACACGTCCGCGAGCGTGACGGCTTCCGGCCTTCCCTGCTTCGACAGCATCTGCGCCCTCGAACACGCCGCCGACATCGCGTACAGCTCCGCTCCAATATCGACCGCGCGGAACAACACCATCTGCCTTCGCTCGAGTTTCGGCCCGAAACGCACCATCGCATGAAATATGGAACGCCCGAGATGACGCGTCGTCCGCTCGATGTACCGGACGTGGGTTGCGAGCTTTCCGAACTCGCCGTACCTGCGGAGTCTCGACGCATTCAGCCAGCGCGACGGATACCAGGCGAGATAGAACGGCGTCGCGTTCGCCATGGCCGCGAGCTTTTCCTTGAACGTCGTCTCGGGGTTGACGATGTCGAATGCGAGCTTGAAGTGGTAATCGACCGCCTCTCTCGCGATGAACAGCCGCATGATCTCCGAGGATCCCTCGAAGATGAGATTGATGCGGAAGTCGCGCATCGCTCTCTCGG
>DATHHC010000046.1:0-3170 GCA_035317285.1 Gemmatimonadaceae bacterium | reverse complement strand
TTCGGCAATGCCGAGCGACAGCGCCGCGATCCCAACGCGACCAGAGTCGAGCGTCCGCATGAAGTTGTTGAACCCTTCCCCCTCCTCCCCAAGGAGATTCTCGGCAGGCACCTCGACATCTTCGAAGACCAGCGAGCGCGTGTCCGAAGCGCGCCAACCGAGCTTGTCCTCTTTTTTGCCGGAGCTGAATCCCGCCATCGAAGCGAGCGAGTCGTCGTGGCCGATGCCGAGCGCTCTCGTCTTGTCGAGATCGGTGGTCTGCTTCGTCACGACAAATGCACTGATGCCTTTCGTGCCGGCGCCCGGCTCAGTCACGGCCGTCACGACAAAGATCTCGCCGACGCCGCCGTGTGTGATGAAGATCTTGCTGCCGTTGAGAACGTAGTGCGATCCTTTGCGCACCGCGGTCGAGCGCGTGCCGGCGGCGTCGCTTCCGGCGCTGGGCTCGGTGAGGCCGAAGCCACCGAGCACCTTTCCGGTAGCGAGCAAAGGCACGTATCGCTTCTTCTGGGCCGCCGTTCCGAAGTTGACGATCGGTGACGTGCCAAGCGTCGTGTGAGCCGAGATTGTGATTGCGTGAGACGCGTCGATCTTCGCCATCTCGTTGATCACGATCATGTAGCTGAGGAGGTCGAGCCCTGCCCCGCCCAGCTCCTCCGGCCATGGAATGCCGAGTAGTCCCAGCTCGCCCATCTTCTTGACGTTCGCCCAGGGGAACTCGGCTTTCGCGTCGAGCTCCGCGGCGACGGGGGCAACTTCGCCCCGCGCGAACTCGCGGACCATGTTGCGGACCGCGAGGTGCTGCTCACTGAAGTAAAGCGAGTCTTCCATCGGCCGCTCTAACGGACCTCGGCGCCCGAAAAGTTCTCAGGGTAGAGCGAGACCCGAACGTAATTATCGATGCGTAGATATTTCACGGCGGCCCGCTTCAGATCGTCAACGGTAAGAGACGAGATCAGCTTGTCGCCGTCCGGAATCTCGGCCAGTGACCAACCGTTCTGATCGAAGGTCGCAATCTGCGAGACCCAGTAGCCGTTCTGTTTGATTGCGGTCTCACGTGAGCGCAACGCGGCTTCCTTGACCTTGGTCAGATACTCTGGCGTCGTTCCGAACCGTTTCACGCTGTCGATCTGTGCGAGAGCCGCGGCCGTGAGCGCCTCGAGTCGCTCCGGCGCCGAGCCGAAGCCAATGGTGAACTGGTACGCTGGCAATGGATCTCGCGATGCGCCTGGGTTCACGGCCACGCCATAGGTGCCACCAAGGTTTTCGCGCAGGGCTTCGCGCAGCTTGATGCTGAGCAGCTCGGCGAGGGCACTCAGGTAGTACCGGTTTTGCCTGGTGTACTCGAATGGGCCCGTGAAGATGAGGGCCGTCCGCGCCTTCTGCTCCGCTCCTTTCTTGACGACTCGCTCAACGACGCCGGTGGGAGGACGAACACCAGTATCGCGCCACGTTTCCTTTTTCCAGGCGGACGGAAGCCCGCCGAGCCATTTCGCAATCAGCGGCTTGATCGAATCGGGCTTGAAGTTTCCGACGAAGACAAACGTAAAGCCGCTCGCGTCCGCGAATCTCGCCTTGTAGAAATCGAACGACTTCACGGGATCGATCTTGTCGAGGATTTCGGCGGAGACGGGCTGCTCGCGCACCGAGTGCTGCGACATCGTCACCTGCAAGGTGTCGCTGAACGCCGCCTCGGGACTGGCGCTGCGATTGGCCAGCACACCCTTGTAACGCCCGAGGAAGGTGTTGACCAGCGTAGTGTCGAGTCTCGGCTGGGTGAAGTAGAGGTAGACGAGCTGAAGCATCGTGTCGACGTCGCGCTGGGATGCATTCCCCGAAACGCCTTCACTCAGGTCATCGATCGATGGATACACGTTGACCTGCTTCCCAGCGAGATACTTCTGAAGATCGATGACGGTGAACTTGCCAACGCCACTCGTCGCAGGAATCAGGTCGCCGGCGCTCGCGGCGACGTAAGACGCGTCCGAAAGAAGGGACGCGCCCCCTGGGCTGTAAGACGTGAACGCGATCTGGTCGGCGTTGAAATCCGTCGGCTTGAGCAGAACGCGGACGCCGTTCGAGAGCTTCCACTCGGTGACTCCGACTTCCTTGATCTGCCGCTCCGATACGACTGTGCCGCCCACTGGATCCCGCTCCACCAGCTGAAGAGATGGCGCGGTCTCGGCGAACGCCGTGATCTCCGCACCTTTGACGGCGCTGAACGCGAGGAGGAGCTCTCCGTTGGCTGGATTGACGATGCCCGGCTTTTCGGGCGACGTCGTGACCAGCACGCGGTTCCGGTCGGTCATCCACTCGGCAGCGAGCTTGTTTACTTCGGCAAGCGTGATTCCCGGAAGGAAGCGAGTGACTGCGTCGAGGCTATACTGAATGCTCGTGGAAGGCTCGTTCTGCAAGAACGCCGAGACATAGGACTCGGCGTACACGTTGGAGTTCGTCTTGTCGCGCTCGGCGTATGCCTGTTCGGTTCCGCGCTGCAAATCCTTTCGGGCACGATCGAGCTCGGACTGAAGGAACCCGAATCTCTTGACGCGATCGCCCTCTATGAGGAGCGCGTTGAGCCCGCGCTGAATGCCATTGTCCGCGACGATGGCTGTCAGCGAGAATGACTCCGCTGATCGAACGAGATCGCCCTCGGATGCATAGGCATTGATGAACGGCGGATTGGGCTTCTGCGTAATCTCCCCGAAGCGATCGTTGAACATCGAGCCGAAGAGCGCTTCGACCAGGTTCTGCCTGTAGGTCGCCGCTGTCGTGTTGAACCGCTTCGGCTCCTTGTAGAGGAGCCTGATGACCGACCGGGTGGCTTCCTTGTCGCTGTTGATCGAGATGAGCGTGTTTTCGTTGGGCGGAACGGGAAACAACGGGCGCGCCTTGGGCGCCGTTGCCCGTGGAATCGCGCCCAGGTAACGCTTGATCAGGCCCTCGATCTGCGGCTTGTCGAAATCACCAACGGCGACCACTGCCATGAGATCGGGCCGATACCAGGTGTCGTAGAAGCGGCGAAGAGTCGCCGGCTTGTAGGTCTCGAGAACCGACTTCAATCCGATCGGGATGCGCTCGCCATACTTTGATCCCGTGAAGAGAACCGGGAACCACTTGTTCTGCATCCGGTTCTCCGCGCCCTGCCCCAACCGCCATTCCTCGATCAC
>DATHHC010000045.1:0-10018 GCA_035317285.1 Gemmatimonadaceae bacterium | reverse complement strand
GAGTGGCGGCCGGTGCGCTTGAGGTTGCGGCAGTGCGCGAAGTGGATGCGCTTCTTCGCCCCGAGGCGTCGAACGATCGCGGGGAGATCATTGTTCGGGTCGGCTGCCAGCGACCCCGCGCAAAACGTGATGCCATTCGCGGAGTCGTCGACGATTGTTGTCACGCGCTCGAGTGCTGCTCCGCTCGTGATGATCCGCGGCAGCCCGAAGATCGACCACGGTGGATCATCGGGATGCAGGGCCATTCTTACTCCTGCCGACGCAGCGACGGGAACAACTCGCTCGAGAAAATAAGCAAAGTTCTCCCAGAGCTTCTCCTCGTCCACCGAGCGATACGCATCGAGGAGTTGTTTCAACTGGTCCGCGGAGTATGCAGTTGCCCACCCGGGAAGATCAGCCGTCCCGCGCGACAGATCGATCTTCGCGAGCGCAGCATCTTCAAACGCGAGTGCGGTAGACCCGTCCGCGAGCGGTCGCGCGAGCTCGGTACGCGTCCAATCGAACACCGGCATGAAGTTGTAGCAAAGCACCGGCACACCGGCGCTGCCGAGGTTCTGGACGCTCTCGCAGTATTTGTCGACGAGCTGCGAACGAGTGTCGCGGCCGAGCTTGATGTCCTCGTGAACCGGAATGCTCTCGATGACCGCGAGCGACATCCCGTGCTTTTCAACTTCCTCGCGCAGCGCCGAGATGCGGTCGAGCGGCCACGGCTCGCCGACGGGAATGTCGAAGAGCGCGCTCACGATGCCGCGGACGGCAGGAATCTGTCGGATATACGCGAGCGGAATCGGGTCGCGCGCCCCGAACCATCGAAATGTTATCATCGAGAGACGCGCAGACTCGCTCCCTGTAGCAGCCGGTCGACCTCGGCACGCGTCACCAGACAGAAATCGCCAGGGATGCTGTGTTTGAGCGCGGACGCGGCAGTCGCGAAACGAACGGCGTCCTCCCAGCCGCGATTCTCGAGTCGACTCACGATCAGGCCGGCACTGAACGCGTCGCCCGCACCAATGCGATCGATGACCTCCACTTCGTAGCGCGGTGCCCGGTGGATCTTGCCACCGGCGGCGACGATCGCGCTCCAGCTGTTCAACAACACGCGCGGATTCTCGCGCAGGGTGATTGCCACCGCATCAAGCTTGAATCGTTTCTCCAGAGAGCGCGC
The DNA here is from genome assembly GCA_035317285.1 of Gemmatimonadaceae bacterium. GTDB lineage: Bacteria > Gemmatimonadota > Gemmatimonadetes > Gemmatimonadales > Gemmatimonadaceae > UBA4720. The sequence continues at coordinate 8,853 of DATHHC010000045.1, read as the reverse complement.
GACGTGCGCGTAAGACTCCGCGTCCACCTGCTCATAACTGCCTTTCGCCTCGGCGCTGATGCCGAATACGACCTGCGTGTCCTCCTCTGTGGTGATGAGGACGTCCACGTGCTCCATCAGCGGCTCCTGAACCGCGCGCGCCCGCTCGGCGCTCCACAGCTTGCTGCGATAATTCAAATCGTAGCTGACGGTGAGTCCCGCCTTCTTCGCCGCGACCAGCGACTCTGCCGTGACCCTGGCGGCGGATTCGCTCAACGCCGGTGTGATCCCGCTCACGTGGTACCAGCGGGCGCCGCTGAACGCGGCCGCCCAGTCGACGCTCCCCGGCTGGATCTTGCTGATCGCGGACGCCGCCCGATCGTACAGCACGCTACTCGCGCGGGGCGCGGCGCCCAGCTCAGCGAAGTAGAGGCCCGCGCGATCATCTCCGGTCCACTCGATCTGAGTCTGCACACCCTGCTCCCGAGCGCGGCTCTCAATCATGCGGCCTAGCGCGTTTTCGGGAAGCCGCGATACCCATCGCGAAGGGACGCCGAGCCGCGCGGCCGCTACGGCGACGTTCAGTTCGCCGCCGCCGACCCAGGCGTCGAAGCTATGCGCCTGCTCGAGGCGCTGGAAGGCAGGCGGTGTGAGCCGCACCATTGCCTCGCCAAAGGTGACGAGATCCATGCGCAATCTTACGTTGGCCCCAACTTGACCACCAGATTCTAGCGAATCATGCCATTCCCAGGGCTCGATCTGACCAACCGCACCGCCGTCGTCGTTGGCGGGACTTCGGGCATTGGCAGAGCGATCGCGATCGGCCTGGCAGACGCGGGGGCCGATGTGGTGCCAACTGGTCGCCGGGCGAACCTGGTCGAAGAGGTAGCCCGCGATGTCGAGACTCGCGGACGCCGCTCGCTGGTGATAACCGCTGATGTGTCCGATACGGCTTCCATCCGGACGTTAGCCGAAGTCGTCATCGAGAAGTTCGGCAAGGTCGACATCCTGGTGAACGCGGCCGGCCGCACCGTGCGACGTCCGACACTCGATGTCACGGACGCCGAGTGGGAAGGGATCATGGACACGAACCTGACGGGGATGCTGCGCGCGTGTCGCGCGTTCGGTGGCCACATGATCGAGCGACAATACGGACGCATAATCAATATTGGTTCGCTCACGTCTCTCGTAGCCCTGCACGAAGTCGCCGCCTACGGAGCAAGCAAGGCGGGAGTAGCCGCGCTCACGAAATCGCTCGCGGTCGAATGGGCACAGCACGGCGTGTGCGTCAACGCGATTCTGCCCGGTGTCTTCCGGACGGCGCTCAACGAGGGACTGCTCGACGGCACCGATCGTGGACGCGAGCTCCTGCTGCGCACGCCGATGCGACGCTTCGGCCAGCCGGAAGAACTCGCGGGTGCCGCTGTGTTTCTCGCGTCCGATGCGGCGAGCTTCGTGACGGGACACCTGCTGGCGGTCGATGGTGGATTCCTCGCCAGCGGCGTGAATCAGTAGCGACGCACGCAATGTCCTCAAATAACTTCGCACTAGCCAACAACACCGGGAATCCTGATGCCAACTACACTAGCGAACGGCAAGATCTGCTACATCGAGATTCCCGCTATCGACATCCAGCGGTCCGCCGACTTCTACACCAAGGCATTCGGCTGGGTGATCAACAAGCGCGGTGACGGTAGCACCGCGTTCGATGATCCGACCGGCGAAGTAAGCGGAACATGGGTCCTCGGGCGGCCAGCGTCGGCGGAGCCTGGACTGTTGATCTTCATCATGGTTGCCAACATGAAAGCGGCCGCCAACGCAATTGCTTCGGCAGGAGGCGAGGTCGTGCCGTGGCTAACCGAGGAGCCGCCCGAGATTGCGCGGTTTCGCGACCCCGCCGGCAACCTCATCGGGCTCTATCGCCAACCGGGCCTCTGAGCTCCCGAATGACGATGGTCCGTTGCCACCGGCCGTTGATATTCCGGCGCGTCCCCGTCGACTAGGAGAGGGAAGGATCGGGTGTCACAGCACCGGTGCCAGCAGGTTCGCGCCCCACTCAGCGACGCGCACAAGCCGAGAGCGTTTGCGGAATTCCTTGAGACTGATCTCCTCTGACCGCGTCAGGTCGTCGTGGAATACGGATTCCATGCGGCTCCCGAAGGACTGGTCGAGGACCATCAGCGTGCTCTCGTCGTTGAGCGCGAGCGAGCGGTTGTCAAAGTTCATCGTGCCCACGCTGCTCCACTGCCCATCGACGACGAATGTCTTGGCGTGCAGAGTCGAAGGCATGTACTCGTACACGCGAACATCGCCCGCGAGTAGCCGGTCATAGCGCGAGTGGGCAGCGAGACGCGCCATTCGCACGTCAGTGAGCGGGCCGCCCACCAATACGCGTACGTCGACTCCTCTTGAAGCCGCGTTCGTGAGTAATCCGACGAAATTGCGATCGGGCGCGAAGTACGCGTTCGTGATGTAGAGCCGCTCCCGCGCCCCCGCGATCGAGAGCGCGAGGTATCGCTCGGCGGGAGTGCTTCCCAGAGTGGGTGCCGTCGCCAGCAGCCCTGCCGCCGTGACGCCGCCCTCGCACTCGACTATCGGCATGCGTCCGCTGAACAGCTCTCCCGTCGATTCGGCCCACGCGGCGACGAATGCACCTTGAAGGTGGTGCACGGCTGGCCCCTCGAACCGGACATTCGTGTCGCGCCACGCCAGGTTCGTCTGGCCGTCGCCGAGCCACTTGTCGTCGATGCCGAACCCGCCAGTCCATCCGATGCGCCTGTCGATAACGATGCCGCGAATGTGCGCACGGTTCTGCACCACCCACAGGTTGCGGAACCGAAGCGGTCGAAATGCGACCGCGCGCGCCCCGGAATTGCGAAGCGCGGTCCAGTACGAACGCTTGATCGCGCTCGCGCCGAACGCATCGAAGAGGACAAAGACCTGTATTCCCGCCCACGCGCGCTCGACGAGGATCTTGCGCAGCTCGTCCGCCACTTTCCCGGGCTGCGCGTAGTACATCTGGACGGTGATGGATTCCTTCGCAGCGCGCAGATCGGCCCAAAGCCGCGCGTACGTACCGTCGCCGTTGAGAGCGAGCTCAACGCGATTTCCGGGGAGAATCACGCCACCGGCGAGAAGCGATACCGTCGCTGTAAAGTCGGACTCGCTCGCTCCGACTGGAGCCGCGTCGGCGCCGACGCCGCGCACTCGCCGCAGCGCGGTTCCGCGGGTAATGAACAGGACTCCGATCGCGGCCGCGAGGAGGAGTATCGAGATCGCCAGCAATCGCGCGATGTGAACTAGCATCTCAGTGCTCTTGTTGCCACTCGCCGAGCGGTACGAGTCCGTTGCGAATCCAGACGTCGTCCGGGACCGCGCTAACCAATGCGATCTGTGTTACCAGGTAGTCGTCGGAAAGCTCGATCAGGCGCTCGTGCTCCGGATAGTGCGCGGTCTGCAGGCCGTCCCGGATAATGCTTGCCATGAAAGCCACGGGCTCGACGGCGGGCAGGGCGCCCTGAAATTCGCGGCTGATCTCCCGATGTTCCACGGGGCTCGCGTTGGTGATCATCGGAATCCGCAGCGTGACTCTGGACATTTGTGGCCTAATTGGTGGAGAGGATGTCGGTCGGGATTGCTTCCAACAAATGACCTCCTGGCCAAGGCGCCAATGTTGTGAATCCCCCGTCGTATGGTCAAGGGCACAGGGTAAATGCCGACGCGCCGGGGCCCGAACATCGCTAGACTGGTTGCGAGTACCGGTCGGGAGGAGTCCTTTGCACCTAGGGAGTTAGCTCACTCCTCCTGCCTCCCCGTTCGCGAAGGTACGCATATCGAAGCACGAAATCACGGTTCGACGCGCCCGTGAGCGCCTTCGCTGAAACAGCCGCTCGGACCCCTCCCCGTGGAAGCACGGGCAGCATCCCTGATACCATCCTGGACCTGAGTCGCCTGGGGACCTGGCCGGGCTATGTCGTTCGTGTGGCGCTGCTGGCCGCGACCTACGTCCTGGCCGGAAGACTTGGGTTCACGGCGTCCGCTGTCCATCCGGTTGTCTCCTCTGCGTGGCCGCCATCCGGTATCGCACTCGCCGCGCTGCTGTTGATGGGGACTCGCGTCTGGCCTGGAATCGCGCTCGGCGCATTCCTCGTCAATATCACTGCCGGGATCGCCCCGCTTGCAGCAGTTGGCATTGCTGTTGGGAATACTCTCGAGGCGCTCGTGGCCGCGCGCCTGCTGACCTCATTCGCGGGATTCGGTCTATCGCTCGGGCGCATGCGGGACGTTCTCGCCCTCGTGCTGCTCGGAGCCATCGCCAGCGCACCGGTGAGTGCAACGATTGGTGTAACAGCCCTCGCTCTTGCCGGCGGAGCGCCGCAGCTCCCGGTCTCGACCGCGTGGCTGGCGTGGTTCTCCGGGGACGCGATCGGGATCGCGTTGGTCACGCCGCTCATTCTCTCCTGGGTGGCCGGTGCCAAGCGGCGCATTACGGGACGCGATGCCATAGAGGTAAGCCTGCTGGTGGTGATTCTCATCGGGTTCACGATCGTGCTCTTTCAGACGCAGTTCAGCTACGTGTACGCGATCTTCCCGGTGACGATCTGGGCAGCACTGAGGTTCGGGCCTCGTGGCGCGGCGACTGCAAGCTTTATCGTCGCCGCACTCGCGATCGGGTACACCGTGCAGGGCTACGGTCCGTTTGCCAGCTCAACGACTGTGACAAATCTGTTTGAGCTCCAGACGTTCATTGCGTTGCTCGCGATTACATCCCTGCTTCTCGCTGCGGCGACGGGCGAAAGGCATACGGCGGAAATGGCTCTCGAACGATCCCGCCGGCAGCACCGGGATATCGTTCATCACGCATCTGTGGGAGTGCTTCAGACAAATACTGAGGGAAAGATCCTGCTGGCTAACCCAGCGCTTGCCCGCATTCTCGGGTACGACGGGCCAGAGCAGCTGGTGGGACTGGACATGATCACTGACGTGTATTGGGAGGGGACGCAGCGGGCGGCGACGCTCGCACGATTCGAGGTTGTCGCCAACGTGGATACGCTCGAGGTCCAATTCAAGCGCCGGGACGGCTCGCCAATCTGGGTGGACGTGCACGGGCGCTCGGTGAGGGATGACGCCGGTAGAACGGCCTACTTCGAGGGCTTCATCTACGACCTCACGAGCCGCAAGACCCTCGAGCTGCAATTCATGCAGGCTCAGAAGATGGAGGCGGTCGGCCGGCTCGCGGGCGGAGTCGCGCACGATTTCAACAATCTGCTGACCGTGATCGCGAGCTGTACCGAATTCGTCCTCGGTGACAAGGCCCTGGCCGAGGAGCACAGGGCCGATCTCATCGACGTCAGGAAGGCAACCGATCGGGCGACGTCGCTCACACGTCAACTCCTCGCGTTTGGACGCACGCAGGTGCTCCGCCCGAATACGCTCTGCCTCAACGATCGCCTGGCGGAACTTCTCCCCATGCTCAAGCGATTGTTCGAGACGACGATCGACATCCGCCTCGAGACAACGCCGGACCTGTGGGCAGTTCGCGCCGATCCGGGTCAGATCGAGCAGGTCCTGCTCAACCTCGCCATCAATTCAAGAGATGCCATGCCGGATGGTGGGACGCTGGCGTTCGCGACCGAGAACATTGTTGTCGTCGAGGAGATCCCCATTCTGGGAGAGCATTCGATGAAGCCCGGCGAGTACGTTCTCTTGCGTGTTCGAGATACCGGCGTTGGGATGAGCGAGGAAACGCAGCGCATGATCTTCGAGCCATTCTTCACGACGAAGGAGCTCGGGAAGGGCACCGGCCTCGGCCTCGCGACGGCGTACGGCATCGTGAAGCAGAGCGGCGGCTACATCAAGGTGCGCACCGCCCCGGGACAGGGCGCGGAATTCCAGATCTACCTGCCCCGCTCCGGCGCTGCGCCAGCCAGGATCGCCCCTTCGGTCCGTCGTGACGATCGCCCGGCAGGCGGCACAATCCTGGTCGTCGAAGACGAAGCCGGAGTTCGGCGGGCGTTGCAGCGAATGCTCTTTGCGGAGGGGTACACGGTGCTGACCGCGGCGAATGGCGCGGAGGCGTTGGACCTGTTTGCCGCGCGCGGGAACGATTTCGATCTTCTCATCACCGATCTCGTGATGCCCGCGATGGATGGACGCGATTTGGCGCGGAAGTGTTGTGCGCTGCAGCGCGGGCTCAAGGTGATTTATATCTCCGGCTACACGCGGGATTCGCTGCTGAGTCAGCAGACGTTCGAGGAGGGGATGGAGTTTCTCGAGAAGCCCTTCACGAATGATGTCATCCTCGAGCGCGTCGCGAGCGTTCTGCGGGGGTAGGGCCACTGGAAGAGCAACTGCAACTGAACACGTCGTCAGCCTGAGCCTTGCAGCTGACAGCCATCAGACTCACTACGCCGGGACGTCACCGACCCGGATCAGGGCACAATCAACTGCCTGTACCATCACGCCACCAATGACGTCCCGACGATCTAAGCCTGATAGCTGACAGCTGTCAGGCTCCAGCTGACGACGTGTTCAGTTGCAGTTGCAGTTCTCCGTGTAGCACAGTTTCGGTTGCAAGGCGATATTCTGTTATCGTGCTCCCCGTCCACCGACAATCGGAATGCTCTCGACCCTGATTCTGGCTGTGCATTTCGTCGCAATGATGCTCGCAACGACATATGTCGGCCGCGAGAATCAGCTCCACGTCCGCATCCCGCGCCTCGCGGGCGACGTGACCGTGAACGGCGTTCTCGACGAGCCCGTGTGGCAGCAGGCGGACGTGCTCACCGGGTTCTCGGAGTTTTCGCCGCACGACGGCATTCCCGCCACCGATTCCACGCGCGTGCTCGTCTGGTATTCGCCGACGGCAATGTATTTCGGGATCCGCGCCTTCGAGCCGCACGGCGCAGTGCACGCGACGCTCGCTGATCGCGACAAGATCGCCGCCGACGACAACGTGCAGATCATGCTCGGGACCTTTCACGATCACCGCCAGGCTTACGTCTTCGGAGTGAATCCGCTTGGCGTCCAGATGGATGGCACTATCGTCGAGCAGGGGCAGGTCCTCACCGGCGGGTGGACCCCGACGCTCTCGGGACGCGTCGCGCCGGATCTGAGCCAGGATTTCGTGTTCACGTCCAAAGGGCGACTGACCGACTACGGGTACGAGGTCGAGATCCGCGTTCCGCTCAAGAGCATCAAATACCAAACGGGCGACGAGCAGACCTGGGACCTCCACATCGTGCGTGAGATTCAACACTCGGGAGCTGAAGACTCGTGGGTGCCTGCCAAGCGCTCGAACACGTCTTTTCTCGGGCAGGCGGGCACGCTCGACGGTCTCACGGGACTCACGCGCGGGCTCGTGCTCGACATCAACCCGTCGGTCACCGAAAGAGTTACCGGTGGACCGGGCGCGCGGGGATGGGGATACGATCGTGGCTCGCCGCAGGTTGGAGGCAGGGTCCAGTGGGGAGTGACCAACACTCTCACTTTGAATGCCGCGGTGAATCCCGATTTCGCGGAAGTCGAGTCGGACGCCGGGCAATTCGTGATCGATCCGCGGCAGGCGCTGTTCTTCCCCGAGAAGCGCCCGTTCTTCCTCGAAGGACTGGATGCGTTCAACACTCCGCACAACCTCATTTACACGCGGCGCATCGTGCAGCCGGATGCCGCGCTCAAGCTGACCGGCAAGGTCGCCGGCACGAGCATTGGAGTCCTCTCGGCCGCCGACGACCGAAGCTTGTCAGCGTCCGGACACGAAAGGGCGGTCTACAATATCATCCGCGCGCAGCGCGACATCGGCGGACAATCGCGACTCGGCATGGCCTACACGGATCGCGTCCTCGGCGGGGACTACAACCGCGTGGCGGATGTTGATGGACGCCTGGTTTTCGGCGAAGTCTACAGCGCTTCCTTCCAGGCCGCGGGGAGTTTCGACAAAACGAACGGAGCGGTGCGAAACGCGCCCTTGTGGGAAGGAGTGTTCTCCCGCAACGGAAAGCGGTTCGGTCTGCGCTATGTGCTCACCGGAATCAGCGAGGACTTTCGCGCCGGCAGCGGGTTCATCTCGCGCCCGGGAATCGTTCACGCGGGCGTTGATCACCGCGCGACCTGGTTCGGGCAGCGAGGCTCGGCGATCGAATCACTGACCGGCGACATCCTGCTCGACGACCAGTGGCAGTATTCGAATTTCATGCGGCGTGGTGATGCGCAGGACAAGAAGTTTCACCTTAGTACAAATGCAGGTCTGCGGGGCGGATGGAATATTGGGCTCGGCTTCTACGTGGAGACGTTCGGCTTCGACCGGGGGCTGTACGCTGACTATCGGATTCTTGCGCCCACAGGCGACACGCTCCCATTCGTGGGCAGGCCGCGCATCACGAATCACGACTACGTGTTCACGCTGACGACGCCGCAGTGGTCCAAATTCAGCGCGAACTTGCTCTACGTGGGCGGCCAGGATGAAAACTTCTTCGAGTGGGCGCAGGCCAACATCGACCTCGTGCAGCTCGGGTTGAACGTGAGGCCGAGTGACCGCGCGCGGGTCGACGGGACCTTGACATATCAGGACTATTGGCGCCGCACGGATCACAGTCTCGTCGGGCGCAACATGATCCCCCGCGTGAAGCTGGAGTATCAGCTGACGCGCGCGATCTTCATGCGACTCGTGGGTGAATACACGCTCAGTGAGAACGACGACCTGCGCGACGAGACGCGAACCTTCTATCCGCTCCTTATCGGCGGTGAGCTCGCGACGGCATCGCGTTCGCGGTCACTGCACGGAGATTATCTGTTCTCTTACCAGCCGATGCCGGGTACGGTGCTGTTCCTGGGGTACGGGAGCGAGGCCGTCGGCCTTCCCGATCAGACGCAGCG
>DATHHC010000044.1:0-30038 GCA_035317285.1 Gemmatimonadaceae bacterium | reverse complement strand
GGAATTCCATCGCCCGCCACGTAGAAGTGGTGAAAGAATCCCGTTTCCGTGGCCGTCAGCGGCTTCACCGACACCAGCAGGCCGACGATGATTCCCATCGTCTTCTGAGCGTCGTTGGCGCCGTGCGCGTGTGACAGGAGCGCCGAGCTCGCCAGCTGCATGGTTCGGAAAAACCGATCCACTCGCGCCGGTCCCATGTTCTTGAACGTCCAGTACACGGCAACCATCAGGATGAAGCCGGCCAGCCCACCAACGAGCGGCGAGATGACGATGAAGGACAGAGTCTGGATCCATTTCGTGCCCCAGGTGATGGCGCTCCACCCGACCTTCGCCACGCCTGCCCCTGCGTAGCCTCCAATGAGAGCATGCGAGGAGCTCGATGGAATCCCGTAGAACCACGTGATGAGATTCCAGGTGATCGCACCAAGCAGCCCGGCGAGAATCACGTTGGGCGTAACGATGTCAGTCCGGATGATCCCCGTCTGAATCGCCTTGGCAACCAGCTCGCCGGCGGTGAACGCAGCCGTGAAGTTGAAGAACGCCGCCCAGAACACCGCGGCAAGCGGACTCAGAACGCGCGTCCCGACGATCGTCGCGATTGAGTTCGCCGAATCGTGGAAACCGTTTATGAAGTCGAATGCAAACGCGACCAGAACGATCGCGGCGACGTAGTAGAGCACTAAGCGTTCTTCAGCGCGATGCTTTGCAGCACGTTGCCCACATCCTCACATTGATCGAGCGCATCCTCGAGCTTGTCGTAGAGATCTTTCCATTTGATCACCTCGAGGGCGTCGCCGCCTTCGGCGAAGAGCTTCCCCATCGCTTCGTGATAAACGGCGTCCCCCTCCTCTTCGAGCACCTTCAGTTTTTCGCTGATTGCAAAGATGTGCTTCGCGTTCTTCATTTCGCGCACCCCTTCCTCCACCGCGTGGCTCGCACGCGCCAGCACTTCGGCCAGAACGACAGCCGCGGGCCGGGCACGATGCACGCGAAAGATCTGGGCCCGGCGCGCCGTGCCGTCGATCAGATCGATCACGTCGTCCAGCTCCGACGCGAGAGCGTGGATGTCTTCACGGTCGAACGGGGTGACGAACGTCCGGTCGATGCGATCGATGATGTCGTGGGTCAGGTTGTCCGCCTCGTGCTCCAGCCCCTTGATCGCGGTGACCTTCGCATCGAGATGCGTCGGATCCTGAAACATCTCCTGAAGAATGGTCGCCGAGGCGGTGAGCCTTTTCGCCAGCTCGGTGAACATGTCGTAGAACTTTTCGTCCCGGGGAAGAATCCGCAAAGCACCATCTCCGTGAGAGTCAGCAACGGTAGAAACGCCCATCAAGGGCGTCTCGGCGAGGAATCTATCCAGCCCCCGACCGTCGAGCCACCAATCAGCCAGGGACGCGCGGTGCCGTGCGTTGGATCACCAGGCTGCGGTTCTCGAAGATCTTGACCAACACAAGCCCGGCGACGAACCCGCCGACGTGGGCCCAGACTGCCACCCCGCCGCTCAGATCGCCGCGATTGGTGAGCTCCGGCAGCGCCGCGACGAGCTGCCAGAAGAACCACCAGATGAGAACCATCCACGCGGGAATTGGAATGATCTTGAAAAACACGATGAAGAAGAAAAGCATCCGGACGCGGACTCTGGGATAGAGCACCAGATAGGCGCCGAGGATGCCGGAGATTGCACCGGACGCGCCAACCGTTGGAAGCGGAGACGCCGGCTGAGCCAGGACATGCGCGATTGCCGCCGCCAGACCGCACACGAGATAGAACACCAGGAAACGAAAGTGGCCAAGGCTGTCCTCGATGTTGTTGCCGAAGACCCAGAAGAAGAGCGCGTTGCCGAGTATGTGGCCCCAACCGCCATGGAGGAACATGGAGATGAAGGGGGTGAGGATGTTGATCGGGTCGTTGTCCACAACGCACGCGACGCCCCGCCCGAGCGGTACCGCCTCTCCCACCGGCGCCATGTGCGTCAGCTCGCCAGGGACCATCCCAAGATTGCAAACGCTGGCCGCCAGCGCCTGCTGGTCGAACCCGGCTCCCTGCACGAAAATCCAGGTGAGGAACATCGCGGCCAGGATGGCATAGGTCATCCATGGCGTACGGACAGTCGGAAGCTCGTCGCTGAGTGGAATCACTGTTCTGTCAGGCTTTCAGGAGGCTTTGCGCGGGTTGCCAGCGGGAGCCCGCCGTGCGGTTATGCATTCCGAAGTCGATCCCATTGCGCTGGAAAGCTACTAGCCTGATCAAGGTGTCGGGCAACTTGACCGACTCCGCCGCCTGATTGTCCACTACCTCCGCCGTTATGGCAGAAATAAACGGCCCCTCGCTTGCCAAAGACCCTGTGTTGCGCGGAGCGCGCACTCAACTGGAAGTTCGAAAACGACAGACGCGGCATCGGCTAAAAAGCCAGGAGATTTAGAGATGGCAGATAAGGTAATTGGGATCGACCTCGGAACGACCAACTCGGTAGTTGCCGTGATGGAAGGCGGAGACCCCGTCGTCATTCCGAACGCGGAAGGTGGACGGACTACACCGTCTGTCGTGGGCTTCACCAAGGACGGCGAGCGGCTCGTTGGTCAGATCGCCAAGAGACAGGCGGTAACCAATCCCCAGAATACCGTCTTCTCGATCAAGCGGTTCATGGGCCGCAAGATGTCGGAAGTCGTGGAAGAGACCAAGCGAGTGCCGTACAAGGTCGTCTCCGGGCCTAACGATGTCGCGATGGTCGAGGTCCAGGGCAAGCGCTACTCGCCGCCTGAGATCTCGGCGATGATCCTTCAGAAGATGAAGCAGACCGCCGAGGATTACCTCGGCTACAAGGTCGAGAAGGCCGTCATCACGGTGCCAGCCTACTTCAACGACTCGCAGCGCCAGGCGACCAAGGATGCCGGGAAGATCGCGGGCCTGGACGTGCTGCGCATCATCAATGAGCCGACGGCCGCGGCGCTTGCGTACGGCCTCGACAAGAAGAAGGACGAGAAGGTCGCGGTGTTCGATCTCGGTGGTGGCACCTATGACATCTCGGTGCTTGAGCTCTACGACGTCGAAGGATCGCGTCAGTTCGAAGTGAAGTCGACCAATGGCGATACCCACCTTGGCGGCGACGACTTCGATCAGCGCGTCATCGACTGGCTCGTGACGGAGTTCAAGCGCGACCAGGCGATCGATCTGTCCAAGGATCCGATGGCGCTCCAGCGCCTCAAGGAAGCCGGCGAGAAGGCAAAAATGGAATTGAGCACCACTCAATCCACGGATATCAATCTCCCCTTCATCACAGCCGACCAGAGCGGGCCGAAGCACCTCAACTATTCGCTCACCAGAGCGAAGTTCGAGCAGCTTGTGGACGACCTGATCCAGCGGACGATTCCGCCCATGGAGCAGGCACTCAAGGACGCCGGGATCAAGCCGAATGAGATCGACGAAGTGCTTCTCGTCGGAGGCTCGACCCGCATTCCGAAGATCCAGGAGATCGTCAAGAAGTTCTTCGGCAAGGACCCGAACAAGGGTGTGAACCCGGACGAAGTCGTGGCGATCGGCGCCGCTGTTCAGGGCGCGGTTCTAACGGGCGAGCAGAAGGATGTGCTCCTGCTCGACGTGACCCCGCTCTCGCTCGGCATCGAGACGCTGGGAGGAGTCACCACGGTGCTCATCCCGCGCAACACCACGATCCCGACCAAGAAGAGCGAGACCTTCTCGACGGCTGACGACAATCAGACGACGGTGGAGATCCACGTACTTCAGGGCGAGCGCGAGCTGGCGACGTACAACAAGACCATCGGCAAGTTCCAGCTCACGGGAATTCCGCCCGCACCGCGCGGGATGCCGCAGGTCGAGGTGACGTTCGATATCGACGCCAACGGAATCCTGCACGTGACCGCGAAGGACAAGGCCACTGGCAAGGAGCAGAAGATCCGCATCGAGGCTTCGAGCGGGCTCTCCGACGCCGAGATCGATCGTATGGTCAAGGACGCGGAAAAGAACGCGACCGAAGACAAGAAGCAGCGCGAGGCGATCGACGCCCGCAATCGTCTCGACTCGATGACGTACGAAGTCGAGAAGAACGTGAAGGAGTGGGGCGACAAGGTCACTCCCGACACGAAGGCAAAGGTAGACGCCGCGATCGAGCGTGCACGCAAAGCGCTTCGTGGCGACGACATGAACGAGATCCGCGCGGCCCAGGAAGATCTGACAAAGGTGTTCAGCGAGGCTGGGCAGGCGTTCTACCAGCAGCAGGGCCAGGCCGGCGCGCAGCCGGAGGCTGGTCAGCCGGCCGGGGCGACGGCAGACGCGGGCGCCAAGCCCGCGGACGATGTCGTCGAAGCTGATTACGAGATCGTGGACGACAAGAAATAATCCGCTTCAATCAAGAAGAAGAGGGCCGACTGATCCAGTCGGCCCTCTTCTCTTTGCTGCAACCGCGAACTACGCTGCTGCCGTTCTAGACCGCCCGGGCCTATCGACTATCCACGACGCTCCAATCAGCAAGACCCGCCCACCACGCGTCGGGCCGAATCCCAACTGGATGGATCCGCTTCGACGCACCATTGACGTTGCGCAGCTCGTAAATCCACATCGCGGGCGCGTCGTCAGTAAGAATGCGATAGGCGCGCCGGTACAGCTCGACGCTGCGCGAAGGATTCATCTCGATCACCGCGCTGTCGATCACTGCGTCGAACGCGGGACTTCGGTACGACGTCGCGTTGTACCCGCCGTTCCTGATTTCAGAGCTGGCCCACTCCTCTCGCACCGATGAAGGTGTAGGGTCGATGTGCCACGCGTTGAGCAGCGCATCGAACTTCCTCTCCTCCATTCGGGCGCCGAACGTGTTCACCTCGAGTCGCTCCACGCGGACGTTCGCGCCAACCTTTCGCCACTGCTCCTGAAGTAGCACCGCCATCTTCATTCGGATTGCGCTCGAGCCCGGGACCATGAGCGCGAAAGCGAGCGGGGTCTTTCCGCGCGCGCGAAGGCCGTCGGCGCCGCGCGTCCACCCCAGCGAGTCGAGCACCCGCGCCGCCTGCGCTGGATCGTACGGAATGCCGATCGTGGTGTCGCTCGTCGGCATGATTCGGGTTGCTGGTCCATGTGCAACGAGGCCCAGCGTATCGAACACGTTGCGCACGATCGCGGCTCGATCAACCGCCATCACCAGCGCTCGCCGGGTATCGCGATCGCCGAAAACCGGGTGCGGCCCGGTGTTTTTCGCGTTGCGAAGGTTGAACGCGGCGTAGCCATAGTCGAGACTGCCCGGAGACACGACAATGTCGGCGCCTTTCGCCTTGACGTCCGAGATCAGCTCGGGCCTCACCACATCGAGAAAATCCGCGGTGCCGCCGAGGAATCGCGCCGCCGCTGCCTGATAATCTGGCGCCACGAGCCATATCGCCCGGTCGGCGAGGGGCCGGCCACGATAGTTCGCGCTGTCCGCAACCAGGACGATTCGCGCCGAGCGATCCCACGCCGAGAACCGGAAGCGTCCGCTTCCGACTGGCGCCCGCGCGAAGCTGCTCTCGTGGAGAGTCGCGGGTGCCGATTTGCTGAGCAGGTGCGACGGAAGAATCGCGACCGGACTCGCGGCCTTGAAGAACGCGTCCGGAGTACGCCGGTGGAACCATACGACTGCCGTCTGCGCGTCGGGCACCGACACGGAATCGATGTTGTCGAGATTAGACGCGAGCGGCGAAGCGAGCGAAGTATCCTTCACCAGCTGGAACGTGTACCTCACGTCTTCGGCGCTGACGGGTTTGCCGTCGTGCCAGCGCGCGCTCGGGTTAATGTGGAACGCAACCGAGAGCGAGTCCGCCCCCCACTGCCAGCGATCCGACAATCGCGGTGTGAATCCGGCGTCGCCGACCGTGTTGAGCGCCGGACCAATGTCGGCGAGATTGTCGAACACCTGATCGAGGACCTGTCTCCCCTGCAGCGTGAGTGTGAGCGGAGGAAAAAGAATATCCGCGTCCGCCGGGGATGACACGACGATGGTGCCGCCCACACGTTTATCCCCCGAGCACGCGCCGAGAAGAAGAATCGTCGGGACCGTGATCGAGAAGAACTGTCTTGCAAGCATTATCCAGGGTTTCCCAAAGAAGTGGTGAGTCCCACAGTTGGCGTGACACCAGTCGAGAATATCGCGACGCTCGGCGGAGTCGCACGGTCTGGAGTGTTATCGTCTGCCCACGCGAGAAATGTCTCCAGCAGCCGCGGATCGAACTGCCCGTTCTGGGCGCGCATCTCATCAGCGGCACGCGCGTGTGACAGGCTGTCCCGGTACGATCGGGCAGTGGTCAACGCGTCATAGACATCGGCAACGCAGAGAATTCGCGCGGCGAAAGGAATTTCTTCCCCGGAAAGTCCGTCCGGATACCCGCTCCCGTCCCACCGCTCGTGGTGATTCCGAATGATGGCACGTACATCTCCCGGGAAATCTATGTCCGAGACAAGCTCGAGTCCGGCCTCCGGATGGCGCTTCATGATCGCCCATTCCTCTTCGCTCAGCCCGCTCGCTTTATTGAGTACTTCAGTCGGGACGATGATCTTGCCGATATCGTGCAGCAGCGCGCCGAGCCGGAACCAGAACAGCGAGCGCGAATCCATTCCGGCGGTGTCGGCCAGCACGCATGCAAAGAAAGCCACGCGTTGGCAGTGGCCCTGGGTGTAGTGGTCCTTGCTCTCGATCGAATCGCCCCACTGGTGCGCCATTTCGAGGAATCGAGCTTCCAGTGCTGCGTTTCTTCGCTCCACCTGCGCGACGCGGTGCTGCGCCTTGAGCCGCGAGTAAAGAGCGTGCGACTGATTCAGATTCGCGAGCATGTCGCGATGCCGTTTCTGCGTCCAATAAAGCTCCGCCAGCTGCTCGGTCACGTCGGCCCTGAGCAACAGGTCCTCCGCTTCCTCGGCGCACTCACACGCTCGCCCGAGGTACTCTGCCGCCTTGACGTAGTCACCGCGCTCCCGCGCGATCACTCCGACGTGACGGAACACTTCGCCCCGCCAGGAGGGCGCGATTTCGCCGGTCAGCGCGAGCAGCGGCTCGACGCGTTCCATCGCCTCCTGGAACCGCCCGGTCGCGATGCAGAGCTGCACCTGGTTGAGCGCGACGTTCAACTTGTTGGTCTCGTCGTGCTCTTCGCCGAATGCGTGCTCGGCTTCAGTGTACGCGGCTTCCGCGCGATCGAGCTCGCCCAGATCACTGTACGCCAGCCCGATGTTGTTGAGAACCTGCGCCGCCTGGTCGCGCATGCCGAGCGTCCGGTAGCCGTCGAGGCTCCGGTGGAACGCTTCGAGCGCCTGGGGCATGTCCCCGCGAATGCTGGCCACGGTGCCGAGATTCTGGTCGATCATCGCGAGCGCCTCGGCGTCCCGGATTGACTCCGCCGTCAGTCTCGCCTCGGTGTACATCAATTCGGCGCGGTCCAGATCTCCACCAGTCTGATGGACTATCGCGACTACGTTGAGCGCGTGGGCGATTGCCGATTTAGAGCCTGCCTGAGTCGCCGCGGCAACCGCGGCTTCCAGAACATCGATCGCCGCGCCGCGATTCCCCTGCTCGAGGTAAGCCCTTCCCAGCCACCGGAGCGCGGAAAGCCTGGTATGGTCGCTCGCGAAGGGATTCCGCACCAGAGCTTCGTACCTTGCCGACGCGTCGCTCCAACGTCCTTCGCGCTCTGCCAGCTTCGCCTCGTCAACGAGTGCTTTTATCTCCGACGATTCCACCTCGTTCGTGCGAGGGGTGGAACGCACTCTCATGAGGACGCGAGGATGGTGCGACGCGAGGAGCCGTCGTCGCGAAGCTTTCTCGTCAGCGTTGGCCGCGAGATACCGAGTATGCGGGCCGCAGCGCTCAGATTCCCGCCGGTAAGCCCGATTGTGGTGTGGATAGCCTCATCGACGATCGCCTGGAGCGACTTCCCTTCCGCGGGGATGCGGATCACGCCGCCAACAGGAGTCTCGACCAGCGGGATGAACGACCGCCGCTGCAGCGAGAGGTGGTGGGGCTGGATCACGTCGCCGGTGCAGACCACTACGGCGCGCTCGATGACGTTCTTGAGCTCCCGAATGTTGCCGGGCCAGCGGTGTCTCTCCAGCGCGCTGACGGAGTCCTGGCCCAGGCGCAGGTTCTCCCGACCTTCTGTCTCAGCGTGTCGCTTGACGAAGTAGTAGGCGAGAATCGGAATGTCGCCCTCTCGCTCGCGCAGCGCCGGAAGCTCGAGGCGCGCTACGTTTAACCGGTAGAACAGGTCCGCCCGGAAGCGATTGTCGGCAACGGCCGATTCGAGCGAGGAGTTGGTGCCCGCGATGATGCGGGCGGACAAGGCCCGCTCCTCAGAGCCGCCGAGTCGGCGAAAGCGCCGGTCTTCAACCACGCGCAGCAGCTTCGCCTGAAGCTTCAACGGGAGCTCGGCCACTTCGTCGAGGAAAACGGTTCCTGTGCCCGCCACCTCGAACAAGCCGCGCTTGAGAACGCGCGCGTCAGTGAAGGCGCCGGGCTCGTGGCCGAAGAGCTCGCTCTCCAGGAGTGTCTCGGGGATTGCCGCGCAATTGATTGCGACGAACGGCTCGGTCGCCCGGGTGCTCGCCGCATGCAGGCCACGCGCAAAAAGCTCCTTGCCCGTTCCCGTTTCTCCAACGAGCAGAACGGTCATGCTGCGACTCGCCGCTACCTGTGTCGCGAGAGCGATAACCTCACGGATCGCGGTACTCTCACCGATTACATGGGAGTCCCAACGATCGGCCGACGGCTGCTGCGATCGAACTGAGATAGTTACACCGTTCCTTTTCGCGCGGACGATGGAGGGTCCGCGCGCGGAGTTGTGAGTTGACCGAGCGAACGGCCCCCTACCGAATTTTGGGGCCTACGTAGGAGACGAGGAAACGGCGACCCAAGTCACCCGTTTTGGGGGACTTCAGGCCCGTTCGCACTACGGCGGGCGCCCAGCACCCTCAGGAGGGGGTTAGCTGGGGAGAGAGGCTAGAAGAGCGTTGATTTCCGCGGCCTCGTGCTGAGCCCCGACACCCTCGAACGACTCGGCGGCCTCCCGCCAGGCCAGGCGGGCATCCGCGGAATTACCCAACGCTCTCGATGTTTGGCCGAACTCGCGGAGCATCTCGGCCTGAAGGAGCCGGTCTTCCAGACCCTCTGCCTCGAAGATTCCGATTCGGAGGGTGGCGATGCTCTCATGGAATGCTCCCCGTTCCCGCTCGATTCTCGCGCGGCACTTGAGCGCCTCCGCAATCGTGAGATGGTCGCCGCGCGCTTGGGCTCCCGTGAGAGACGAAGCACACGCCTTCTCCGCGTCGTCGAGCTTTCCGATCGCTACCCAGACGAGGGCCAGGTTGATGACCAGCACGCTCTCCACGAGGGAATCGCGGCGCGAACGGGCGAGAGTCAATCCACGCTCGAACGTCTCGATCGCGCGCGAATAGTGCCCCAGCCTCGTGTAAAGCATTCCGATGTTGTTGAGCACCCACGAGACGGCTTCATCGTCATTCGCGCGTTCGAACGCGCCGAGGCTGTTGGAGTAGCGGGCTTCGGCGCCGACGAAATTGCCACGCATGTTCAGGAGCACTCCGCGGTTCTGCTCGATCATTCCGAGCAGGCGAACGTCACCCACTCGTCCTGCTAACTCCGCGGCACGTGCGTACAACTTCTCGCTCTCCGCGAAATTGCCACGACGCTGCGCGACAATCGCAAGGCAATTGAATCCGTGCGCCATGCAGCCGACAGAGCCTGACTTTTCTGCGTGAATCAGACTCTGTGTATAGCAGCGATAGGCGGCTTCGGTTTCGCCCTGTTCGCGGTGAAGCGTCCCCTTCCACCGGAGAGTATCGGCGAGAAGGGTCATGTCCTGCTCGCGATCGAGAGCTTCGATCGCGTCGTCGTACAATCCAAGTGATCTCGCGGTTTCACCGCGCCGCTCGGCGTCGCGGGCCCGATCAACCAACTCCCGCGCGCCTCCCGGCTCAGTCTGCATCATACATACGCATGACCTGCGACATCCTTCATCAATCGAATACCTCGCGATGACCTACGTGAGCAAATCTGAAAACCGCACCGCGAGCTTAGTCTTCCACCTGCACCCAGGCGCCCGAGATGAGGATGTAGCGCGAGAAATGGTTCAGGATCCATAACTGGGTTTCGGCCTGAGCGCCGTAGAAGTAGGTCGTAGCAGCCTCGAGCTCCGCCGGCGACGCTGCGCCGTCGAACCCGACCTGCTCGTTCGCCCGCGACAGGTACGCCGATCTGACGCCGTTTCCGGCTGCCGTACCATAGCTCGCAGTCGTACTGAGGCCTTGGGAAGCGGTCACTGGAAGCGCGAACCGCAGCCCGTGGGGGAGCATGTCGTAAACGACGAACGCGCCACCCCTCGAGACGACCGTGATCGCCGTGGGAGCACTCAGCGCGCCCGCCGGAATGGTCATCGAGAAATCCGACCCTGGCAGGGACAGTGTGGCCCCCTCCGGTCCGACCACAGCGGATACGCTCTGGTCTACCTTCGAGTGGCTTGAGCCCCAGCTGACTGCCCTGGCGACCGATCCTGCTGCTAATAGCGTAAAGGATGCTCCGACAATCCTTGTCGGCGGGAGAAGCTTGGGTTGCGTTGGACTGGTTGCGCGGGTGTAATCGCCGCAATTGAGGGACGCTACAGCGCCCACAACCAGGCCGAGGTTTCGAAGCACGCGTTGATTGAACATCGTGCACCACCTTGGTGAGGGACTTAAGACTTCCAGAGCTCATCGGTGGCATAGCGTGTGCCTTTTCACAAACTGTTTACCCACAAAGGTTTACGATTTGGTGATTCATCACGTGTTTCGTTTTGGCCTAACGTTCCATTACAAAGAGGAGCATTTCTTTATCGGGGTTTCTTCGGAGTCAGCCGCCTACGCTCGAGGCGAAAATCGCCATTCGCTGGGGTGTTGGCCTGCCTGGGATATCAGCGGTTTCCGCCCAGTTCAGGAAGGTCTCCAGAAGGTAAGGGTCGAATTGGCCGGTTGAAGCCCGCATGATCTCCGCGGCGCGGGCATGGGTCAGCCCCGGACGGTAGGATCGGGTAGTGGTCAACGCGTCGTAGACGTCGGCCACGCAAAGGATCCGGGCAGCGAAGGGAATATCCTCGCCCTTCAGTCCGTCAGGGTATCCGGCTCCGTCCCACCGTTCGTGATGGTTGCGAATGATCGCCCCAATGTCGCCGGGGAAGTCGATGTCCGCGACAAGCTCGAGGCCCGCCTCCGGGTGTCGCTTCATTATCACCCACTCTTCATCGGTGAGCTTCCCTGCTTTGTTCAGGACCTCCGTCGGCACGATGATCTTCCCGATGTCGTGCAGCAACGCACCGATCCGGAACCAGAATAGCGACCGCGAATTGAACCCCGCGCTGTCGGCGAGGACGCAGGCGAAGAACGCCACGCGCTCGCAATGCCCCTGCGTGTAACGGTCTTTGCTTTCGATCGAATCACCCCAGGCCTTGGCCATCTCGAGGAAGCGGGCCTCGAGCGCGCCGTTCCTTTTCTCGACCTGAGCCACTCGATGCTGCACCTTGAGCTGCGAGTAGAGAGAGTGGGCATCGTTGAGTCGTTGAAGCATGTCACGGTGCCGCTCCTGCGCCCAGTAGACCTCCGCCAGCTGCTCGGACACGTCCGCTCGCAGCAGCAGGTCTCCACTATCCAGCGCGCGCTGATCGGCCTTGAGCAGATTCTCGGCTGCCGTCGCATAATCGCCTCGCTCTCGCGCGATGACGCCGATGTGCCGGAATACTTCGGCACGCCAGGGAGCGGTGTCATCCCCGACCACGCCCAGCAGCACCTCGCATTGCGCCAGCGCCTCGTCGAAGCGTCGTCCAGCGATGTAGAGCTGCACCTTGTTGACGGCGAGATCCAGCTGGCGCATATGGTCGCCCTCCTCCTCGAACGCGATCGCGGCCTCGTTGTAGGCGTTCTCCGCGTCGGAGAGCTCGCCCAGTTCCATGAAGGCAAGGGCGATGTTGTTGAGCACCTGCGCCTCGTGGTTGCGCATTCCCAGCGTCTGGTATCCGAGATGACTCAGCCGAAAGGCCTCCAGCGCACCGCGGATGTCACCGCGAATCATGGCGACTGTGCCAAGATTCTGGTCGATCATGGCGATGAGCGCGCCGTCACCGGCTTGCTCCGCCTTCTCACGGGCCGCCGCGTAGATCGTCGCCGCCTGATCCAGATCGCCTCCGACCTGATAGACAATCCCGACGACGTTGAGTGCCTGGGCGACCGCCGGTGGCGAGCCCACGATGTCCGCGGAGGTGACCGCCAATTCGAGAACGTCGAGCGCGGCTCCGCGGTTTCCCTGCTCGAGGTAGGCTCGGCCGAGCCATCTGAGCGCGGCGAGACGAGTAGTTGCCAGAGTGCTGGGATCGCGGACAAGACCCTCGTACACGGCGCACGCATCCGCCCACCGGCCTTCGCGCTCAGCCTGCTTCGCGAGGTCGATGCTTTCTCGAACGGCGGATGATTCCACCGCCTTCAATTCGATTGTGGGCCTGAGGTTAGTCATGACTGCGCAACGATCGTCCCGGAGCGCGCCCATGTCGCGCGGCTTCCCGAATCAGGAATCTCCGGCCAGCGCTAGGGAGACGAGGAAGCGCCTACTGAGTCACCCCGTGACGGCAGAAATCGCCAGTTGGGATTGCTGTGATTCGCCACAAAGAGCCACGGTGGCCGCACCCTGTTGTCACTCCGGGAGCGCGTGGAGCTGGGCCTCGACCTCGGCGATCTCCTCGCTGGCGCCCACGGCCTGAAAGAAATCGACCGCTTCCCTGAACGCCGAGCGCGCGGCCCCGGGGTTCCCTGACGCACGAGATATCTCGCCCAGCTCGCGGAGCATCTCGGCGTGAAGCAGGCGATCCTCGGAGCCTTCCGCCTCGAAGATCGCGATACGCAGCGTGGCGATACTCTTGTCCAACGCGCCGCGCTGCCGCTCGATGGCCGCGCGAACCTTGAGAGCGCCCGCGGCGCTCAAATGATCGCCGCGACGCTGGGCCTGCTCGAGCGCCATTCCGCAGAACTTGTCCGCAGTATCCAGACGCCCGAGTCCCAGCCACACCTCGGCGAGGTTGAGCGTAGTCACGTTCTCGACGACGACGTCACCGCGATTCACAGCGATGGCGCGCCCGCGCTCGAGGTGTCCCCGCGCTTCCTCGAAATTCCTGATCTTGGTGTGAAGAATTCCCAGGTTGTTGAGGACCCACGACATGGGCTCCGCGTCCCCGGCCATTTCGAACGCACCGAGGCTGTTGGAGTAGAACGCGGCGGCCCGCCCATAGTCGCCTTTCATGCTCGCCAGCACGCCCCGATTCTGTTCGATCATCCCAAGGAGCCTGCCATCCCGGCTGCGTTCCGCGAACTCCGACGCCTGCGCATATAGGCGCTCGGTTTCCTTGACGTCTCCGCGGCGCTGCGCGATGGTGCCCAGGCAGTTGAGAGCGTGTGCAACCGCTGTCTCGGAACCCATCAACGTCGCCTTTTCCAGGCTCTTCGTGTAGCACCGGAAAGCAGCGTCGGTTTCGCCTCGCTCTCTGAGGAGCGTTCCCTTCCGGCGGAGGATTTCCGGCAGAAGCGGATCCAGGCTGTTGTCAGCGAACTGATCCAGGGCATCGTCGTAGAAGCTCTGGGCCTTGGCCGTTTCGTCGTTCTGCTCCGCCACGCGCGCCAGGTCGACAAGCAACCTGGCGCGCTCTACGTCATCCGATTCCTGCTGCACCGCGACCTGATTCATGAGAGTCATGAGAACTCCGACGCGATTCGTAACTCGGCTCGCCGATCAGCCTGAAGCTAACATGTACCGGGAAAAATGGTTGAGCTGCCAGGTCTGTACCTCGGCCTTCCCATCTGATCCTCCGAAAATAATAGTCGTCTCGATTTCGCGCGCCTTGAGGAGTCCGTCCAGAAGGTTCGGGTCCTTGTCGAAATACGCGCAGAAGGAATTGAGGGCCTTCGAGGTTCCGTAGACCTTCGTGTTCTGGAGGCGCTGTGTGACGATCACCGGCTTGTAGAAAGTGAGCCCATGCGGCTTCATGTCGTAGGTCACGTACCCGCTGGCGTCAGACGTAATGCTGATCGCGGTTGACTGCCTAAGCGCGCCACGCGGGAAAGTAATCGTGAAGTCCGACCCTGGGATCTCCAGCGAACCGCCATCGTACCCGATGGTCTCCGAAACCGTGCGAACCTTGCTGACGTGTGAAGGCGCCCACTGGACTCCGCGGACGTCAATGCCATTCGGATCCGACTGGAACCCGATGACCTTGAGGACCAGGCCGAGTACCCCGTTCACGGTACCGGTCACAAGGCCAAGCAGGCCCGATATAAGCCCATCCTGCGCCTGTGTTGGAGCCGCTATTGGGGCGGTTGGGGAGTAGTCCGCGCAGGAGAGCGCCACGAACGTGGCAAGAACGAGCGTTGACGAGCGCACGAATCTGGAGCGAATCATCGAGGGTACCCGGTTGGTGTGTATGTAGCGATCAGCCCGAAGCGAGCATGTGACACGAGAAGCTGCCTGATCCAGACGTGCGCCGATGGAGCGTGGAGGGAACGAGGGTCAGCTAAGGCAACGGTCATGCCCTTCAGGAAGTCGTTGCTGCGCAAGAGGTTGCAATATTGCGACTTGCCAAGCTCATCAATAACGGTGCAACGTTTCTTTACAGCCGTATCATTTCGTTCCATGGCTGGGAGGCCGAGTTGGGGGTCTTCGAGATCAAAATTCGGGCTCGAACGGCGAAATGGAGCAAAGTTGGCGGTTCGAGAGTATTAATGTGATCCTGGGGCAACTTGCTCCTTCATTCGTCGGCGTCGCGGGTCGGATCAACGTCGCACTGGCGTGAAACCTGTAGGTCCCACATCGTGTCTTATAGTCATACCCTTTAGCCACATCGTCGCATGTCAATCGGAACACAAAGAGCACGGCTCTTCGTAGCCGTAATCACCGCCTTTGCAGGTGGATTGATCGTCGCATCCGGTCTCAACTGGACCAAGCTCGGATTTGCGCAGTCTCGTCCCACGCCCGCAGTCGTCCAGCCAATTGCTGAAGCAAGCAACGCATTCGTTGCGATCGCGAACAACGTCACGCCCGCGGTCGTATCCATTGAAGTACTCAGCAACCCCAAAACCGGCGCCGCTTCGCAACGGGGGCGCGCTCAGGTTCCACAGGGCGTTCCGCCGGGAATGGAAGATTTCTTTCGTCAGTTCGACGTTCCGCAGCAACAGCGACCGATGCGCGGCCAGGGTTCCGGCTTCATCGTGACCTCGAGCGGATATATCCTCACCAACAACCACGTCATCACCAACTCGGATCGTGAGACGATCGCCGACAAGGTGACGGTGAAAATGCTCGATCATCGTGTCTTCACGGCCAAGGTCGTCGGGCACGATCGCACGACCGACGTGGCAGTGCTCAAGATCGACGGCAACAACTTCCCCACCGTGTCGCTCGGCAACGACGCGGCTTCGCGCATCGGGGAGTGGGTGCTGGCGATCGGCAATCCGCTCGGACTCGAGAATACCGTGACGGCTGGAATCATCAGCGCCAAGGGCCGCGCGCTGCCCGAGCTGATGAATCCGAACAACACGAACATGTATGCGATCAGTGATCTCATTCAGACCGACGCCGCCATCAACCCCGGCAACTCGGGCGGTCCACTGGTCAACTCGCGTGGCGAGGTGATCGGAATCAACAGCGCGATAGCAAGCCCGACCGGTTACAACGCCGGCTATGGATTCGCGATTCCGGTAACGCTCGCGAAGCGTGTGATGGACCAGCTCATTGCCAACGGGCGCGTGCGCGTTCCGGCACTGGGCATTGGCATCGACGATGTGAGCCCGGAAGACGCCGCCGTTGCGGGCGTGAAGGACATTCGTGGCGTGTTGGTTCGCAACTTCCCGACCGATGATACTCCGGCGAAGAGAGCGGGACTGCTGCCGGGAGACGTCATCATCACGGCGGATGGCCAGCCGGTCGACCGCGTGAGCACGCTTCAGAGAATCGTTCGCAACCACAATCCCGGTGAGACCATCGAGATCGAGGCAATGCGTTATGGGCAGCGCAAGACGTTCCGTGTGACGCTGATGGAAGCGCCACAGGAGCAGACGGTCGCGAACGCCGACGCGCCGAAGCCCGCGGGTGTCAGTGGAATGGTGCACCCGGCACTCGGAATCTCCGTCGCCCCGGTCAGCCCGGAGATCGCGGCACAGGCTAGGCTCGCCTCGCCGGTTCGTGGCGTCCTGGTTTCGGACGTCACTCCGGGCGGGCCTTCGGACCAGAAGCTTGCGCGCAACGACGTCATCACCGAGGTGTTATTTCCTTTACCGCGGCGCTCGGTCAACACACCGGCGGAGCTGCAGCAGGTGCTAAGTAAGCTCAAGAACGGCGACTACGTGAGCCTCAGTGTCTACTCCCTGGATACCCGGGATCACGCGCCGAGAATCGTGAATCTGCAGATAGGCAATTAGGGCAGCATGTCGCTGCACGAAAAAGCCCCCGCGGATTCCGCGGGGGTTTTTTTTTGGGCGCAAAGAAAATTGCGCTTTGTCTTTCACGCGATCTGTAGGCGTTGCTATCTTTTGATCGCGCGCGCGGAAGTGGCGGAATTTGGTAGACGCGCTGGACTTAGGATCCAGTGGAGCAATCCGTGGGGGTTCGAGTCCCCCCTTTCGCATGACGTTTGTCGAACAAGGAACTGCGCGGCGCTCCCAAGCGCCGGCGCGTTAGCTTCTCGACGGCCGGGTAAAGCGTCCGAGGAAATCGCTCCAGCCCTTTGCGCTGGTCATCCACGACTGCTGGTTTGCCGCGCGAAGTCTCGCCTCTGTCAGACCAACCGTGCGACGTGTGCGCGGCTTGGCTCCGGCATCCGGCTCGTTGATCTTGGCCAGGGTCTTTTCCTTCTTGAGCTCGATTGCGCCTGCGTCCGGAACATCAGCCGGACCGAACAGCCGTTCCCTCAGATTCTTTTTCATCACTGGTTTGGTGGTTGGTTTTCACGCGGGATTGCTTCGTCTATTGGGCAGACGACCCAGGGGACGATACCGCAATTAGCAATCCCGCTCGACGCGCTCTTGGTGTGCCTGTCTGCGTATGCTTAATTTTGGCGGAGGTACATTAGCGCTGACTCAGCCTGTGCTTTCTGAACGGAGACCAATGTGAAGAGAAAAAACGAGATCCCCGACTTCTCGAAGAAGAGGAAAGGTCCGCAGCCTCCTTCTTCGTCGGCGGCGGACCCAACGAAGCTGCAGCCGCTGGCGCCTCCTCCCGCGCCGCCGGTGAGAGCTGGAAAGCCGCCGGCCACTTCCATGAAATCCGGTCGCAGGGGATCGTAGTCCGTACTCCGCGGCTTGTCAGGCGCCGGGGACCGTATCCGGGCGCCGCAGATTGTCAGGCGCAGGGGATCCTGGTCCGGTCAATCTGCGTCGCGGCAGTTGTCCTGACTTCGGCGATCGCCTCCGCGCAAAATCCGCCGGCCGCCGCACCGAGCAACCCCGCTCGCCAAACATGGGCCGGGGCCGGCCACCAGGGCGATTTCATCCTGCGCGACTTCCGCTTCACCGACGGATCGGTGCTGCCGGAGCTGCGCATTCACTACACCACCTTTGGCCAGCCGAGGAAGGACGCGTCGGGGACCGTTCGCAATGCCGTACTCATTCTCCACGGCACGACGGGCAGCGGGCGCGGATTTCTCACTCCCACGTTTGCCGAGGAGCTTTTCGGGCCGGGCCAGCTTTTCGACTCGGCGACGTATTTCATCATTCTTCCTGATGGAATCGGCGCCGGCGCGTCCAGCAAGCCGAGCGATGGATTGCGCGCGCGCTTTCCGCACTATCGCTACGCGGACATGGTTGCGGCGCAGCACCGCCTGGTGACTGAAGGGCTGGGCGTCAATCACCTGTTCGTGATCCTCGGCACCTCCATGGGCGGAATGCAGTCGTGGATGTGGGCCGAGCGATATCCCGATTTCATGGATGGCGCGGTGCCGCTCGCCAGCGTGCCGACCCAGATCGCCGGACGAAATCGCATGATGCGCCGCTTCATAAGCCTGTCGATCCGCTCCGATCCCGAGTGGAAGGACGGCAACTACACGACGCCGCCGCACGGACTGCTCGGCTCGCTCGAGATGCTCTTCATGATGACAAGCAGCCCGCTGTACCTGCAGCGCCTCGCGCCGACCCGCGACAGCGCCGATGCCTACATTGATTCGTGGGCGAATGCCCGTCTCCGCAACACGGACGCGAACGATTTCATGTACCAGTTCGAGGCGTCGGCCGACTACGATCCCTCGTCTGACCTGGAGAAGATTCGCGCGAACGTGCTCGCAATCAATTCAGCCGACGATCTCGTCAATCCGCCCGAGCTGGGATTGATGGAGAGGCTGATCAGCCGGGTGCCTCGCGCTCGATACGTGCTGCTGCCGATCACGGATGCGACTCGCGGGCACGGCACCCACTCGCTGCCGGCGATATGGAAGCCCTATCTCGCGGATTTCCTGGCAACGCTCCCGCACTAACACGGGTTACTCCGCTTCGAGATTGATCCTCATTTCGGCGAGGTCGGTGAGGAGATGGTCGGCCTCGCCTTCCTCGTCGAGGGTTCGCTGCAGCTGCTGCATCTGCGTTTCGTAGCCGAGCTGCCTGGCGTAGGTGCGAACTGTCCCGTAACCCGCGATCTCGTAGTGCTCGATGTGCTGCGCCACGCCGATCAACCCCGCGGACAGCACATCGTCATCCGGCTTCTTTTCGATCAGCTCGATCGCCTCCTGGATCAGCCCCGCCATGCCGACGCACCTCTTCCCGCGCGGGGTCGCGCCCAGCTCCGTGCAGACCAGCTCGAGGCGCTTGACGTGCTCGACGGTCTGCTGGAGATGTGTCTTGAAGGCGGCTTTGAGCTCAGGGTGCTTCGTCGCCTTGACCATTTTCGGGAGCGCCTGGATGATCTGCTTCTCGGCGCTGTAGAGGTCCTTGAGCTCCGCGATGTAAAGGTCCCTGAGGGTATCCAGCTCCATTGTCGGTCTCTGCAAAGGTTGGCCGCGACCGACGTGTCGTCGCGGGGGGAGACGCAATATAGTCTTGGCTGGCGCAGTCTTCCTCACCCTGAACGAGCGGAGCCGAATTGCGCCGTGGATCATGGGCGAATTGGCGGATCGGGCCCTTGCAACACTGTTATATTGCGGTCATGAAGATCGAGTTCACGCCTCGCGCGTCAGAGGGAGTCGAACGGCACATTCAGGTGTCGGTGCCCCCGGAAGCGGTGAAGGATGCAGAGGACAAGGCAGCGAAGCGGTACGCCTCGACGGTCCGGCTCCCCGGGTTCAGACCCGGCAAGGCCCCGGCGACCGTAGTCCGACAGAAGTTTGGCGAGGCCATCCGGCAGGAAGCGCTGGAGTCGATCGTTCGCGAAGCCTATCAGGAGTTCGTGGAGAAGGAGAGCATCAAGGTCGCGGCACAGCCGCACATCCACGACCTGAAGTTCGAGGAGGGCAAGCCGCTAACCTTTGAGCTGCACCTCGAGGTCAGGCCGACGCTCGACCTGGCGCGTACGAAAGGGTTCCGCATTCAGCGGCCATCGGCAACTGTGACCGAGGAGCAGCTCAATCAGCAGATCGAGCAGATTCGCGACGAGAAGGCGACCTGGACGCCGGTCGTCGAGAAGCCTCAGCTGGGCGACCTGGTGAACGTGCAGATAGCTACCGGCACCGACGCTGGTGAAGGAAAGAGCTACCCGCTGGTCCTCGGCGCCGGCCAGGCAATTCCCGGAATCGAAGAGCTGGTAATGGAAGCCATGCCCGGCGAGACCATCGAACGCCCGGTCAAGTGGCCGGACGATTTTCCGGACGAGGCGCAGCGTGCCCAGACTAAGACCGTCCGCGTCACACTCAATGAAGTGAAGCGGAAGTCCGCGCCTCCTCTCGACGACGCGCTCGCGCGCGAAGTGGGTGACTTCGAGTCGCTCGACGCTCTAAGGAAGGCCGTTCGGGCCGACATGGAGCACCATGCGGAACACGAGGTCGAAGCGGGCGTGAGACAGCAGCTGATCGATCAGATCATCGCCGCCAACGCTTTCGACGTTCCCAAGAGCTGGGTCCAGCAGTTCGTCGAGAACTACGCCGAAGCCTACAAGATTCCGCCGGACCAGCGCGAGCAGTTCGCCGGTGAGTTCCGGACGATGGCGGAGCGCCAAATCAGGCGCGACCTGATCATCGAATCTCTCGCGGAAAAGGAAGGATTGGCCGCGACCGAAAAAGATCTGGACGATCGTATTGCTGCACAGGCTGAAAAGAGAGGAGCGAACCCCGGCCAGATCTACGCTCAGCTCGAGAAGAGCGGCCGGTTGAAGGAGATGGAGCGCAGCATCACCGAAGACAAAGTGTTCAAGTGGCTGTTGGACAGAAACGATCTTTCGACTAATGCCTAACCGGGACGAAGAAGAACCAATGCCGACGATCTACACGCCGTACGTCATCGAACGCTCGAGCCGCGGCGAGCGCACCTACGATGTTTTCTCCCGGCTTCTGATGGACCGGATCATTTTCCTTGGCACGCCGATCAACGACGACGTCGCCAACATTGTGATCGCGCAGCTCCTCTTCCTCGAATCCGATAATCCCGAGCGGGACATCCACATCTACATCAACTCGCCGGGCGGCAGTGTATCCGCCGGACTGGCGATTTACGACACTATGCAGTTCCTCAAGTCGCCGGTGAACACGAACTGCATGGGGCTCGCGGCCAGCATGGGCGCATTCCTGCTTTCGGCGGGCCGTCCGGGGAAAAGGTCAGCCCTTCCCCACGCCCGCATCATGATCCACCAACCGTCTCAGGGCGGAGGCGGCGGCACTGCTTCCGATATCGAGATTCAGGCAAAGGAGATCCTGCACCTTCGGGCGCAGATGAACCAGCTCATGGCCAAGCACACGGGCCAGCCGGTGGAGCGCATCGAGCGCGACACCGACCGGGACCGGTTTATGTCGGCAGAGGAAGCAAAGGAGTACGGTTTGATTGATAACGTGATTTCGTATCGTGGAGAGATCGAGGAGGCACTCAAGCAGGGCGAGGCGCTCCAAAAGGCCTGATTCGGGGCTTCTGTTACTTGTGAAAATCTTCACGAGTCACTCTCCCGTAGCCTTTGCTTGACCGTCTTCGCACCGACTGTTAGGTATCTTTAGTCAGGGCTCGATGTCCCGGATTCGCTGGGCAAGTTTTTCCCCGTTCCCCGTCGATCTATGTCCCAAGAGAAACATCTACGCTGCTCGTTCTGCGGAAAGTCGAAGGACTCAGTCCGGAAGTTCATCTCGGGACCGTCTGTTTACATCTGCAACGAGTGCATTGCTCTCTGCAATGAAATCCTCGCGGAGGATGAGGAGCGCGAGGTAGCTGAGGCGATAACCCAGGTCCCGTCGCCGCAAGAGATCAAGGATGTTCTCGACCAGTACGTGATCGGGCAGGAGCAGGCCAAGAAAGCACTGGCTGTATCGGTCTACAATCATTACAAGCGCATCAACTCCACGTCGCTAAAAGACGACGATGTAGAGCTCGACAAATCCAACATTCTGCTGATCGGACCCACCGGCGTCGGCAAGACGCTGTTGGCGCGCACGTTAGCCCGCATTCTGGACGTGCCCTTCACGATCGCGGATGCTACCACGCTCACTGAAGCAGGCTACGTCGGCGAAGACGTGGAGAACATTCTCGTTCGGCTGCTCCAGGCCGGTGATTTCAACGTCGCCGAGTGCGAGCGCGGAATCGTGTACATCGACGAGATCGACAAGATCGCCCGCAAGTCGGAGAACCCGAGCATCACCCGCGACGTCTCGGGCGAAGGAGTGCAACAGGCGCTTCTCAAGATCATCGAAGGAACGGTCGCTTCAGTACCGCCGCAAGGCGGACGCAAGCACCCGCAGCAGGAATACATTCAGCTCAATACCAAGGACATTCTGTTCATCTGCGGTGGCGCGTTCGACGGGCTCGAGAAGATCATCGAGGCTCGCACCGGGCGCCGGCAGATCGGGTTCAACGGCGCAGCCGCGCGGGACAAGAAGCTCGCGCAGACCAAAATGTTCAGTGAAGTCGAGCCTGACGATCTGCTCCGCTATGGTCTGATTCCAGAGCTCGTGGGCCGTCTGCCGGTAACGGTTGCCCTCGAAGGGCTCGATGAAGAAGCGCTGGTGCGGATCCTCAAGGAGCCGAAGAACGCCCTCACCAAGCAGTACGCCAAGCTGTTCGGACTCGAGGACGTGAAGATCACGTTCGACGAAGCGGCACTCGTGGCGATCGCCGGCAAGGCGCTCAAGCGTGGCACCGGCGCCCGCGGCCTCCGCGCCATCCTCGAAGAGGTTCTCATGGAAGTGATGTTCGACCTTCCGGGCAGAGAGGATGTGGTCGAGGTCAAGGTGACCGAGTCGTGCATTACCAACGGGACTCAGCCGCTGCTCGAGATCTCCCCGATAAGAAGGAAGAAGGAAGCGTAAGCTTTCTGAACTACAAGTATGACTACCGGCCGGGGGCTTTGGGCGGGCCGGCCGGTAGTCATAAGTTCGTAGTTAGCCCCGGCGGGTAGTCATAAGTTGCAGTTATCTTTACTACCTCCTCGACGCCTCTAGTCAACCGTGCCGCAAACCTTTCAGCGCGACAACGAGAGCATCCCGACGTCGGACCGGATTCCGGTCCTGCCGCTGCGGGATGTTGTCATTTTCCCCTACGTAGTCATTCCGCTCCTGGTTGGGCGCCCGGCCTCGCTTGCCGCCATCGAGGCCGCGCTCGCGGAGGACAAGATCATCCTCCTGGTCGCACAGCGCGACGGCGAAAAGCAGGAGCCCGCGGCGGCCGACCTGCATCGGACGGGCGTCGTTGGACGTGTCGTTCAGGTGTCGCGACTTCCGACCGGCACCACCCGCGTTCTCGTCGAAGGAATCGCCCGCGCTCGCGTAACGCGCTACATCCCGGCCGGCAATGTCCTGAGAGCCGCGGCGGCGCCCTTCCCGTTCGAGGGACCGGTTCCGGAGGACGTGGCGGAGACGGAAGCGCTGAGCCGGCGTGTGATGAACTCGTTCGAGGAATACGTCAGCCTCCATCGCCGCATCCCGGCGGAAATCGTCTCGATCATCCAGAGCACCGACTCGGCTGCGCGACAGGCGTTCGGCGTTGCCGCGCACGTCGCGGTTCGGTTCGAGCTTCGTCAGTCGCTGCTCGAAGCCGAGAATCTGCGGAGCCTGCTGGAGATGCTGGGCGAGCTGCTCTCGGGTGAGATCGAGCTGCTGCGTCTCGAGCGCAAAATCGACGACGACGTGCGCGGCGCGATGTTCCAGAACCAGCGCGAGTTCTACCTTCAGGAGCAGCTGCGCGTAATCCATCGCGAGCTGGGCGAGGAAGACGGCGACGATTTCGCGGAGCTGGAAGCGCAGATCCGGAAGAAAGTGTTACCCGCCGCAGTAGAGGAACGGACACTTCGAGAACTAAGGAAACTGCGACGGATGCCGCCGATGTCTCCCGAATTCACCGTCGCGCGCAACTTCGTCGACTGGATCGTGTCGATTCCGTGGACCGAGCGGACGGACGAAGTTCTCGACGTCACTCGGGCGAGAGCGATTCTCGACGCGGATCATTACGGGCTCGAAGAGGTGAAAGATCGCATTCTCGACTTCATCGCGGTCCTGTCGCTCGTGGGGCGGCTCGACGGACAGATCCTCTGCCTGGTCGGGCCTCCGGGCGTCGGCAAGACTTCGCTCGGGCGATCGATCGCGCGGGCTCTGAGCCGCAAGTTCGTCCGAATGGCGCTGGGTGGGGTGCGCGACGAAGCGGAGATCCGCGGACACCGGCGTACGTACATCGGCTCAATGCCGGGCCGCATCATCCAGGCAATGCGGCGCGCGGAAGTCATCAATCCGGTGATCCTGCTCGACGAAGTGGACAAGCTCGGCCAGGATTTCCGCGGCGATCCGGCGGCGGCGCTGCTCGAGGTGCTCGATCCCGAGCAGAACACCACATTCAACGACAACTACCTCGAGGTGGACTACGACCTCTCGCAGGTCCTGTTCATCACGACGGCGAACTCGCTCGCCGGGATTCCCGAGGCGCTGCGCGACCGGATGGAAATCCTCCGCATCGCGGGCTATCTCGACCACGAGAAGCTCGCCATCGCGCGGCAGTATCTCCTGCCGAGGCAGATCGAAGCGAACGGCTTGAAGAAAGAGCAGGTTGTCCTCGAGCCGGATGTGCTGATGACGATCATGCGCGGGTACACGCGCGAAGCCGGAGTGCGCGAGCTGGAGCGGCGCATCGCGCGGGTCTCGAGAAAGCTCGCCCGCAAGCGCGCCGAGATCGCGTCCGCGGCCGGTGATGTCCAAACGGTCGGCGTTCAGGATCTGAAGGAACTGCTCGGCGCCCCGCCATTCGATCCGGACGATACGTCGCTCGATGACAAGATCGGCGTGGCATCGGGGCTCGCGTACACTTCCGCCGGTGGTGAGGTGCTGGAGATCGAGGTGAGCGTCGTCAAAGGCCGCGGCAAGGTGCAGCTCACCGGAACCCTCGGCGACGTCATGAAGGAATCGGCGAGCGCGGCTCTGTCGTACGCCCGCGCGCGCGCGAGAGCCCTTGGGATTGAATCCGAGTTTTATAGAACACGGGACATCCACATCCACATGCCCGCCGGCGCGACGCCAAAGGATGGTCCATCGGCAGGAATCGCTATCGCGACGGCCGTGATCAGCGCGCTCACCGGTGTTCCGGTGCGCGGCGACGTCGCGATGACGGGGGAGATCACGCTGCGTGGGCGCGTGCTCCCGATCGGGGGGCTCAAGGAGAAGTCGGTGGCGGCGCACCGCAACAAGGTGACGGACGTCATCATTCCGCACGGAAATGCGCGGGACATCGAGGAGCTGCCGGAGGAAGTACGCGCGACCGTCCGGTTTCATCCCGTGAAGACGATGGACGAAGTGCTCGCGCTCGCGCTGCGCCCGCAGCCGGCGGCAACGAAGTCCTCGGGTGAGCCTCTCTACGATTCAGTGACTCACTAGCATGGCGAAGGAGCCGGGTGACGACGAGTTGGTCATCCGGAACGTGGAGTTCCTCGGTGGAATGGCTGAGCGGCATGGCTGGCGTCCCGAGTCATCGCTCCCGGAGGTCGCGTTCGCGGGCCGCTCGAACGTAGGCAAATCTTCCCTGCTCAACTCACTCGTCCGGCGCAAATCGTTTGCGCGGGTGAGCAAGACGCCGGGCCGCACGCGCGAAATCAACTTCTTCCGCATCAATAACGACTTCGTACTCGTAGATCTTCCGGGATACGGCTACGCACGCGTTTCCAAGGACAAGAAATCCGAGTGGAGGCCGATGATCGAGAGCTACCTGAGGCGAACGACCCAGCTTCGGGGTATAGTCCTGCTGCTGGACATCAGGCGCGAGCCGAGCGATGATGATCGCGCGATGCTGGACTTTCTGGCGGAGATGGAGATCCCTACGATTGTCGCGTTGACGAAGAGGGACAAGCTGAGCAAGGTGGCGGCGGCCGGACAGGTCGCGTTGATCTCACGCGCGCTTTCGCTCGCGACCGAGCAGGTCATTCCGTTCAGCTCGCAGACCGGCGAGGGGCGTCTCGAGCTGCTCGAGGCGATCACGGAGCTCGTGCAAGCGGTTCCGGAGGCGGACCCGCAGTGAGCACGCGGCGTGCGCTTGCAATTGTCTTCATGGCGGGCGCAATCAGCGCGTGCGCTGGTGGAGCGCCGTCCGCCGCCGGCCAGTCGGGAACGCTCGCGCCGATCGCTGATGACACGGTGGGCCGCGCCAATGTTCCCGTGGGCTTCGGATCGCTCAGGCAGGACGACATCGCGATCAGGCTGGAGCTCCAGGGCCTGATCGTTCGCGCCATACCGCTCGACGAGAACCTCATCCGGCTGCTGACGCCCGATTCGTATCGGGCGCTGCGCGAGCTTCAGGAGAGCAACAAGGCGGCGATCGCCGCGGTTACGCGACGCACCGGGGGGCGATCTCCGGACCTTTGGTACGTGTCGTTCTACGGTGTGCAGCCCGACGTGCATTTCAGCCCGATGGAGCTGGTAATCACGAGCAGCGGACGCGATTTCCGGGCGCTCGAAGTGTTGCCGCTCAGCTCAGGATTCGGGGAGCAGCGGCTGAAGCAGCGCGAGACGCAGAGCGCGATTTACCTGTTCGACGAGGCGATCGATCTCGATCAGCCCCTGACGGTGACGTTCCAGGACGTTCGTGACGGTAGCTGGGATCAAATCCTCACGCGTGTCGAGCGCGAAAAGGCGCTGGTTCGCGCGAGAGCGGCACGTCCTGCGCCGCAATAGCTGGTTTTTCGCCGAGGCGAGCATCAATTTTCCAAATATGCCCATCTATCCGCTTCGCAAGCTTCCCGCTCTTCCGAGCGCCGGAATAGGATCACAGTGGCTCGAGAAGATCGCCGCGGAGCTGAAATCCGGCTCAGACCGGGCGCTGCTCTGCCGGCGGACGCTGTGCGAGATCTCCTATCCCCAGTTTGCCGTGAATTGGGAGACCGCGGTTGAAGACGCCAAGCTTCCGCTCCCGACGCGCCTCGCGTTGTCGGCGCTCGATCCGCGCAATGTGACGCTCGAGCCCGAGTACTACGCGGAGTGCGACGATGCGCGCTTTCAGAAGGTGAAGCCGCTGCTCTGGCTCTGGTACTCGTTCGATCGCACGGTGCTGGGCGGGCAGAACGTCGAGCTGGGCGTGCAGCTGAGGCGGGTGCTCGCGCCGTACATCTTCAAGAAGTGCGGAGAGAACTTCAAGGCGTTCCAGTTCGTGGAGTTCTCGTTCGGCTACAACATGGAGGTGGGCGACAACGTGGTCGTCCACAGGTACGTCCTGCTGGACGATCGCGGCGGCATTTCGCTCGGCAACAACGTGTCCATCAGCGATTTCGCGAACGTGTACAGCCATACGCACAGCATCGTGGATCAGCGTGATGTCACCGACGCCCCGACGCGGCTCGAGGACGGAGTTCGCATCACGTACCACGCGACGGTGCTCGCGGGGGTGCACGTCGGCGAACAGGCGATGGTCGGGGCGATGGCCGTGGCGACCAAGGATGTCAGGCCCTACCACGTTTACGTTGGGATTCCGGCCAAGAGCGTTCGTGTGAAACCGAATGCACCGGGGGATCAGGGGAATCTGACGACCGTTAGGCCAAGGCCGGAGGCAGGGCGGGGCTAAAGGAAAAGAATGCGATCCGATATCTGAGAACTGCAAACTGCGAACTGAACGTGATCCGAGATCTGAGCAACTCAAGATCTCAGGGGGTAGTCACCGCGCTCCGACCCTTCCGGCGCCCTCCTGTTACAACCCAACGCCTGTACCGCAACGCCACCGAGACGCGTCGAAAGCGTTGTTACTAAGCTCTGGGATCTTGGGTTGCTCAGATCTCGGATCGCATTCTTTCCCCCAGTCTGCAGTTGGCAGATATCGGATCGCACTCTTTTCCCCTAGATCACCCGAAGCGCATCCTCAACCGGTCCAGCGTCTCCGCGCGCGAGGAGATGGTGAACATCCCTGAGCCCCCGCGCGGCGCGCGGCCAGGTAAAGCGCTCGCAAGCCTGGTCCACGGTCAGCCACTCGAAGCGCTGATGCTCCTCGCTTATGGTGACTTCCGAGTCATCAGCGACGAATGCGGCGAACACGATCGACATCTGGATTGTCTGGCTCGCGTGCAGGAAGAAGCTATTGACCGTTATGTCGTACAACGCTTTCACCTCGAGTCCCGTCTCCTCGCGCAGTTCCCGAACGGCCGCTCGCTCCGGCCGCTCACCCGCGTCAATCTTGCCGTAGACGAGCTCCCACGAGCCCGGCCTGCTAGCATCCGGCGCGCGCTGGAGCACGAGCACCCGCCAATCGCCGGCGTTGTGGCGGATGACGTACACTTCGACGACTCCGGGAACGATCTGCGTCATTGGGCTCTGTGTTCGTCTCTCGTAGACAATTGGCTTCGGTAGATCATAGCCTGTGCCGGGCTCGAGCGGACGGGCGCGAGCACCCTCGGGCTCGAGAACGCGTACCAGCTCCGGCGCGCTCGTGTAACCGGCGATGAGCTGCGCGCACCCACAGCCCCAGAGCGAGCGCGTCCCTGACGCGCGCGCCGCGGCGATAAGACGCTCCGGCGGATCGCCGGCCGCAATCGACCGCTCAATTTCGGGAGTGGCGACGAGTACTTCCGTGACCGCGACGCGCCCGGAATAGCCGGTCATCGAGCATTCCTTGCACCCGGTCGAGACGTATATCATCGAGTCCTCGGGGATGGCGCCCACGAGGCGGCGAGGCACCCCGGCGTTGGCGACGAGCCGGCACGCCGGGCAGAGCCGCCGAATCAGGCGCTGCGCCACAACTCCCTTGAGAGCGCCGGCAAGCTTAACCGGATCGACGCCGAGGTCGGTGAGGCGAACGATCGAGCTGCAGGCATCGTTGGTGTGTAGAGTGGCGAACACCAGGTGGCCCGTGAGCGACGCCTGAATCGCGATCGCCGCCGTTTCGCGGTCGCGAATCTCGCCGATCAGAACGACGTCCGGATCCTGGCGGAGGACAGACCGTAGCGCCGACGCGAACGTAAGTCCGGCTTTTTCGTGAATCTGCACCTGTACGATTCCGGGAATTCTGTATTCGACCGGGTCTTCGACCGTGATGATATTGACGCCGCGATTCTGCAACAGGCGAAGTGCGGCGTACAGCGTCGTCGTTTTTCCCGAGCCGGTTGGCCCGGTGACGAGGATGAGCCCTTCGCGCACGTCGAGCAGCTTCCGCATTCGCGGGCCGTCGACCGGATCGAGACCAAGGGATTCCACTGACCTTAGCGCCGCGCGCGAATCCAGGATTCGTATCACGACCTTCTCGCCGTGAGACGCCGGCAGCGTCGAGACGCGCAGATCCACGCGAGCGCCGTTGATCGCAACGCGTGCCCTTCCGCCCTGCGGCCGCAACCGATCGGCGATGTCCATCTGGGACATGATTTTGATCCGCGACACGAGCGGGACTCCAACCGCCTTCGGAAGAACCATCACCTCCTTGAGCATCCCGTCGATGCGATAGCGGACGGCGATCCCGCTCTCCCCTGCCTCGAGGTGGATGTCGCTCGCGCCCAGCTCGATTCCCTCGGCCACGATGTGATCGACGAGCTTGATCACCGGACGCTCGGCTTCCTTCTCGTCGAGCTGGGCGTCGGTCTCGTCCGTTTTTTCGATTACCGGCTCGATCGTGGACCGTTTCGCCTTGTCGAGCAGCTTGCCCACGCGATCTACGGGCGAATAGACCTCCTCGATCCGCTCGAGAATCCTGTCCGGCGGCGCGAGCGACATGCGAATCGTACGACTAGCAGCAAAGGCCAGTGTCTTCTCGCAGTCGAGGTCGTACGGGTTGGCTGTGGCGATGTCGAGAGTGGAATCGGAAACCGAGAGCGGAAGAATTCCAAACCGTCGCGCCAATCGCTCCGGGACCGTATCGCGAGCCTGGGAGCTTACGAGGAGGCCATTTGCCACCCGGATGTGCGTCCGATCCGAGAGCGCTCGGAGGATGTCCTCATCCGAAGCAATTCCCGCGGCGGTCGCCGCTCCCCAGTAGCTCTGCGGTTCCCGAGCTTCGAGATCGTGCATCGAAGACTCGGATGCGAGCGCTCGGAGCGTCGGCAGGAGCCAGACATCGCACGGTGCTGTTTTGAGGGAGGTGGTCACGTTCCAACGTACCGGCTCGTAACGATCGCGCCGTGGTCAAATCAATTCTGACGAAACCGCTACAACACGCTCCAGAAGTCTCGCCCGTAGTCAACCGAGAAGGTCCATCTTCCATCGCGCAGCCCGCGCGCGACGTCGAGTCGCAACATCTCGAAAAGGGTGAGCGCCCCAAGTCCGACCGACGGATACCAGCCTTGCCGCGGAGATGCGAATGCGGGGGAACGATCTATCCATACTGCGGTTGCGAATGGAGCGAGGGTGATCGTCGCGGGCGTGTGGCCGAATCTGCCCAAGGGGATTCCCACGAACGGCGCGAGGAAGCGGTACTCGACGCGTTGACTC
>DATHHC010000043.1:0-2756 GCA_035317285.1 Gemmatimonadaceae bacterium | reverse complement strand
CTCTTCGATGCGTAGATCGCCTTGCCGACGTCCTTGAACCCGCGGTGCACCTCCATCATCGGCTCTCCGAAAATGCTTTGCGCGAAATCCGCGATCTTTGAGAAGATGTCGTCGATCAACGGCTGGTTCTCGGCGAGATGCTTACGCCCTTCCTCGGTGATCTCGTAGATCTTCTTCCCGCCTTCCTCCGGCCTCGCCATCGCGTAGCCCAGATCCTCGAGCATCGTCAGCGTCGGATAGACCGTTCCCGGGCTCGGCGAATACATGCCGCCGAAACGCTCCTCGATCTCCTTGATGATCTCGTAGCCGTGACGCGGCTTCTCGTCGAGCAGCCGAAGAATCACGAACTTGAGATGCCCCTGGTCGAACATCCTCCCACCACCGAACGGGCCGCCACGCCCCTTCCCGCGGCCGCCCCAAAAGGCGCCGGAGTCAAACCCGAAGTTCTCCGGCCGCGCCCCGAACGCCCACGCGAACCCACCCGGCCCGCAGTTTCCCCTGTGCATCGAAAGATTCCCCCCAAATTGGATCTGCCAAGCCAGTCCGGCGCCAGCTAGCGCCTGTGATAGTACTGGCGATATATCTTAGGGGCAAAAGCTATATCGGGCGATATATCGCCGCAAGTGGGAATTGGGGGTTGGGGGATTGGGACTCGAGCGATTACGCGGCCGCCGCTTGCTCGAGACGCTTGATGTCGATCTTGTCCATCTGGAGCATCGCGTCCATCACCCGCTTTGCCCTTTTGGGATCCTTGTCCCCCAACAGCTTGCCAAGGATCGATGGGATGATTTGCCACGACACGCCGTACTTGTCCCTCAGCCATCCGCATCGGTCTTTGGCTCCGCCCGCGGAAAGCTTGTCCCACAGCTCGTCGACTTCCTTCTGCGTCTCACAATTCACGAAGAACGAAATCGCCGGCGTAAAAGCGAACTTCGGGCCTCCGTTCAGCGCATGGAACTCCTGCCCATCGAGCGTGAAGGTGGCAGCAATCACGGTCCCCTTCGGTGCCGGTGCTCCCTCTCCATATCGAGTGACGCGCCCGACCTTCGAATTCTTGAAAATGGACACGTAGAAATTCATTGCTTCTTCGGCCTTCCCGTCGAACCACAGGAACGGTGTAATCGATTGCATCCTACTCTCCTCTTTGCGTTTTGGTTTAGAGCGAGCTCCCCTCGCCGTGCCTTGCCTGATACAGAAGTCCGCCGAGCCAGCAGCACGGCAAGCCGGTGACTGCGATCGCGATCGGATACCAGTTCGGCCCAAAGTGCTTGGGGATAAAAGCGACCGCGCCACCAATCGCCGCTATCGTACCGATGATTCCCAACACCAACGCGTGACGCATCGGATTCCGCGGCGCCAGCTTCGCGGTGAGATAGGCGCCGGCAATCGTGATCACGATGCGGTATGACAGTGCCAAAGCATTCAGCCCCGGCTCGAACATCGGCTGGCCCCACGGCGGATACACGTGGAGCGCGTGCAGCACCACATCGACAATCGTTGTGAGAACGAAGACGGCGACAAATCCCGCCACCACTGCGCCGATGCTTCGCCCCGTGTTGGCGGGACGCTCGCTCGTTGCCGCCATTGGATTTGTCATTTGTCCTCCCCGGTCAGTCTTGCTGCCAGGAGCTCCTCGAGTTTGTCGTAGCCCTTCGACACACCACCCTCCATTGGGGATTTGAGGACACCGTCACGCGCTTCCTTCGACTCGTAGCGAATCGTCGTCGTGACCGTGGTCTTGCCGTTCTTCTCGTCCAGCACCGTCGTGTCCAGCGCATCGCCGGGGTACCAGTGCTCATCGAAACGCTCCGTGTACACGATTCGCTCGGGCCGCACGATCTCGCGATAGATCCCGCCCATCGCCAGCTTCTCGCCGCTCGGTCCCTGCCACACGTACCGGTACGCGCCGCCGACCTTCAGGTCGACCTCGCAGACGACCCACTTCCACCCTCCGAACACGCCCAGCCAGCGCTTGATCAGCTCCGGCTTGGTCATTGCCTCGAAGACCATGCTTCGCGGAGCATTGAAGACGCGGGTCATCGTGATCTCCCGGTCCGACGTCGCTGTGACCAGCAATTTCTTCTTCTCGTTCTGCCCGGTGGTGATCATCGCTTGCTTCTCCTCTGCCTGGGACGTTTGCCCTTCATCTCTTCGAGCAGCGCATCCAGGCGCTGATAGTTTCCTTCCCAGAACTCGCGGTATCTCTCCAGCCACTCGGTTGCTTCCGCCAGTGGCTTTGCCTCAAGCCGTCGCGGTCGTCGCTGCGCGTCGCGCCCGCGTGAGACGAGACCCGCACGCTCCAGCACCTTGAGATGCTTCGAGATCGCCGGCTGGCTCATCGAGAACGGCTCGGCCAGCTCACGCACCGATGCCTGACCCGACGCGAGCCGAGCGAGGATCGCACGGCGGGTGGGATCCGCCAGCGCCGCGAAAGTCGCATCGAGATGACGAGGGCTCATCCGCCCATAACCTGAAGGTTGCATAACTGATAGGTTATATATGCAGAAGCGACGCGGCCGTCAAGCCCCCACAAAAGTCGCGCAATCAGGGCCGATGGAACGGGTGTTCAGACCACCGCGAGCCCAAACGGGACGGCGATCAGGCCATAGTAGACGTTCTAATTGACACGTAAGTCGATTCGTTTCAATCACTTGACACGCTCCGCGGGGACCCGACTGTCGGGCTTGCATCTTGCGCCTCCTGAAATGTTCACGCCCGACCCAAAACATCGGGAATTTGACGACAACCTCCTTCCT
>DATHHC010000042.1:0-93424 GCA_035317285.1 Gemmatimonadaceae bacterium | reverse complement strand
TACGGGCAATTGAAAACTCGGTTGGACGCCAAGAGGCTCAAACGAAATGAGCCTCTTGCTCAGTACACCACATTCAGGATTGGTGGTCCCGCTGATCTCTTCTACGATGCAACATCGGTCGATGACTTGGCAGGGGCAGTTACCGCTGCCCGCGACCTCGGACTCGAGTATTTCGTGCTCGGACTTGGCGCCAACATTCTGGTCGGTGACAAGGGATTCCGTGGCTTGATCATCCGCAATACCTCGAGCCATCTCGAGTTCCGCGACGGCGGCAAGCTCTGGGTCGAGAGTGGTGCGGTGATGGCAAAACTGATACCCCTGGCCGTCGAGCGGGAATTGTCAGGCCTTGAGCACTACGTTGGAATACCGAGCACCGTTGGGGGCGCCGTCTGGCAGAATCTGCATTTTCTCTCGCCTGCCCCCGAGCGCGAGAGAACGATGTTCATCGCCGAGGTCTTTGAAACGGCCGAGTTGCTGACGTTCGACGGAAAGCGTAGGACGGTGGACCGGGAGTACATGCAGTTCGGCTACGACACCAGTACACTGCACAAACAGCGCGACATCGCGTTGGCCGTGACCTTCCAGCTCGAGCGTGGAGACAAGGCCGTCATGCATAGAATCATGCAGGAGAATTTGAGTTGGCGTGGCGGCAAGCACCCATGGCTTGAGTATCATCCCAGTGCCGGCTCGATCTTTCAGAAGATCGAAGGGGTCGGAGCAGGCCGACTGATCGATCAGGTCGGACTGAAGGGGTTCCGCATCGGCGATGCCCAGATCTCCCACATCCACGCGAACATCATGGTCAATCTCGGCAAGGCAACCGCAAAGGACGTCCGGGAGCTGATCAAGCTGGCACAGGACAAGGTGCGGGAACGGTTCGAACAGAATCTCAAGGTCGAAATAGGATTTGTCGGCGAGTTCTGATCGATTTTTCTCGTCGACCGAGATCAATCAGGTCGCTGAGAGCTGCTCTGCCTGTTCCGTCACTTTGGTCCACTTTTCAATCGCTATGTCGAGCTTGCGCCGTGCTTCGTCCAGCTGCTTCCCGGCTCGCAGCGATTTGTCGGTTCCCTCTCGGGTGGTGTAGAGCTCCGGATCTTCGAGGAGCGCGGTTAGCTCCACGACTTTCTTCTCGAGCGCGGCAACCTCTTTCTCCGAGTCTTCGACCCGCTTGCGCACTTCTCTAAGCGCCGCGCGGTTCTCGACTCCCTGTGTTTCGCGCCGTTTGGTGGTCTTGTGCTCCTTGACTCGCCGCAACGATTCCTGTTCCGCGGCAGTGACCGCGGCTGCATGCTCGCGCTCGCGGCTCTGCTCCTCCCACTCGGGGAAGGATCCCGGAAAATCGGTGACGTGACGCTCGTGGAGAATCCAGACCCGCGAGGTCAGTGCTTCCAGCATTGCACGGTCGTGGCTCACCAGCAGGATCGTTCCCTCGTACTCCGCGAGGGCGTCCTCGAGCGCTTCGACGGATTCTATGTCCAGGTGATTGGTCGGCTCGTCGAGCAGCAGGAAGTTCGCCCGGCCAAGGACCATCATCGCCAGCGCGACCCGGGCGCGCTCACCGCCAGACAGCGTGTCGGCTCGACGTTGAGATTCGTCGCCTGAAAACCCGAATCTCGCGAGATGACCCTGAACCATGCGGCGTTCCCATTGGGGCCTGAGATCGCTAATGACGTCATAGAGCGTTCGGTCCAGGGGCACCTGCGCCATGTCCTGGCGGTAATAGCTGGCCTCGACCGACCCTCCAATCCTCAACTCTCCGCTCGAGATCTCACGCTCACCCATGAGCGCGCGAAGAAATGTTGATTTCCCGCTGCCATTGGGTCCGACGAAGCCGACCACATCACCCCGCTGGATGGTTGCGGTGAAATCCGAGATCAGGGTTCTTCCTTCGACCCCCAACGTTACTCCCCGCGCTATCGCGACCTGGTCGCCACCTCGCGCTGAGAGGTCGAGCCTCAAGCCCAACGCGCTCCCTTCTTCCGCGGTGGGAGCGCTGAGGCGAGGCGTTCTGTTGAGTCGCTTGCGCCGCCCCTTGGCCTGTTTCGTATTCTGACCGGCGATGTTACGCCTGATGTAGTCTTCCTCGCCGGCTATCACTTTTCGCTGCTTATCGTACGCGCGCCGCTGGCTCAGTCTGCGTTCTTCCCGCTGCACGACGAATGACTCATAGCCGCCCGAGTACGCCACCGCGCTCCCGCCTTCGAGATGGAGCACGTGATCCACGACGTTGGCGAGAAACGAGCGATCGTGACTTATCAGCAGGACCGTCTTGTCGGTGTTTCTGAGGTAGTCCTCCAGCCAGCGCGTGGTCTCCAGATCCAGGT
Organism: Gemmatimonadaceae bacterium; assembly: GCA_035317285.1. GTDB lineage: Bacteria > Gemmatimonadota > Gemmatimonadetes > Gemmatimonadales > Gemmatimonadaceae > UBA4720. The sequence continues at coordinate 91,097 of DATHHC010000042.1, read as the reverse complement.
GATTCGTAGGCTCGTCGAGAAGTAGAACGTCCGCGGCGCTTACCAGCTGCCTCGCCAGGCCAAGCCTCCCACGCTCGCCGCCGCTCAATTGTTCGAGCGGTTGGGTGCGCGCTTTTTCCGCGTCGAACCCCAACCCCTGAAGGACGGCATCCACCTTCGGAGTGAAGGTATAGCCCCCTTCGCGATCGAATCGCTCGAGATCGCGGTCATACCTGGCAAGCATTTGCGGCGTCGCGGCTTCACCCACCTTTGACAGTTGGTCAGCCTGTTCAGCAAGCGAAAGCTCCAATGTCAGCAGTTCGGAGAACTCCCCCGCGCCGGCTTCCCAAACCGTTTTGGCCGTGCCGAAGTCTCGATGTTGCTCGAGAAGGCCAAAGCGCAGACCAGGTTGTCTCGTGACAACCCCTTCGGTCGGCTGATGCGTGCCTGTTATCAGGCGGAAGAGCGTCGTCTTGCCGCTCCCGTTCCGGCCAAGAATCCCCCAGCGGTCGCCCTGTCCTACGGTGAACGTTATTCCACTGAAGATCTGCGACGCGCCGAACTCGACACCGGCATTCGAGATTGATATCTGAGTCAAGAACGCAGCACGCTCGAACAGGCTGCGAGACAGCGTTCGAGCGATTCCATTGTGTGATCACCCATATGGCCAATCCGGAACGTGGTGCTTTTGAGCTTCCCGTAGCCGGTTCCGACCACAATTCCGCGCTTCGCCACCGCGGCTGTGAAGGCATCCGCCGGTACGTCCGACGGAAGCTTGATGGTAGAGACCGTTGGCGACTGAGATCCGAGAGGAGCGATGTTGACCAGTTTTTTTCCGGTTTCCGCGCTGACCTTGGTAATCCATTCCTGTGTACGCGCCGCCATCGCCTTATGCCTCGCCCAACGGGCCTCGAGGCCCTCCTCCGCAATTGATTTCGCCTGGGCTTCCAGAGCGTAGAACAGGGTGAGCGCCGGTGTGCTTGGCGTCTGATTCCGTCGCGCGTAAGCATCGAGCTCGACAAGATCGAAATAGACGCCGCGATCATGGGTCCCATTCGCCCGATCGATGAAGCTCGTCGATGCGACTCCGAACGAAAGCCCCGGTGGGAGGGCCAGCGCTTTTTGCGAGCCGGTGAGAACATAGTCAAGCTTCCATTCGTCAAAACGGAGCTCCGCTCCACCGAGACCGCTGACGCTGTCGATCAGGCACACCACGCCATGACGGTGCGCGCAATCCGAGACCGCGTGCACATCGTTCAACGCGCCGGTCGATGTCTCGGAGTGCACCACGGTGATCGCGCTGTACTTTCGCATCGAGAGACGCTCGTCCAGCTGCGGAATCGCGTGCACCTGTCCCCATGCGACTTCGTAGCGATCAACATCGCGCCCACACGTCGACGCGATGTGCGCAAATCTTTCCGAGAACGCTCCGTTCACCAGGCAGAGGATCCGGCCCGGTGGGGCGCACCGGATCGCGGCTTCCATCATGCCCGTTGCCGACGACGAACTGATGTAGACCGGACGGTCCGTCTTGAATATCGGGCGAAGTGCGTTCTGTAGTCGCTCGAATAGTTGCTCGAACTCCGGCCCGCGATGCGGAATCATCGGCTGAAGCATCGCCGCCATGATTTCATCGCGAACTTCGGTCGGCCCTGGCAGAAAAAAGGTGCCGAAGGTTTTTGGGGGGCTCATTCCAGTATCAGTTCTCTCAGTTGGTCGAAATTCTCGATGACAAAATCTGCTTGCTTCACGACCGGTTCGCGCCGCATGAATCCGGTAAAGGCGGCGAAGCCGTCCACGACAGGCTTGATTTCACAATCGGTCATTCCGTCACCGACCGCCAGTATCGGGCCCTTGAGGCCCATGTCGCGCACTGTGGCTCGTTTTCCATTCTGTCGCGTCAGGGGTGACCGCTCGTCGAACCCGGCATAACCTCCTTCTTCATCGAAGAAGACGGATACCGCGTGAACCCGGTGTTCGTCGACGCCCAGTGCTCTGGCGAGGGGCAGTATTGCCTCTCGCAGTCCGCCACTGACCATCGCCAGCTCAATTCCATTCGCCCGCAACTCGACGAGTGTTTCCCGGGCGCCTGGAGCCATTCGCTCGACGTACACTTGACCCAGCCGCTCGATTTCGGCCATGGCTGGCTTCACGGCTTTCATTCTTTCGCCGTACACGGCTTCGATTGCAAGCTTCCCCTCCATCGCCCTCTCCGTCAGCGTAGCGCTCCATGCCTCGACTTCAGCGCCACGTAACGCAGCCAGCCAGTCGATTCCTTCAATTCCGCTTAGCGTTGAATCGACATCGAAGACAACGGAATTGAAGCGGCTCAAAGGATATTTCCAGGTGCGAGAATTCCATGAGGATCGAGCTCTCTCTTCACTGCCGTCATCATTGCGATCTGGAGCCCATTCATCTGAAGCGGCAGCCATCTCCGCTTGATCTTTCCGATTCCATGCTCCGCCGCTACAGTGCCACCGAGCGCCAGCACGCGTTTCAGCGTTTCTTCAATAACCCCTTCTATGGTAGCGAGCTCTCGCGCATCACGCGCGATGAAGTTCTGATGCGGATGCCCGTTGCCAGCATGACCGTAAATCACCGCCTGCTCGACGCCATGGTCTGCTGCGAGCGCGCGTGCAGCTCGAATTGCCTCGGCGATTCTATGATACGGCACCGCCCAGTCGGTGGAGACTTTTCTCCCTCCGGCATCGCGATACCTGGTTCCGCGCTCATTCATCGTGGAGGGAATGCTGTGACGAATTCTTCGCGCTTCCCTCAGGCTTGCCTCTCCGTCGAAAACAAGCGGCTCGAAATCGGGGGAGAGCCGCTCGATGAGCTCATCCCATCGGCCGAGTGTCAGGTCGAGATCCTCCCCAACTTCTTCTTCCACGTATATCATCGCCGCCCCGCCGCCCGGCAGCAGTCCTTCCTGAGCCACGCTGCGCACGATTTCAATCGCCCGCTGGTCGAAGTACTCGATGCACCTTGGAATTACCGTACGCGACTCTCGCGTCGCCACCACGAATCTGAGCGCCTCCTCCTCCGACTTGAAGAAGATCGCCAGCCCGACGACGTGGGTAGGCAGAGGAAGCAGGGCGAGCTCGGCCTCCACGACTATTCCGAGCGTGCCTTCGCTTCCTATGAACCAATCGATGGGATCGTGGGCAAATGCGTAGCCGACGGTATTCTTCTCCAGATTGGTTCTCCGGAATTCCACTAGTTCGCCGCTGGCCAGTACGACCTTGAGCGCCTGCACGTGTCTCCGTGTTGCACCGTACTTGAACGTCCTGGCGCCGGATGCATTGCACGCAATCGCTCCACCAATCGTGGACTCCTCTTCGCTGGTCGGATCCGGAGCGAAGAGAAGACCAGCCGCGGCTACGGTCCTTTTTATTTCACCCACGAGTGCTCCGGGCCCGACTCTAATCGTCTTGTTTGCTTCGTCGATTGGTGAAATGCGATCGAGCGAGCGAAGAGATAAGAGCATTCCGCTGTCGGTTATTGATGCTCCGGTAGTGCTCGTTTGTCCGCCCGCGCAGGTTACCGGCGTACGGTCAGTCGTCGCTTGCCGCAGCAGCTCGACGACATCTTCGACGGACTCAGGTCGAGCTACAATCTCTGGAACCAGGTGAAGACCGGATGCGTCCGCTGCGTAAGATTCTCTTACGGTCTTCTCGCTACTGAGGCTGACACTCACCCTGAATGAAAGCAGACGACGGCAGCAGACGACACATCGGGAAGACGAAGCAATGATTCGCGGGTCGCCTCGCTCACGTCTCCATCGACAGAGACGGCGGCGAGTGCCTGGCCTCCCTGGGCCAGACGCGCCTGATGGTATTCGGCGATATTGACGCCCGCTTCGCCGAGGAGAGTTCCGACTCGCCCAATCACACCTGGAACGTCGTTGTTCGTAAGGATGAGCAGCGTGTCCCGCGGTTGGATGTCTACATGGAAGGCGCCGATTCGTGTGAAACGGCCGGCGACGCCTGGTTGCGCCGTTCCGGCAATCGCGATTTCCTGCATTCCGCCACTCAATCTCACTTCAATCGCATAGGGACTGTCCTGAATCGGAGTCTCCGTGGTCGAGAGGTCTATTCCACGGGTTTCGGCCATGGTGCGAGCGTTTATGAGATTGAGGCGCTCCTGTTCCACTGTGCCTTCCAACAGCCCGCGTGCAGCCGATGCGAGTAGCGCGCTCTTCGCGGCGCTCAGCCCAGAGCCGGAGCGAACATCAACACGCTGGACCGCCCGTGTTCCCTGGGTAGCAAGTATTGCTCTACCAACGGCCGCCGCACGTCGCACCAGCGTGAGCGCAGGCTCGACATCCGCCCACTGTCCACCGACATCGGCGACATTGATGGAACGTGACAGCTCCCCGCTCAGAAGCGCGTCACGCACTGCCATGCAAACGTCGACCGCGACGTTACGTTGCGCTTCTGTGGTTGACGCTCCGATGTGTGGAGTGAGCAGCACGTTAGGAAGCGCTCGCAGAGGATGGTCCGCTGCCAGGGGCTCCTTCTCGTAGGCATCGACGACAGCGCCAAGGAGATGCTTCTTGCCCAATGCTTCCAGCAACGCCGGTTCATCGATGATGCCGCCGCGAGCCATGTTCACGACGATCGACTGCCGCGGAAGTCGTGCGATCTCCCGCTTGCCGATCATGCCCGTTGTCTCGTCGGTCAGGGGAGTATGAACAGTCAGCACGTTTGATTGCTCGAGCAGCGTGTCCAGCGATTCCAGCTGTTGAACGCGCAACGCTTCAAAGCGGGATTGGGCGATATACGGATCGTACCCGACAACGTTCATTCCGAACGCGCGGGCACGTCCCGCGATTTCTCCGCCGATCCGCCCAAGGCCAACGATCCCGAGTGTCCTGCCTTTCAGCTCGGACCCAAGCAGAGCCGACCGCTCCCATTTGCCCGCATGCATCGATGTGTCCGCTCGCGTTATGTGCCGAAGGAGCGAGATGACCGTTCCGAAAAACAGCTCCACGACCGCAATCGTGTTGCCCGCCGGAGCGTTGATTACGGCGACACCGAGAGCGGTGGCTACGTCCATGGCGATATTGTCGACGCCGACGCCGGCCCGTCCCACAACCTTCAGTTTCCGGGCTTTCTCCAGCAGCTCCGCGGAAATCCGCGTCGCACTGCGACCAACGATCGCATCGTAATCAGCGATACGGGCAAGCAGTTCGTCCTTGGGCAGCGTCGGCACTTCGTCCACGACGATCCTCGGCTCGGCCGAAAGGAGCGCGACACCTTCGGCGTCGATCTCATCGGTGACGAGAACGCGATAAGTCACTGTTGGTGAGCCGGGTTTGAGCTGGTCGCTGGGGGAAAGGCGGGACGAATGTTCAATATCGCTTGCCCGGGCGCGTACCCACAAGCGACGGAATAGGCTAGCGCTCCATCCAGCTTTTCCATGTTGCTTCATCCGCCCCGATAACGACCTTGTTTGCATTCCGGACGAGTGGAAGCCGGAGCAGCAAAGGCTCCTCGGAGAGCTTTTCCAGCCAGCGTTCGTCCGAAAGTTGCGCGTAGTGCAGACCAAGGTCGCCAAAACGCTTCGAGTCTCGATCAACGAGAGCTGCCACACCAAATTTCTGGGCGAATCGGCGAAGCTCCCCAAGAGAAGCCGGGCGCTCCAGGAGATCTACGAAGTGAGTTTTGACTCTTCGTTCCGAGAAGAACCGCAGAGCCTTCCGTGTGTCCGCACTTTTCCTGATTCCGAAGATCTGTACTTCCAATGCGTCCCTCCAGCGTGTGCGAGGAGAATAGAAGGATGAAGCTCGACCCGATACCCGCGATTGATGCCGAATGAAACAATCTATTCGCCGGCGTGGTGGATTCCCGGCGGTCATCTCCAGACGCTCTGGGGAAAGCTGTTCAGACGGCAGCCACCGGCGCCGACAGTCCTCGAGCGTTGGGAGACACCCGATGGAGATTTTATCGAGCTGCATCGGTTGCCGGCACCGGTGGGGGCCCCGCGTGTCTTGCTCCTGCACGGTCTCGAGGGCAGTGTTCGCTCGCACTACGCACAGGGGCTGCTCAACGAAGCTGCCAGGCGAGGTTGGGGGGCCGATCTTCTGATCTTCCGCTCGTGCGGCTCCGAACCGAACCGCACGCGCAGATTCTACCACTCTGGTGAGACGACGGACACCGCGTTCGCCATCGACAGAATTTCACGAGAGCATCCGACGTCTCCTCTCGCCATCGCCGGCGTTTCGCTCGGCGGGAACGTGCTGCTAAAGTTTCTGGGAGAACAAGGGAAGGACTTGCCGCGTCAACTTCTGGCAGCAGCGGCTATCTCGGTTCCCTTCGATCTCTCTCGCTCCTCTACGCGAATCAACCGTGGATTCTCCCGGTTTTACCAGAAGTTCTTTCTGAGCTCGCTGCGCCGAAAGGCCCAGGAAAAAGCTGGACGTTTTCCCGATCTCGCACCAGCGGACAAGATTTCCGGGATCCGAACGCTCGCGGATTTCGATAACCTGATCACCGGCCCGTTGCATGGGTTCCGCGACGCCCAGGATTACTATCAGCAATCGAGCTCATTGCCACGGCTGAAGGATATTAGACTCCAAACGCTACTATTGAGTGCGGTCGATGACCCGATGCTGCCGCCGGAGGTTCTCAGCGAGGTTCGGGACATTTCACGGCAGAATCCGAACCTGCGCCTGGAGTTCGTTGAAAAGGGCGGTCATGCCGGCTTCATAGCTGGCTCGTGGCCATGGCGTCCGTTTTATTATGCGGAGTATCGCGTTGGAGAATTCTTTGCCGAGCAATTCGGGAATGCTTCGGCACAGCGGCAACCAGCCAAACAGGAGAGCCGGTAACATGCGTATTCAGCTGAAACCAATCAGACTCGGATTGATCCTCTCGCTTGCGGGTACGGCGTGCACGACCACCAAAATGGTTCCCGCAGCCGATTCTCACGACCACGGGGGATCCGGAATCGCAGTGAGCGTTCCCAATGGCGCGGGCGCAGTCACCTTTGGTGACCCGCGTCTCCCGCCTGATGCGGCGGGAGCACCAGCACGCCTTGCGGCATCCCCCCGGCACGGGGAGTACGTCACCATCCGCACGGGCGGTGGAGATAGCCTCCGTGCCTGGGTCGTGTATCCGCAGCGCAGCACCAAGGCTCCTGTTGTAGTCGTGGTTCATGAAATCTTCGGACTGTCCTCGTGGGTCCGCGGTGTCGCGGACCAACTTGCTGCCGATGGTTTCATTGCGGTCGCGCCGGACCTTCTGACGATGAAAAACCTTCCCGAAGGACCTGACAGCGTTGTGGCACCGCTGGCGACTGCAGCGATCAGAACTCTCGATGCTGCCTGGGTTCAAAAGCAGCTGGATGCCGTTGGCCAATACGGAATGTCTCTGCCCGCAGCGCAGCAAAAATATGGAATTGTCGGCTTCTGCTGGGGCGGTGGTGTCTCATTCGCGCACGCGGTCCATGCGCCAGGACTTGGAGCGTCAGTGGTTTACTACGGCGTTTCTCCAAAGACGACCGACCTGGCGTCGGTTCGTGCGCCCGTGCTCGGATTGTACGCCGGAAATGACGCGCGCGTAGATGCGACAATTCCGCCAGCCGACACCGCGATGCGCTCCCTGGGTAAGACCTACACTTACAACATTTATCCAGGTGCCGGTCACGGTTTCCTGCGACAGCAGACGGGAATGGACGGCGCCAACATGACGGCTACACGCGCGGCCTGGCCTGCTACGATCGACTGGTTCAGGAAATACCTGGGATCCTGAGTACAATCGACTAGGTTGTCCGAGATCCAAACCACCCTATCAAGCTTGTGGCAATACTTCCGATAGTTTTCCTCGCCGCTTTCATGGGCGGTCTGTTGCTCGCCGTGTTCGCAATGCTCAACGGTGTACAACGGGCACGCAGAGAAAGAGGGCGCGCTCCCTCGGCGTTTTTCAACCTTCCGGCGGTAGCTGCTTTTGCAGTCGGCTTTGGCGCCGTCGGCTACCCGCTCGCCTCACGCACACGACTGCCGGTGTGGGCCATTCTGCTGATTGCGATCGGCGCTGGGGCGCTTGCGATCAGCGGAATGATCACCCTTCTCGCGCAGTGGGCTTTTCGAGGAATTTCAGCTGCTTCTCCGATCGAGGAGGAGGAGATTCAAGGTCAGCTCGCTGTTGTGACACGAGACATTTTGGTTTCCCTGCCGGGAGAAATCTCCTACAATTACCATGGCAGGGAACTCAGATCACCTGCGCGCTCCCTCGGTACGAAGGCACTGCCTACCGGTGCTGATGTCGTTATTGACCGAATCGAGGCAGGAGTAGCATTCGTCGAAGAGTGGTCGGTAGTCGAACAGCGCCTCTAGGTTCCCCGACCTTTCGATCCGCGCGCGTAGAGCATGAGCCAATCCGGCCAGTTGCCGCTCAATTCGAAGAAATCGTCGAAATAGGTCAACCCGCTCTTCTCCAGATCATCGATCAGATCCGGAAGCAGGTCGTCTGACGGCAGCGGTCCGAGCGCCACCAGACCATCCTCGACCCGAAACTCTTCATCCGTGAGGTTGTATCGCTCGTCAATCGCCTGGCGGGTCAATCCACCACGCTCGAATGCGGTTTGACGAATGAGAACTACGGCGCGGTCGTGAGAAAGCTCGAGAGGCATGGATTAGATTCGGGAGAGGCGGACGCCAGGGCTGAAGCTCTCTTTATCTTTAATGTATGTCGCGACCCCAGGACTTCGAAACCGAGTTTGACGTTGTAGTCATAGGCGCCGGCCACGCGGGTACCGAAGCGGCTGTGGCAGCGGCGCGGCTTGGTGCTCGAGTCGGATTGATTACGAGCGCTCTCGAGACGATCGGTCAGATGTCGTGCAATCCAGCCATTGGAGGCGTTGCAAAGAGCACCGTCGTCCGTGAAGTCGATGCACTCGGTGGAATCATGGGGAGAGCTACCGATCTCGCGATGATCCAGTTCCGGATGCTGAATCGCAGCAAAGGGCCTGCCGTCTGGGCTCCGCGCGCACAGTGCGATCGCGGACTGTACCGCCGTGCGGTCAGATCCCTCCTCGAGCAACAGACAACGCTGCAAACGGTGCAGGGCACCGTTGCTCGCCTCCTTCTCTCGTCGGACGAGCGTCGCGTCCGGGGCGTCGAGACCCTCGAAGGGAGGCGCTTTGGCGCAAAAAGCGTTGTGATCACGACGGGCACCTTTTTGCGCGGCCGGATTCACATCGGCACCGAGACTCGTATCGCCGGAGGACGAGCTGGTGAAAATTCGACCACACACCTCGCGGAGCAGCTCGAACAAGCCGGCCTTACGGTAGCTCGCTTCAAGACGGGAACACCGCCGCGCATCGATGGCCGGTCCGTTGACTATTCCGCTCTCGAGATACAGGAGAGCGAGATCGAGCAGTTCGACTATTCGTGGTCGCACTTCTGGGGCGAGAAGCGACGCCAAGGTTCGGTTAGCAGACATCCAGCTCAAATGCCTTGCTGGATGACCTACCTCGAAGCCGAAGGCAAGGAAATAATCAAGGAAAACATCGCGAAGTCTGCGATGTACGGTGGTGCAATCTCATCTCGTGGGCCACGGTACTGTCCTTCGGTCGAGGACAAGATCGTGAAGTTCCCCAACGCCGAGAGGCATCAGATCTTTCTCGAGCCAGAGGGACACGACACCTCGGAGCTTTATGTCAACGGGTTGTCTACGTCGTTGCCGGCAACGGTGCAGCTCGAGATTCTGCGATCCATTCGTGGCCTTGCAGACGTGAGAATGAATCGAGCCGGCTATGCGATCGAATACGACTACTATCCACCGACACAGCTCGACCCATCGCTCCAGGTCAGAGTTGTCCCCGGCCTCTATTTCGCCGGACAGATAAACGGGACGACCGGATATGAGGAGGCCGCCGGGCAGGGCCTGGTAGCAGGCCTTAACGCGGCCCTCTCGATACAGCGGAAACAACCCGTCGTGTTGGGGCGAGAGACATCATACATCGGCGTACTGGTCGACGACCTCGTCACACGCGGCGTTGACGAACCTTACAGACTTTTTACTTCGCGCTCCGAGTTCAGACTCACCGTGCGCCAGGACAACGCGCTCCGACGTCTCGGCCCCATTGGCAAGCGGCTCGGGATCTACTCAGGGCTTGAAGACGCCACGATCGACGCACGACTGGAGCACGAAGACTCCGCCATGCGCCTGGCCGAGACGACCAGCATTAGACCTGACGAGGCCGCACCAATTCTGTCTCGTGTCGGAAGTGCGCCGTTGGCCCACGCCGTTCGAATAGTAGAAGTGGCGAGACGTCAGGAAATCCCACTCGACAGCCTGCTGCAGGCGGTTGGATTGGGAACCGATCTCGACAGCGAGGCGCTCATTACAGCGGATCTCGAGATCAAGTACGCCGGCTACTTCGAGCGTGAGAGGGTGCAAGCCGATCGCATGCGCAGGATGGGTGACTTTGCCCTCGGCCCTGAGCTGGATTACAGTGACATGCTCTCACTGTCTTTCGAGGCACGACAGAAGCTCTCGAATCTCAGACCTTACACACTCGCACAGGCTTCGCGAATTCCGGGTGTAAGTCCCAGCGATCTGCAGAACCTCGTGATCGAGATCGAGCGGCGGCGGCGTTTGGCGGCTACACCGTAGCGGGGATCCGAGTCGAGCTCCACTCGATCACCAGCACCGCAGCGGCGATCAGAACGCCGCCAATCAGCGTTGTCCCACCGAACTGATTACCAAGAACCAGTGCGCCCAGAATCGCCGTGAAAAAAGGCTCCACGGTCGCGATGATCGACGTCCTGACTGGGCCAAGTACCGACAGGCCTTTGATGAGCGTCGAAAACGCGATCACGGTCGACACGAAAGCCAGCAGGAAAATATTCGACCAGACGCTTGCCCCTCGCGGGACGAAGAGCTCTCCGGCGAACACTGCCCCGATTGAAAACGATATTGCCGCTCCGGCGATGAGCAGGAAAGTTGAGAGCAGGGCGGGTATGCCTTCCTGCACGTGCTCCAGTGCGGGCAGGTATGCGGAGTAGAGAAGCGCTGATCCGAGGGCCAGCAATACGCCAATCGGATTGAGCCTCTCAGTTGGCGCTCCGACCATGATGGTCACACCGGTGAGCGCCAGCACCAAAGCGAAGATGCGTATCGGAGTCAGGCGTTCAGTTTTTCGAATTGCCGCGAGGAGCGCTACCCACGCTGGATACGTGTAAAACAGGAAGGCAAGCGGTCCCACTGGTATGTACTCGAGTGCGTGAAGACTGAGGTAGGTAATCAGGGCCTGCCCGACTCCACCTATCAGGAGGAGCTGAATGATCCGCTGCCTCGGGAGTGAGTGGATCTGTTTTATCTGAATTGCTGCTCCAAGGAGCACGGCGCCCAGGACATAACGCCAGGCCATCGCGGTGAGGAGAGGAACACCCGCGGTTGTTATTAGAACGGTGAGGACAGAAATCGACCCGAAACTGAGAGCTGATACGACGATCAGCAGCGTGGCGCGGCCGACCGATGTTTCTGCGAATTCCATCGGACGAATGTAGCGTTACAGGATATTCCAAGCCATTTTTCCGACGTCAACGCAGGCTCTGCACCGAATGCGGATCAGATGACTTCTCCGACACTCACCGGACAGCCGACTTCTCCTGCGTCGGCATCACAGGAAGAATTCAGAGACCTCGGTTTCGGCTCCGAGGTAGCGAAAGGCACCCGCCGTCGCCTGCTGAATCGAGATGGGAGTTTCAACGTAACTCTCGGTGGGCTCGATCCACTCGCGTCTCTGAGTCTCTATCACTGGCTCCTCACGATCTCGTGGCCGCGTTTCCTCGCCTTCATCGCCGGCTCCTACATCGGAATCAATGGTCTCTTCGCAATCGCGTATCTCCTCTGCGGCCCTGACGCGCTTCAATCGCCTGTCGGCAGTTTTGCGGGAGAACCGTTTTACCGGGCCTTCTTTTTCAGCGTCGACACGTTTGCCACGATAGGGTACGGAAACATCATCCCCGTCGGTGTGATACCCAACACCCTCGTAACAATCGAGGCACTGCTGAACATTGTCGGTGTCGCCCTTGCAACCGGGGTGGTCTTTGCCCGGTTCTCGAGACCCTCTACGAGAATCATCTACAGCCGCAATGCAATCGTGGCGCCTTATCGCGACAAGACCGCACTCGAGTTTCGAATCGCCAACACAAGACGCAGCCAATTGATCGACGTGCAGGTCCAGGCAATTCTGACCAAGATCGAGCGTGTAGGCGGAACGGGGGTGCGAAGATTCTACGAGCTCAACCTCGAGCGGAATCGAGTGGTGTTCTTCCCTCTGAGCTGGACAGTAGTTCATCCCATCGATACGGCGAGTCCGATGTGGGGCCTGACCCATGCCGATCTGGTCGCCGCGGACGCGGAGCTTCTCATTCTTCTCATCGCGACGGACGAGACTGTCTCTCAGACGGTTCACTCGAGATCCTCATACGAGGCAGACGAGATCGTATGGGGCGCGAAATTCGCGAACATGTTCCTGCGTTCGGAGGCTGAGGGCATCATCGGTATGAACCTGAGCCGAATCCACGACATAGAGCCTGTTTATTCGGTCTGACGGGTGTGCAAGACGAGTGAGCTTGGACGTCTTTTTGTATGAACTTCTCCACTTTTTCCGAGACACAGCTTATGAAAATCAGACACCAGGTGCTCTTTGCGGGCCTTTTAGCGCCACTAACAGTACATGCACAAGACACTCGGGCGCCAGTTGATCAGATCCCCCAGATTGCGGTCACCGGGCGGGGCGAAATCAAGGTTTCGCCAGACAGAGCAACGATCCAGGTGAGCGTACAGACGCGAGCTGTCACGGCTGCTGCAGCAGCGGCAGAAAACGCGAGCAAACAGCAAGGGGTTTTGGCCGCCCTTCGGAAGCTTGGGTTAGGAAATGATCAGCTGTCGACAATCAATTACAACGTCTACCCCGAGCAGCGCTACGAGCAGGGGAAGGAGCCAGTGATCGTCGGCTACAATGTGACCAACACGATTCTCGTGGATGTCCGGAAGTTGGATCAGGTGGGGCCGGTCATCGACGCCGCGTTGGCCAATGGAGCGAACATGATTACGTCCCTCCAGTTTTACGCTTCCAACACCGAGGCTGCCCGGAGGACCGCGATTGCTACTGCGATCGACAAAGCCCGCGCGGATGCCGAGGCTGCCGCCAGGGCCGCTCGCGGATCGCTTGGCACTTTGCTCGAGATCAATATCGGAGCCTATTCTCCCCAGCCGCCGCGACCAATGGTGATGATGCGCGCGGCCGCCGCACAGGCTGATACTCCAATCAATCCCGGCGAAGAGACGCTCTCTGTAGAAGTGAACACCCGCTGGAAGTTCATCCCTGGGCAGTGACCTATTTCCACGTGGAACAATCGGATTCCCCGTTCCACGTGGAAACACACACCGTCGGTGGGTAGATTAGGCCCGGTACCCTTACCGGCAAATAGTGGCGCGAATAATCGCAATTGCAAATCAGAAGGGCGGCGTTGGCAAAACGACCACGGCTGTTAACCTCGCCGCGAGCCTCGCCGCCGCAGAACAGCGCACTCTCCTCATCGATGCCGACCCCCAGGGCAATGCCACCAGCGGGGTCGGACTCCAGAAGGAAAACGTCCCGTTTACCCTCTATGACGTCCTGGTAGGAAATTCGGACCTCAGGTCCTCGCGGCAGTCCGCCATACAGTTCGAGAAACTCGACGTGGTAGGAGCAACACCTGATCTCGCCGCTGCGGAAGTGGAGCTCGTGGACAAGAGGGACCGCGACCTCGTCATGCGTGCCGCGGTCGAATCGGCGCGTGATGACTACGACTACATGATCATTGACTGCCCACCGTCTCTCGGGCTCATCACGATCAATATGCTGGTAGCAGCCGATGCTCTTCTCATCCCCCTTCAATGCGAGTACTACGCGCTCGAGGGCTTGTCGCAGTTGCTGAATACCGTGCACCGTGTTCAGCACAGCGCCAATGAGAAGCTGGGCATCGACGGCGTTCTCCTCACCATGTACGATTCTCGCCTCAATCTCTCGAGGCAGGTTGCTGAAGATGCGAGAGAGTACTTCGGGCCGAAGGTGTTTCAAAACGTCGTCCCAAGGAATGTCCGCCTCGCCGAGGCGCCAAGTTTCGGGAAGCCCATCATTCTTTACGATGTAGCTTCGGTGGGAGCGCAGGCCTACATGAATGTCGCGAAGGAACTCATCGAACGAACCGCCCAAGGAGATGACGGTGGCCACTGAGAAAACGCCGCGCCGACTCGGCCGCGGACTCGAAGCACTTCTGGGTAGCGCCACTGGACTCGATTCGAGCGATGACGGCGCTCTGAGGTCGATCCCAATCGGACAGATCGGGCGGAACCCTTTCCAGCCGCGTCACGAGTTCAACCCAGAGAATCTTGCTGAGCTTGAAGAGAGCCTCAAGGCAAGCGGACTTCTACAGCCGATAACGGTGCGCCGCCGACCGGGTAAAGACGGGTTTGAGCTCATCGCTGGTGAACGGCGCTTGCGTGCAGCCACAAAACTTGGCTGGAAAGAGATCCCCGCCATCATCAAGGAGATCGACGACAGAACCATTCTTACCATGGCGCTTGTCGAGAACCTTCAGCGAACAGACCTCAATCCGATCGAGGAAGGAGAAGGCTACCATCAGCTTACCAGGGAGTTCGGTCTTACTCAGCAGCAAATCGCTGAGACTGTCGGCAAAGACCGCACGACGATCGCGAACATGCTCCGGCTCCTTCAGCTCCCGGAGCCTGTGAGAATGCTTCTCCAGGAAGGCCTTCTCACAATGGGCCACGCCAAGGTCCTTCTCGGACTCGAGGATGCAGAAAAGATTACGAGTCTCGCCCACGAGATCGTGAAAGACGGTCTGACGGTCCGCGAGGTCGAGCGGCGCCTTCGGGACGTTGCGCCAATCAAAGGCGGAAAAAAAGCGGGCAGGCCAAGGGGTTCGAGTCGGAAGCCACCAGAGCTCAAACGAATCGAGGATCGGTTACGCCGCTATCTCCAAACTGACGCAGTGATCAAGGTTGGATCCAGAAACCGGGGAACGTTGACAATTCATTTTTACTCGTCCGACGACCTCGAAAGGCTGCTTGAACTATGGGGCGTTCCCGACTAATCAACAGGTTATTAACCTTTTGATGTAACCCCTTGTCAGTCAATGGGTTACCAGTCTCATAACTGTGGCGAGATCATGGTTCTCCACACAAATATGCACCAATTGGGATGACGAAAATCCACGCGCTGACCGAGTATGCGGACGAGCTCCTACAGACTCGAACGACGCCCGACTATCCCTCGGCGCTTAACGGTCTCCAGTTGGAGAATCGATCTGAAATCACGGGGATTGCAGCGGCCGTGGATTTCTCGACTCGAGCGATAAATGGCGCTATCGCAGACAACGCCAATTTGCTCCTCGTCCATCATGGAATGTTTTGGGAGGGGCCCAGCCGACTTAGCGGCTCGATTTATAGAAAGCTCCGACTTCTGATCGAAAATGATGTCGCTGTCTATTCATCACATCTGCCGCTCGATCGGCATCCTACGCTGGGCAACAACGTGCTGCTCGCAAAACAGTTGGGGCTCGACCCCCGCGCTCCATTTGCCGGATTCGAAGGAATCTTCATCGGCGTGAGCGGAGAGGCCGAAATCGAAACCGTGGCGCTCGTCGAGCGCGCACGAAAGTTCTCGAAGATCTATGGGAGTGAGGTGCGAACGACACCGATTGCCAAGAGCCGCCTGACAAAACGGTGGGCGGTTTGTACTGGTGCCGGCGCTTCGGCGGAAACTCTCAACGAAGCACGCGAGATGAAAGTCGACACCCTCATCGTAGGCGAAGGACCGCATTGGAGCGCGGTTTACGCGGAAGAAAATGAGCTGGTCATCATCTATGCGGGACACTATGCAACAGAGACGCTTGGTGTGACTGCTCTCGGAGAGCACCTCGGAGAGAAATACGGAATTCCGTCAACTTTTATCAGCGCACCAACAGGTCTTTGACAATCACCTGTGCGTCGAACGCCCGCGTAAGTATCAACAGTCGGTGTAGGCGCTTGTCCAGGTAGCTCGCCATTCGCCAGGACCGTTACGCTCAATCAGCCCGAGTTTGCCACCATCGTCATATTCGATGTTGACGACGATCGCAGGACGTTTCACCGCGCCGATCAATACCGCCGTAAGAACTTCTGTCGCTTGAGTGGATTCTTCCGCGCCTGCTGTTCTCTTGTAGTAGGCGAGGCCGTACTTTCCGCGCGCACCAATTGGTCGTTCTCCAATGATGAGGAGATGCTCCAGCCTTGGATTCGCCTCTTCGTTCACACTTCTGACGACATCCGCGACTACGACCTCTGTTGAATCAAGATGGAACGTGTAGGCTGAACGGACTCTGTACGGAAGTCCTCGAAACGTCGGATCAGATGCGATGGGCAACGTCGCGGCCGTCTGCGCGAGTGATACGGCGAGAGCAGCTGAATCGGCGCTCGGCATCGCTTCAATGGAATCGAGTGCCATTGAGCGAACGTGTCCGGTTGCGAATCCAACTCGCCAATTTGAATGCGCTGATTTCAGTCTGGCGAGCGGCCACGAGTCGCATTCCTCTGTCGTGTCGACTGGTGGAAGCGGTGAGGCAGTTATCGACGATGCTACCTTTCCGGCCCTTCCGAACAGATCGAACCTGAGACCCGAGACTGGTGGGCTCGTGCCTTGAAACGAAGCGACTGTGCTATCGGTTGCCTCGGGGAGGACGACAGCAACGCTGTCACCGCCGGTTCCAATAGAGACGATCATCACCGGCCCGGCATCCACATTCCAGTTCGTGCCTCCCGGTGAGCTCGCGGGGCTAACCGGTGGCATGGATGCTCGAGTTGAATCGGCTCCGTCTCGTCCCTTGTCCCGGCACGCGCCTATGCCGGCGAACAGGAGTACCGAAAGACTCAAACCAGCTGCACGAAGCATCATGAGAGGTAATCTGTCGTCGACTTCTTCCAGCGTCGAGAGTACGTATTCTCTGCTACGTCACCATACGTATTTGAGCGCGGGTCTCAACAGGTGTAAAGTTCACGCGTGACGCACACTCCAAGAGGCTTTCAATGGAATCCGTAAGAATGGATTCGATCGGCAACGAGGAAGACAACGCCAGCATCACTCTTCGCGTCACTCCCACGGGTGATTTCAACCCGCCGCTCGCGCCTTTTAGAGAGCGAATAAGCTGGGCACTCTACGACTTCGCGAACACCGTGTTTTCCATGAACATCGCCACGCTCTACTTCGCCGCGTGGCTCGTCGCAGATCTTGGACACTCGAATACGATGTACGCGACAGTAAATGGAATCGCATCGGCTCTCGTCGTCGTGTCGATCCCCGTTTTCGGAGCCATTTCAGATGCAACACAGAGACGAAAGCCGTGGGTCGTTGGCTTCACTCTTATTGCCTGCATCTCAACCATCGTATTGGCCATTCTCGGTCAGATAGGTCTGCCCCTGATCGGTGAGGGGGTGACAGGGGTCGCATCTCGCAATCTGATACCGCCGGGACTCGCCCTCTTTGGAGTGCTCGCAGCTTTTACCATAGCCAACTACGCGTACCAGGGCGCACAGCCGTTTTACAACGCGATGATGCCGGAGCTGGTTCCGGTTGATCACCGCGGCCGGCTGTCCGGCATGGGTGCCGCACTTGGATACGTCGGTTCGATTACCGGCGTATTGCTGACATTTCCATTCTTCACGGGCGAAATGCCAATACTCGGGACAATTCCGGAACGCATAATTGGTTTCCTGAGGAGCGCGGTTCCTTTCACCACGCACGGCGGCCGTGTTTCCACATTTGCACCCACCGCATTTCTCTTTCTGCTCTTTTCACTGCCGCTCTTTTTCTTCTGCCGCGATCACAACGTGATTCACGGGAAGAAGCGTATCGCGTGGCGTGAGGCGTTCAGAGATGTCGGGCACACGTTGGCAGAGGCGAAGAAATATCCCGGCACTCTCAGATTCATTCTGACGTCGTTCCTATATCAGGATGCCATGGGAACGATCATCGCGAACATGGCTCTTTACGCAATTTTCGCGATGGGATTCGTGAAGGGCTCTGAAGCGACCCTCTTCGTGATTCTGACGGTCCCCGCTGTCATCGGGAGCTACTTCATCGGACGGCTTGTAGATCGCTTCGGCCCCAAACGGACTCTTTCGTGGGTCATTGCCGGTTGGATCCTGCTTCTTGTCTCGATGATCGTTGCTCCGTCGAGAAGTGCGTTCTGGATTGTGGGCGCCTGCATTGGCCTGATCTACGGTGGCGTTGCGACTGCGGAGCGTCCCCTCCTTCTCAGTCTGGTTCCCGATGTCGAGGCCGGCCGTTTCTTCAGCCTCATGGTTCTCTCTTCGCGAGCCGCGGCTGTAGTAGGCCCCTTTGTGTGGGCGCTCGCGGTAGACGGCCTTACGCCCTCAATGGGAATCGGTTTCGCTTACCGGGCCGGTGTAGTGACCGTCGCGATCGGAATGGCGCTGGCGCTTTGGATGCTGCGCGGCGTTCCTGACAATTTCATTCGACCGGTGCGTTCTCGATGATCTACAAGACATTGAGATGGATCAATGGAATCGCGCTTCACTGGTTCTACCGCGACATCCGTATTACCGGTACGGAAAACATTCCGGTCAATGCGCCGCTGCTCATTGCAGTGAATCATCAGAACGCGCTCGTCGATTCGCTGATCGTCGCGTGGGTGGTGCCTCGTCGGATTACGATGACCGCCAAGGCTACGCTCGTCAAGAATCCGCTGATTGCCTTGTTGTTCAAAATGCTCGGAGTCGTGCCTCTGCGCAGGGTGAGTGATGAGATCCAAAAGTCGGACGGATCTCCAGTCGATCGATCCCGTAACGCTGAAGCTTTTCAAGAGATCTTTGACGTCCTCGGGCGGCGTGGAGCTGTACTCATTTTCCCGGAAGGGAAGAGCCACAATGAGGTTGGGCTCGAGCCGCTTAAGTCCGGCCTGGCAAGACTTGCTCTCCAGGCCAGAGACAAGCATTCCATCAATGGAATCGCGATTCTTCCGCTTGGGCTGGTATTCGAGGAGAAGGGCGTTCCGGGTACAATCGCCGGAGTGCACATAGGGAAGCCGATCGAGGTGGACTCATGGCCGACTACCGACCACGCTGCCCTGACTCAGGAGATCGCCAGCCGGCTGCGCGGCGTATCCGAAGAGGCTGGGCTACCGCTACCCGAAGCAACGATTATTTCACCGAGTAAAAGCTCACTGAGAGAGAGGCTCATAACGCTCGCTGCTTCGTGGGGCCGTCTCACCCATGAGTTCCCGATAAGAATCGCCAGAAACATCGCTGTAAAACGGAGTACAGACGCCGATCAGCCCGCGATGCTGACGATAATGTTCGGCATCGGATTCGTGCTTCTCACCTACACGATCCAGCTCACGATTCTTGGCATGCTCGTCCATTCCTTCTGGATCGGCTGTCTCTATCTCGCGACCCTGCTCATCGGTGCATACTGGGCAGCGTTCGAGCAGCACCCTCGTCGCTACTAGCTCAGGCGGTTTTTGTATCGAGCCAGTTTTTCCCGACGCCGAGATCGACTACGAGCGGTACTGATAGCTGGGCCGCGTGCTCCATCTCGTGTTTCACCAGCTCCTGGACCTGGTCCAACTCGTCCGGCATTACCTCAAAGACGAGCTCATCGTGAACCTGCAGCAACATCTTGCTCTGCAGCTCTTTCGTTCTGAGGCCGTCATCTATCCTGATCATCGCGATCTTGATCAGATCGGCCGCCGAACCTTGAATCGGCGAATTGGCAGCGACTCTCTCTCCAAAAGCACGGATGGTGAAGTTGCGCTCGCGAAGCTCCGGGATGTAGCGGCGCCTGCCGAAGATCGTTTGCACATATCCATTCTCGCGAGCGAATGCGACCATCGCATCCAGATAGTTCCGCACACCCTGAAAGCGCTCGAAGTAGCGGGCAATGAACTCCTTCGCCTCGGCATGCTCAATGCCAAGTTGCCTGGAAAGGGCGTGTGGGCCCTGACCGTAGATCGTGGCGAAATTGATCGTTTTAGCACGGCCACGCATTGTGCTCGTTACTTCCGCCAGCGGTACATCAAAGATGAGCGCAGCTGTCTGCCGGTGGATATCGCCGCCGGCCTGAAACGCTTCCACAAACGCTGGGTCCCGGGAAAGGTGCGCGAGAAGGCGGAGCTCGATCTGTGAGTAATCCGCGGCCATGAGCTGCCAGCCTTTCCGCGGAATAAAACCGCGTCGAATGTCGCGACCCAACTCACGCCGGATCGGAATATTCTGAAGATTCGGCTCACCCGACGACAGCCGCCCGGTTGAAGCAACGGTTTGATTGTACGAGGTATGCAGCCGTTTCGTTTTCGGGTTGACGAGGCGCGGAAGCGTGTCGAGATAGGTGTTTTCGAGCTTCGACAGCTCTCGATATTCCATCAGGAGTGTCGGCAGCACGTGGCCCTCTTCGGCCAGCTCCGTGAGAACGCTGGCATCGGTCGAAGGGCCCGTACTCGTTCGTTTCAGAATCGGCAGATTGAGTTTTTCGAAAAGAATCTCACGCAGCTGAGGATTGGAGTTGATGTTGAACTCTGTTCCAGCTGTTTCGTAGATCTGTTTCTCCACGGCTTCGCGCTCTGTCTGAAAGCGCTGCTTGAGTGAGGAGAACCATGGAAGGTCGATTGCTATTCCCGTCCACTCCATCTCGGCCAGGACTGTGATCAAGGGAATCTCGACGCCATCGAGCAGCCGCGTCAGCTCGTGCGATTCGAGTTGAGGCTCGAATACCTTCCGAAGGCGCAGAGTCATGTCCGCATCTTCGCATGAGTAGTCGCGAGCGGCTTCAACCGGACATTCGTCGAATGGAATCACCGAACGGCCTTTACCGCAAAGATCTGCGTACGATGTCATGGTGTGATCGAGAAACTCGAGCGCCAGCACATCGAGACCGTGGGACCTGCGACCCGGGTCGAGAACGTAGCTCGCAAGCATCGTATCAAAATCCAACCCGGCGAGTTGAACTCCGGCGGAACGAAGTGCCAGCATGTCGAACTTGGCGTTCTGGGCAGTCTTCCGCACTGACGGGTCTTCGAGCAGATCCCTGAGCGGTTTCATCTCGGGCGCGTCGAGAGACGGAAGATTGCGAACGTGTTTCGGCCGGTTTTGCCGGAGCAGCCTGGCGGCAATACTCAACGAATCATCATTCGTCTTCCTTTTTTTTGCCGGCGGTTCCGGAAACACTTCGTCCCCGCCTCGGATGAGGCCGCGATCTTCGGGTGCGTCCGTTGCGGATCGATCTCCGGCGGCATCGACAAGGAGTTCGCCCTGGCCGTTTCGTGACAACCGGTGGCGGAGCGGCAAGTAGTACGCTTCTCCTTCGCCGACGGCGATCGAGATTGAGATAATCGAAGAGCGTAGGGGATCGGCTACCTGTGGACTGTCCGAGTCCACCGCGGCTTCAATGTCCAGGGCTATGACTTTCGCTTCGTGCGCACGACTGATGGCCTGTTTCAGGAGCTCGAGCGAATCGACAGTCGAATAGTTGACCAGCTTTTTCGGCTTCTCCTCAGAATCCGGCGCCTGGACGGCACTGTCCTTCGCCAACCCGTGAAATTCCAGCTCTATGAACAGGTCGCGAAGCCGGTGGTGGTCTGGGGATTTAATCCTGAGCGACTCAAGGTCGAACGGGACTTCGAGATCGGTGCGAATTGTTACTAATTCTTTCGAGAGTCGGGCATTATCGGCATGCTCGAGAAGCGCTTCTCGCGGACGCTTTTTGGTAAGGTCCCCGGCGTGCGCGAGGATCGACTCGAGGTGCCCGTACTGCTTTACAAGCTCGAGGGCAGTCTTGTCGCCTATTCCCCTCACGCCAGGAATATTGTCCGATGAATCACCAACCAGCGCGAGATAGTCGGTCACAAACTCGGGAGAGACGCCAAGACGCTCGTCTGCGTTCTCGACTCCCACCCAATGCTCCTCGACATTTGCGGGTCCGCCGCGCCCTGGATTCAACAGCCAGACTCCCGGCTTCACCAGCTGCTGAAAATCCTTGTCACCCGATATCACGACAACATTGACTCCCGCTTCGACGCTTCTTGCAACGAGCGTCCCGATCACATCGTCCGCTTCGTAGCCGGGCAGGGTCAGGATCGGAATCCGGTAGGCATCGAGAATCTGCTTGATGCGCTCCATTCCACGATCGAAATCGGACTGAAGCTCCTCTGTGAGCTTTTCACGCGTGGCCTTGTAGGCCGGATAACGCTCGTGCCGAAAAGAGAGGCCGGAGTCATGCACCCAGCCAAGATAGTCCGGCTGATGCTTGGTGATGAGGCGCTGCAGAAAATTGGCGATCCCCCAGCTGGCTGAAGTGTTCTCGCCTTTGCTTGTAGTCAGGGGCCGCGAAATTAGCGCGAAAAAAGCGCGATAGATGAGGGCATAACCATCGACCAGGAACAGTCGCGGGCTGTCTGGACCTTTCATGGAGTCAATATAAACGCCCTCGTTTTAGCTGGGGCACGAGGGCGTTTCCTGGAGACTAGGCGAGCCCTGTCCGAAGACTCGTGCTATCGTTGCCGCCGGGCGTTAAGCGCGAGAAACTCCGTCTCGCTGGGTCTGGTCAGCCTCCACCTTCCGGTCTCTTCGTAGAAGACCAGCTGCGAGCTGTAATTGCGATACTGCCAGACCTGGAGGCGCGTCGTATTTCCCATCTGTTGGTTCGAGACCGTGCCATTCACGTTTCGCTCCACGACCTGATCGGGCTCTCCCAGGGACACGAACACCATTCCGCGGTCTGACAGCCAACCGGGATTCCGGTCCATTCTGAATTGAGCATTCGCCACCTGAATCCGGCCAAAATAGGCCTGCATGTCCTCGTTGATGGCGGTTTCCGGGATCGGATCGGTCGCGCGGAGGAATTCTGCCCACATGGTTGCACGTCTCTCCGGCGCAGCATTTCGAAGCCCGCTGAGACGGCCGGGGCTCGCAAAGAATCGCAAGTAGCCCAGCATATCTTCGAACGACATGAGGGGAATGTCCTCACCAAAGCTCACGAACAATGGAGCTTTGGCGCTGTCGGATGCGTCTCGCCGGGTAAACAACACCTGGGCGATGCCGACACCCACGGTCGAGATGGGCACGTTTACGACACCACTGAACATGGCGCCCCGGCGTGCCAACGTGGTTGAATCACGCCATAGCTGTGCTCCCTTGCCACTGCGAACGACAAAATAGACCGGCAGGCGAGTTCCCTGCCCGTAAGCCTCGATGTAGATCGCCACTGTGCTGTCTCGACCGAAGACCGCACTCGAACGAGGGCTGGCAAGCAGGCCCGGCGCGGAGTCGAAGGTCGACCTCCCGGCCGCCTCGTAGACGAGGAGTGGCGTGGAAAGGCGGCCCGTTCCAAGCGCGGGGACATTGATCGTTGCCTGCTGAGTCGCACCTCGCGAGCCGCCGACATCACGCACCATCGCTGAAAGCGCGTACGTCCCGGGCGCTACATGGAAATAGTGCTGGAAAATGATGCTCTCATCGGTTCGGTTTACTTCCCGGAACGATCCGACACGAACGATCTCCATGGCATTGACGCTCGCCGCCTCTATGTCGCCTCGGTTGAGGCTGAGCTTCACTTCGTAAGGAGCCCGATACCGATCGCCTTCCCGGGTAAACGTGAGTGCATGGTTGGGAATCGAGATGCTCACCAGAACGAGGGTCGTGTCGGGGAACGCACTCGCAAAGGACGAAACCTTTCCCACGAACGCCACGGGGCCGGGAGCAGCCAGCAATCCGATCTCCCGATAGAGCTCACTGACATCCTGTGGTGGGGTTCCCGCTGGGGGGATTATTCTCGGATTTGGCGGGTTGTTCGCGCGCGAAGGCGAGGAACTGCAGCTACTGAGGACGGTGGTCCAAAGGAAAAGCAGCCCAAAACAATATTTGGAAGAAATCAGCATGAGGCGATAATACCCTATCCGGTGTTGCCGGTTTCTATTAGTTTCGCGGCGTGTCTCGAGAACAAATGGTAGGTGCTTCGGTCGCTGGCTACGCAATCAAGAAAGAGGTCGGTGAAGGCGGTACATCCGCCGTGTATCTTGCCGAGCATCCCAATCATGGCACCGTCGCACTCAAAGTGCTACGGGAAAAGCTGCGTCAGGACAAGACGGCCGTAACTCGGTTCGTGCGCGAGGCGAAGTACGGCGCCCGCGTGAAACACCCCAATGTCGTCGAGACGATCGAGATAGGAGAGGCTGACAACGGTCTCCATTTTCTCGCGATCGAGTGGGCCGAGGGTGATATCCTGGAGCGCTATGCCAAACAGAACGCGCCCCTTCCCGCAGACGAAGTCGCAACCATCGTCTCACAGATAGCCGCCGGCGTGCAGGCGGCCCACGATGCGAACATCGTGCATCGTGACCTGAAGCCCGAAAACGTGATGTATGACCCGAAGACCAGGCGTGTGAAGCTTCTCGACTTCGGAATTGCGACCGATACGCAGGCTTCGAATGACGAGCGCCTCACCCGAGCGGGGTTCTTTGTCGGCACGCTCATGTATATCGCCCCCGAAGCCCTGTCGGGCGAAATCGTAACAGCCGCGGCTGACCAGTACAGTCTCGCCACTATCGCCTATTTTCTGCTGACGCGTTGTTTGCCGTACACCGCCAAGGCGCCCCGCGAAATGTTCACTCAGCTCCTGACAATGCCTCCCATTCCGCTCAAGGACGCAGGAGAAGGAGGCCTTGAGTTCTCGCCGGAGCTGGACGCTGTAGTCATGCGTGCTCTTTCCCGGGCGCCTGTAGCCAGGTATCCGAGTGTGATGGCTTTTGCAAACGCTTTCTCTGAAGCCGCGAGCATCCCGCCAGACCAACCAAAGATTCTGGATAAGTTCAAAGGGCTACTTCGGCGCAACCGATAAGTCATCGGGGTCGACCGGCAGCCAGAGTGTAAAAGTCGAGCCTTTGCCGACATCGCTTTCGAGCTCCACCATTCCGCCGATCAACGCGGCAAGCCGGCGAGAGATTGCGAGCCCGAGTCCGGTGCCGCGCTCCGCGGAGTTGCCTCGAGGGCCTGCGTTGATCTGCTCGAATTCATCGAAAATCCGACTTTGATCCGCCGGGTCAATCCCGATTCCGGTATCGATTACCTGGATGCCGATCCAGGGGTTCGTTGGATAGGAGCTGCGGTCGACGGAACCAGGCCCGCCCTCCGGGAGGGTGTCGACGAGGCGAGTGCGAATGATGATTCCACCCTCGTTCGTGTACTTCACCGCATTTCCCAAAAGATTCACGAGGATCTGTCGCAAATGCGTTGGGTCAGTTCTAATGCGCGGAAGAGCTGCCCCCATTACGAGTGATAGATGCAGGTTTTTCTCACTCACCAGCGACTCTATTTCGCTTGCCACATCGAGCACGAACGGTCGTAAATCAATATTCTCCGTGTGAATCTCGAGGCGGCCGGCAGCCATCTTTGCGAGATCGAGGACCTGATCAACCAGGTGTCGCAGATGGTTCGCTGAGGCTTCAATGCGCTCGACCGGTTTTACCTGGCGGGGAGCAAGCTCCCCGTACACTCCTTCCCGCAACAGATCTACAAAGCCGACAATGGCGTTCAGCGGAGTTCGGAGCTCGTGCGATACATTTGCCAGGAACTCACTTTTCATGCGGTTCACGCGCAGCAGCTCGGAGGACAATCTCTCCAGCTCCTTCGACCGCTCAACCAGGCTACGTGCCTGACGCCGCTCGTGACGAATGACGAGCGCGAGACCGAGAACGGTTGCAAGGGAGACGAACCACCCGACAAAGCCAGTCCAGTGGCCGAATCCCATCTGCGAAAGCAAATGCATTGACTCCAATCATAAGAATCCATAACCTCCCGCACCATGACTGATCACTCGGTGCTCGTCGCACTTCTCGCCGAACGCTCTGCCAAACGCGGTCAGTTCACACTCGCATCCGGCAAGCAATCGAAGTATTACGTTGATGCAAGATTGACGACGATGAGTCCGGAGGGCCTGTCGCTTATCGGCCCTTTAGGTCTTGCCGCTCTTCTTCAATCGGGATGGAAAGTAGATGCAATCGGCGGCTTAACACTCGGCGCCGACCCGATTTCCTATGCCATCAGCTATGCGAGCGCCGATTCCGATCATCCGTTGCGAGCCTTTACTGTGCGGAAAGAGGCAAAATCTCACGGAACCGGGAAGACCATCGAAGGGCCGTTCAGAGAACGTGATCGTGTAGCTGTGATAGAGGATGTAATCACTACTGGGGGATCCGCGCTGCGCGCAATTGAAGCCGTGCGCGCCGCCAACGGATCCGTAGCAGGCGTGCTTGCTCTGGTAGACCGTGAGGAAGGTGGGCGACAAGCGATTGAAGCAGCCGGGATTCCCGTCATCAGCCTTGTTTCCGCGAGCCAGATCATCCAGGCTCTCGAGGTCTAGAAGCCTCTTCGATCTGAGACTTCGGCATCCAGCCTGGATATGCCGCCGATGGACGAAAGGCGCGGAGCACGTCGACGTAGGGAAGGATCAGATCCGTTCTGAACAGCTGCAGCATCCCCTGACCGTCGTACGTGGTCCTGAATTTCACGGGAGACATTTTCATAATCGTGCGCACATGCCGCCCAAAGCTCTGGGGTGATGAGTAGTCCAGATGGTTGGCAACTCGTGCGACGGACAATCCAGGATTCTCAAAAAGTCTTGCTGCCCGTATAAGTCTCGCCAGCGACAGGTAGCGTTTCGGAGCCGGCAGTTGCGCTCGGAAGAAACGACTCATCAGGGTGCTGGGCAGAATATTGAGATGACGCGCGAGCTGCCGGACTGTCGAAATCTTCGGCGACGAGTCAAACAGCAACTCGAAGAAACGCCAGCAATCCTTTGATACACCGGGTAAATCAAGGCTTATCTGCGCCAGCGCCGAGCGCTGCAAATCGCTCGAGCCTTGCGACGCGAGGATGTTTCTCAGCGTCTGCCATCCAGCCGCCATTCTTGCGTCGACGAGCGTTCGGATCCCGAGCTGTCCCAGAGCAAGAGTGGTATGAGGAGTCGAGTTTTGCGTTTCGGTAAGCAGGGCTACGGCCGGTACTCTCGGAAACTCTCGAACCATTGCGGCAACACGACTGGAGTTCTGCGAGCCATATCTGGTGACAGAAATCAGAACCAGACTTACCTTCTGCTGCCTCAGATCCGAAAGAACTTCATCGAGCGATTCTCTGTGGAGAGCATCACACAATCCTTCTGCTGCTGCGTCCACTCTGGATCGTTCGAGAGGAGTGAGAATCGTTGAGACGGGAGTACGAGTACCGCGTTTCGGGTCGGTAGGCATGTGATCCTCACGGTTGACGGTTAAGACCGCGCTGATGAGGGGGCACGATACAATGTGCCCGTCCGTTGTCAGTCAGACGTCAAAAAGCCAAAAACCGGGATCCATCGTCTATCGTCAGTTCTGCTATATTCTGGGGAGGCAACGGTCGGGCGATCGCGCATTGGTATCCACGATACCTGTTCGAGGAAAGTCCGGGCTCCGTTGGACACGCTGCCAGGTAACGCCTGGGCGCGAATGGCGAGAGCTGTTCGCGACGGAAAGTGCCACAGAGAACAGACCGCCATCTTCACGGGTGGCAAGGGTGAAACGGTGGGGTAAGAGCCCACCGCGCGCATGGCAACATGTGCGGCATGGCAAACCCCAGTGGGAGCAAGGCCAAATATGCGGCGAGAGGCGTCCACCTCGATCAAGACACCGCGGGTAGGCTGCTAGAGAGCATGGGCGACCATGCTCGTAGAGAAATGATCGTCCGGATTGCGCAAGCAATCCGACAGAACCCGGCTTACAGACCGTTTGCCAACGATGCAACAACCTCCGGCGGAACATCGTCGGAGGTTGTTTGTTTAACCAGATCACAAGTCAAGAGCGGAGACGATGCGGCGTAGAACCGACAGCTGGTGCTTCCTGGTTTGCCTTGCGGCTGCTTGTACCACCGCACGGGCGCCTCGACCGACCCCACTGCCCTCGCTACCAAGCCCGGTCCCGCTTCCACCAGGCAGCGGCCCCTGGACATTCAACTATGCGCCCGGCGCAATCTCGTATCAGGTATCGAGAAGCGCGGTGATCGAAAGCCTATCGGACTCCGGAAATCATCGGGAAACGTCGACGAATCTCACGCACGAGTTGCTGACGCTCCAGCAAGTTGGAGACACCATTCACTTTACTGCTGTCGTCGACACGTTTTGGACAACTACACAGGGCACTATTGGACCTGTCCAGCCCGTGCAACTACCGGTGCAACTCCTCGGTGCGCACGTGGGAGACAGCCTGATAGTCTTAGCGGATAGCGTCGCTGATAAATGCAGCCCGGTCAGCTCCGCACTGTCGGCCGACCTCCACAATCTGCTCGTGCGATTTCCAGTTCAGCTGTCGCAGGGAACCAGGTGGAGAGATTCCGTGGACCTGCAAACATGCCAGGGCATGATTCCAACCGCGGTACACATTATCAGATCGTACATCGTGTCGGGCGAAACCGAGTATCAAGGGAACCCGGTCCTGGTAGTACAGCGCACAGATACGATCCGGGCCCACGGGGAAGGGGCTCAGCAACAGCACCGGCTAACGCTCGATGCAACCGGAATCGGAAACGCGATTTATTACCTGAGCCCGAGGGATGGACGCATCGTACGTCTCAGCGCGGGGCAGGATCTGGATCTCGCGATTACCGCTTCAGGGAGGATCCATCGCTTCAAGGAAAACTCGAAGCAGGACTTCGGCTACAGTCGTTAGTCGACGAGTCGAAGTGGCATCACCAGGCACATGTACGACGCAGGATCTTTCCAGCCTTCCGGTTCCAGTGTTGCCGCCCGTTCAGGTGCCTTGAAGGTCAGGCGCACTTCATCCGTCGGGATATAACGGAGAATCTCCAGGAGATAGCTCGCATTGAAACCAATGTCGAGCTGGTCTCCGGTGTAGCGAATCGGAAGTTCG
The DNA here is from genome assembly GCA_035317285.1 of Gemmatimonadaceae bacterium. GTDB lineage: Bacteria > Gemmatimonadota > Gemmatimonadetes > Gemmatimonadales > Gemmatimonadaceae > UBA4720. Next base: position 62,155 of record DATHHC010000042.1, on the reverse strand, counting down.
TCCTGGGCTTCACCCAGATCGGGGGTCTGCACGCTGAATTTGAGCATGCCCGAATTGAACGACAACCGGATCCGATGTGTCTGGTCTGAAGCAATAACGGACATCCTCTTCAAGGCGCTCACGAGAGCGAGCTTGTCCGCAATAGCTACTCTGTCGTTGTCCTTCGGAATGACCTGTTCGTAGTTCGGGTACGGCCCTTCGATGAGTCTGGTAAATACCGCGGTAAACGGAGATCTGAACCCGATGTGGTTGTCTCCGCGCGCGATCTCGAGCTCTTCTTCCGCCGGGAAAAGCCTTCTCACCTGCTCCAGCGCCTTCGGCGGAACAATCAGGTCACTTGCTGGTGCGTTGGCAGAGTTAATCGGCATTTCCATCTTCGCCAGTCGATGACCGTTCGTTGCCACCATCCGCATCTTGTCCGGGCGGAGCTCCCATAGCACACCGTTCAGGATTGGTCTGCTTTCTTCAGAAGACACCGCAAACGACGTGTGTGAGATCAGTTGCTGCAAATCACCCGATCGGATTCTCCAGCTCTCGTTGAACCGCACCGACGGAAACGTCGGAAATTCATCCCTTGGCAGTCCGAGGAGCTTGAACCTGGAACGCCCACAATCCAGTGTCACGCGCTGTTCTCCCACCGCGGCGATCTTCACCGGAGCCGGTGGTAACTCTCGGGCAATCTCACTCAACTTTTTTGCCGGCACTGTAACAGCTCCCGCTGCTTCCACATCCGCCATTACTTCCGTGCTAACAGCAATATCCAGATCGGTTCCGGACAGCTTGATTCCTTTATCCGTCGTCTCGAGAAGAATATTCGCCAACACGGGTAGTGTTGTCTTCGCCGGGATGCTTGCTGCTACAGCAGCAAGTCCTTCCTGGAGTTTTTCGCGAGAGATCGTGAAGCGCATCCCTTCCCCTGTGGAAATTCGGGTGAGGTACTAATAAGTCTTTTATAAGAGACTTAAATACAGTAGCTGCAGTAGGTTTTGTGGACTTCTGTCGAGTGGGTCTAACTTATGGTAGCAGCGGAGTTTCCGCTATGCTGGGTGATGTGTGGTCGGATGTGGGTAAGATGAGTTGCATGAGCTTGTCGACATCGATCTTAGGATGCCCTGGTTGTTTCCACACGAGAAGGGGGCCGCAGGTTGAAAGTTTCGAGGGAATTGCGGATACGATTGATACGAGATTTGAGATCTGCATCCTGAGTGATGCTTTGCTGCACTTTCTCGAGGCTGTGAATCACTGTTGAGTGATCGCGCCCTCCAAAAGCATTTCCAATCTCTACGAGCTGAGTAGCGAGAAGCTCACGGGCGAGATACATCGCGATCTGACGCGGTATGGTCAACGTCTTGGTCCTGGTCTTGGAACGAAGTCCATCGACCGTGACTCCCCATTCTTTGGCAACAGCTTGCTGAATCGAGAAAATGGTGAGGGAAGCACTTCCTTCCTGATCAAGCCCTTCGATTGCCCGGAGTTTATCCCGTAGGGCTTCCCTCGCAACGTCGACCGTAATGTCTTTGTGCTTCAGGGATGCATACGCGAGAAGCTTGATAATCGATCCCTCCAGCTCCCTGACATTGGATCGTACGTGCTCAGCAATGAAGTGAACGACATCATCCGGAATCGTGAGCTCCAGGCGGTCGAGTTGTGCCTTTTGCTTCAGGATGGCGACGCGATGCTCGAAATCCGGTAGGCCAATATCGGCTACCATTCCCCACTGGAATCTGCTTATCAGTCTTGCTTCCAGGCCGGCAATTTCGGACGGAGGTCGATCGCTGGTGAGCACGATCTGACGACCAGCCTCGTAAAGCGCGTTGAACGTGTGAAAGAACTCTTCCTGGGTTGTCTCTTTTCGCCCCTTGAGGAAGTGAACGTCGTCAATGAGAAGTAGGTCAGTCTCTCGATAACGGCGACGAAACTCAGGTCCTGTCCGGTCGAGAATCGAACCGATCAGCTCGTTCATGAACTGTTCAGTTCCGACGTATGTGATCCTCGTATTTGGACTGCGTAGCAGGGTTTCATGCGCAACGGCCTGCATTAGGTGGGTTTTCCCCAGGCCTGTGTCGCCATAAATGAAGAGAGGGTTGTAAACCTTTCCAGGAGCTTGGCTTACAGCGTGGGCTGCTGCAGCCGCGAGCTCATTGGACTTCCCGATGACGAAGAGATCGAAGGTATACCGTTCGCTTAGTGGCGGTGAACTGGTTCCATTGTGCGACGGCAGCAGCTTGGCTGATGTCGGTGGGGGACTGACAAAAAAGTCCATCTGTGAGCGCTTTTTTCGCTCTTCGTGGACCCTGAATGCAACTGTGAGTGGATAGCCCAGAACTATTGGAGCATAGCTCGACAGTAGTTCAGCATGTTTGGAGTCATTCCAGTCAGCTGTGAACTGATCGGGAGCGCCGACAAAAATGGTGCTTCCTTCGATCGAGAGTGCTTCAGTCGGCTCGAGCCAGGCTTGGAAGGTTTGATCGGGGAGCTCCTGACGGGCGCGGTCGAGGAGGCGTTTCCAAACTTCTGGGGGGCTGAGCGACATGACGCGTTACGCTAGTCCGTTTATGTGGATAAGTCAAACGACCTGGATGGAATTCCTTTCACGTGACTTGAACTATCTTCAATGCTGGAATAGTTTTACCGACTCTGCACCGCACTCGTTCTTTTTGGTTTCTGGAGCATCGTAATGGGTAAGCCCACCTACCGTCCCCGCAACAAGCGCCGCATCCGAACGCATGGTTTCAGGTTACGGATGGCTACTAAATGGGGACGTGAAGTTCTTAGCCGCCGCCGCAAGAAGGGTCGCAAACGGCTCACCGTCCAATTGCCGACGAAGTACGCCGGCGCCTAGAACCCTCAGCTTTCCTCGCAGCTCCCGGCTGACGAGTGAAGCTGATCTGGAAGCGGTAAGGCGCACAGGGAAGCGCATGCAAACCGAGCGTCTCGAGGCTCGGGCAGCTGCCTCCATGTTGCCACATCCACGGGCTGGCGTAGTCGTTCCGAAGCACAGACATAAGATTGTCGAGCGCAACCTCGTGAAACGTCGTCTGCGGGAGCTCGTAAGGATCAAGCTGCTACCTGGACTGGAAAGGATCGACGTTCTCATTCGTGCGAAAGCCGAAGCATATGAATCGAGCTTTGCGCAGCTTGCCAGCGATATAGGTGCAATTGGCGAGTGGGCGTCGCGAATAACACGCTAGCGATGCGGTCCGTATTTATTCTTCTCATTCGTGGCTATCAGCTGGGAATATCACCGTTATTCCCGGCAAGCTGCCGTTACTATCCATCATGCTCGGCCTACTCACTCGAAGCTTTCGAGCGATATGGAGTGGTGAGAGGACTGAGGCTGACAATAAGCCGAATTCTCCGATGCCACCCCTTTCGGCCGGGCGGTTACGACCCGGTCCCCTGAATGGATAAGCGCTTCTTTCTAGCTCTCTTTCTTTCGCTCATAGCGATTGCGATTTCTCAGCTACTGTTTCCGAACAAGCCCGCGCCTGCAGGCCAGGGTACGCTTGGAAAAGACTCTGCTTCAGCGCTGGGGCAGACAGCATCGTCAACGCAGACATCGTCAACGACTCGGTCTCCCGTAGTGGAAGCTCCGGTAGCCGCGACTGTGCAAGGCCGGACAGAGGCAGCGGCAATCGGTGCAAAGGCGTCAGTGGTTGCCGAGACGACAACGGTCGTCACCCCGAAGGCGATCTATAAGTTCAGCAACGTTGGTGGTGCTCCTGTGTCAATTGTGGCTCGAGACTACAAGAGCCGATCAGGACGCGGCGGTCTTGTCGATCTGGGAGTTCCGGGCTCACCGCTTCTCAGCTATCAGCTGATCACGCCTGTGGATACGGTGGATCTATCGCAGGTACCATTTACACTCACGCGGGCCAGAACCGCCAATGGACACGAAACTCTCACCTATAACGCTTCAGCAAAAAGCCTCGGCGTTTCGATCTCGTACACGGCTTCGCAGGATACTGCCGACAGCTACGCACTTCTCGTCGATGGCCATGTTACCGGAGCACAGGAACCGACGTACCTGATCACGGAGCTCCCGAAGACGCTGCAACCCACCGAGGCAGATACGATCGGGGATCATCGGACTCTGGCCTACAGCTTCAAGCCACAACGTGACCATGCCCGAAGCGTGCTCTTCGGCAGTCTGGATCCGGGAGAGAAGACACTCGAAGCCGGCCCGCTCAACTGGGTGGCCATCAAGAACAAGTACTTCGTGTTTGGAATCATTGCGCCGCCGAAAGCCACGCCGTTCAGTGAGGTCACATTGGCTGGTGGACCGCGCACCTCGAAAACCGCGACAAATGCGTCGGCGAGCGTGGTGCAACAAGTCCGGAGTAGCAGCTTTTCGTTCGAGATTTACGCGGGACCGCAGGAATCACAGCGCTTGATGCGGATGGGCCAGGACTTCGACCACGTCAACCCGTACGGCTGGCGCTTCCTTCAGGGTGTGGTGCACCCGATTGCATCAAAGGTGATTCAGGCGCTGCTCTGGATGCACAACCGGCTCAATCTGAGCTACGGATGGGTGCTGGTGATTCTTGGAGTTCTGGTTCGCCTTGCTTTGTGGCCTCTCAATCAGAGCACCATGCGGTCGAGCCTCAAGATGCAGGAGCTGCAGCCGAAACTCGCAGCTGCCCAGAAGAAGTACAAGGATCCAGTGCAGCAGCGTGAAGCGATCATGAAAGTCTATCACGATGCAGGGGTGAGCCCCTTTGCGGGATTGACTGGATGCCTGCCGGCACTCCTCCCAATGCCGATTCTCTTTGCGCTGTTTTTCGTTTTCCAGAATACGATCGAGTTTCGCGGCGTGCCGTTCATGTGGCTGCACGACATCTCGATCAAGGATCCGCTCTACATACTGCCGCTGCTCATGGGCGCCTCGATGTACGTTTTGTCCTGGATCGGAATGCGCAATGCTCCTCCAAATCCACAGGCAAAGATGATGGGGTATATGTTCCCCGTGATGATGACGGTCGTGCTCCTCAACATGGCGTCAGGGTTGAATCTCTACTACACGGCGCAGAACATCGCGGCCCTTCCACAACAGTGGTTGCTGGCAAGGGAGCGCGCGAAGGCACGTCCCGCAGGGTAGGGAGGAGGCATGCTGCGTGTCACGTACATTGGTCACGCAACGCTACTAATTGAAATCGGCGGGAAGCGGATTCTCACTGACCCCAATTTCGATCCGGCGCTGGGGAAACTACTCCCGCGTGTCAGCGCTCCCGGGATCGCGCTGGCAGCACTTCCGAAGCTCGATGCAATTCTCCTGACACACGCGCACGCGGATCACCTGTCATTTGATTCGCTCGATGCGCTTCCCGACGACATTCCCCTCTTCGCTCCGCCCGTGATCGCCAAATGGCTGGTCGCTCAGGGATACGATCACGCGATCGGCGTCGCTCCGGGTGAAGTAGCCGAAGTGGGCACCGTGAGAATCCGGGCAGCCGCGGCGGTACACAGGGGGAACCGCTACGGCGTGGATCGCTGGAGGAGCGCCACTAATATGTATCTGATTGATACCAATAAGGTGTCTTGCTTCTTTGCCGGCGATACCGCCCTCAGCGCGGATACGACACACCTGGTCGAGAACCACCTGGTCGCCAAGGATCGGAACCTGGATCTCGCTCTGCTCCCGATTGGGCACGCCCCATGGTGGAAGCCGGGGTTTCGAAAGGGACACCTTACGAGCAGCGACGCCCTGATTCTTTTCGAGAGATTGAAGGCCAGGTACTTCATCCCTTATCACTGGGGGACGTTCAATCATGTGACGTCGACGGCTTTTGACGCCATCGACCGGTTGAGAGCGACACTTCAGGATCACCCTCTGCACCCGTCCGTGAAGATTCTGGAACCGGGCACCACGTTTGTCCTTCCAACGGTACGCGAGTGATCTCAACGGGGGCGAGCGCTGCACAGATCGAGGATACGATAGTCGCGGTGGCGAGCGCGCCTGGCCGTGGCGCCATTGCTCTCGTCAGGCTGAGTGGTCCGGATGCGTTCTCGATCGCCGCGAAGCACCTGCCATCCTGGCCGCCTGAAGCGCGAGCGAGCCATTTGTGTGATGTATTCGATCGCGACCAAAAACTCGATCAAGCACTCGTAACGCTGTTCCCAGGCCCGAATTCCTTCACCGGGGATGACACAGTTGAAATCTCGACACACGGCGGCTACCTCGTTCCAAGCACGATAGTCGCGGCGCTGATTTCGTCCGGTGCGCGACAGGCGACGCCGGGAGAATTCACGCGGCGCGCCGTACTGAACGGCAAACTGGACATCGTCCAGGCCGAGGCGATTGGCGATCTGATTGATGCGAGCTCTCACGTCATGCAGCGGACGGCTCTTGGTCAGCTCGATGGAGGGTTGTCGCGTCGGCTCCTCGGTCTGAGGAATGACCTGATCGGACTCGAGGCATTGATTGCCTACGACGTTGACTTCCCGGAAGAGGACGATGGACCCGTTCCTCGAAAAAAGATCGATCAGACCGCGGAAGGGATTGGGCGATCTCTCGATGGCCTTCTGGCTACCGCTCCGGCCGGCGAAGTCATCCGTGAAGGTGCAATCGTTGTTATCGCCGGCCCACCGAATGTCGGTAAGTCGTCCCTCTTCAACGCGCTGCTCGGCAGATCGCGCGCGATCGTGACGGAAATCCCCGGCACGACGCGTGATGCTCTCGAGGCGGTCATCGATAGTGGCAAATGGCCCCTTCGTCTCGTGGATACGGCCGGCCTTCGGGAGACTGAAGACCGGATCGAGCTCCTTGGTATTGAGGTAAGCGAGCGCTACCTGGCGAACGCGCACGTCGTACTCGCCTGCGCGGAGAATTCAAAGAGCCTCGGGGAGACAACAAGCCTGGTTGCTCGTAGCTCGACAGCACCAATCCTCGCCGTTCGCACCAAAAGCGATTTAGTATCAGAACGAGACGAACTGGCCCCTGCATCCGTTGCGATTCGAGTCAGTGCTGAAACAGGGGCTGGCCTTCAGGAGCTGCTGGGGGCCATCGATGATACGCTGGACACGAGCCACGGAGAGATCGCGCCGGACTTGCCCATTCTGACGAGAGCACGCCATCGGAAGGCGATCAGCACTGCCCGCTCCGAGCTCGAGCAGTTTACGCACGCCTGGAGGGAGGAGAAACTTCCGGCGACGGTTGCTGCTGTCCACCTTCGCACCGCTGTCTGCGCACTCGAAGAGCTGATAGGGACCGTGGAGGTCGAGGATGTCCTCGACCGGGTGTTCAGCTCTTTTTGTGTGGGAAAATAGACCTAAGCTGAGGCAGCAGCAGAGCTGGAGAGCGACGTGATCTCGCTTGCACTGGCGCGGATCGCCCAAGAGAGTCCGCGCGAGTTTACAGCTTCCTCGACCATCTTTGTACCAAGAAAGTAGCCGCTTCGCTCGGGGAAGACATGGCGTTCGACGGTTCGAGCGTCATCACTCATTCCACCGGAGAGGTACCGGAGTCGCAGTCCCAAGCCGGCCCGATCGAGATCGCCCTTGAGGGTCCTCGTCATCAACGGCTCGAGCTCACGTACGCTCGCGTACTCGCGTCTCGTGTATCCGTAGTACTCCCATGCAGCATGTCCGGGGCTGACAGTTCTCGACGCGATCGTCGCGAGGCCCTCGTTGATCATGAGCTCGCGCAGCGAGGATCGCCTGCCGGTTTCCCAATAGGAGTAGTATCCACCCGCATCATCGATCAGCTGTTTCATCTCGCTTCGGCTGGTCGGCGAGGTATAGCGGACCGTGTGTGCGATCTCGTGGGTCAGCCATAGCGGGATTAATTCCGGGTCGAGGCCAAGGCCCTGGGTCTCGGGGTTCGTCACGCTGGTGAAATGTTCGAGGCAGACGAACGCAACTCCCTTTCCTTCGACTACGAGCTCGCCGGCATTCGCCGCACCGACGCCAACCATGAGCACGACGTCAATATCCGTGTCGATGTCGAAAAGAGTTCGACATTGCTCTTCAGTGTTTCGGGCAAGGGAGACGACATCGATTCTCTCGAGCATCGTGCGGAGATCTACACGGCTCGCAAGTGCGGCAGATCGAACGACTTCCAGGAAATGCGGCCCTGCCGGGTCCAGCACATAGTTGTGCCAGTAGGCTTCTAGGAAGCGGCGGTGGTTTTCGAAGTAGCGGAGATAGGCGGCGACACGGTCTGTACTGTTGTGAACTGCAAAGAAGTCAGGCAGTAGGTTGATGAGCATCAACGACCAGGTCGCGGGGTGGGGAGCCAGTCGCGGTTTTTGCGATGCGAGAAGATACAATCCACTCAAACTCTCAACAAGGCCGATCTCTTCCACATCCATTTTGAAATCATGGCACAGATATTCCTCTTGTATTTCTGAGAGTTCGAAGCGCTGCAAGGAGGAGCAACCCATGACAACGCTGCGTCAGATCGAGCTTCGTTGTCCCGTGTGCGACAACGAGTTCAAGTCTCAGAGCGTGGTTTCGACGAACGCGTTCGGTGGCAAAAGGACGGATTTCCATGAACGAGCCGCTGGAACCCAGCCGCTCGCCTACCTCGTACACATGTGCAGCGCGTGCGGTTACTCTGGTGCAGAAGCCGACTTTACAGCTGCGGCAGATGTGAGCCCGGGACTGAAACAGCATGTGTTCCAGGAGCTCGCTCCGCTCCGATTGTCGCTGGTTTGCGGCTCGGAGAAGTATGAGGCAGCCGCCAAGGTTGCCCAGTGGCAAGGTCTGGACCCCCGTCACATCGCGGATCTCCTTCTTCGCGCCGCGTGGTGCTGCGTCGATGAGGGAGACGCGGAGGCGGAGCGCTACTTCCGCCGGCAGGCCGCGTGGATGTTCGAGGAATCACTCGAGGCCTACGACGCGGTTCCGAGGGAAGAGCGGGCAATCCTCACCTACCTGGTCGGGGAGCTGTGGAGGCGAATCGGAGATACGAAAAAGGCGACACTCTGGTTCGAGCGCGTCGCCGGTGAGGTAACAGATCGCCAGGGCCAGCAATGGGTCGTCGACGCCGCTGATCAGCAGAGGCTGAATCCCAGGGAGTGGTTCGGCTAGCGCTCAGCGAGTGCCGAACAACCTGTCTCCGGCATCGCCGAGACCCGGCAGTATGTAACCCTGGCTGTTGAGTTGCCGATCGAGAGCTGCGCAATAAATCTGAACGTCGGGATGCACTCCGCTGAGATAGCGGACTCCCTCGGGCGCGGCAACTAAACAAAGAAATCGAATCCGGTTCGCGCCTGCCCGCTTCAACGAAGCGACGGCAGCGGCAGCACTTCCTCCGGTCGCGAGCATCGGGTCCAGCAGGAAGAAATCCCGTTCAGCTGTGTCCCCCGGCACCTTGAAGTAGTAGTCGACGGGTTGCAGGGTGCCGTGATCCCGGTAGAGTCCGATGTGGCCCACGCGCGCCGATGGCACGAGGCGGAGAATTCCCTCGACCATTCCCAGCCCAGCGCGCAGAATCGGCACCAGCGTCAGCTTCTTGCCGCTGATATGCCAACCCGTCGCTTTCTCCAGCGGCGTGTTCACCTCCCTTGGCTCGAGACTCAGCTCACTCGTGGCCTCGTAGGCCATGAGCATGGCGATCTCATCGACCAGCTCCTTGAAGGTTTTAGTCTCTGTCTGCTTATCGCGCAGTATCGTCAGCTTGTGCTGAACGAGGGGATGCCGGATAATAGTCAGAGAGGGGAATTCCTCGACACGCTCAATCATTCTCGCCCCGGGATTTCGGCATCAGTAGTGCGAACACTCACCGGCTCATAATCTCTAATCCCTAATGAAAGAATACCAGGCTGTGGTGGTCAAGCTGACGCGTCATACGCGTGAGGACGAGGACACACTGACCGACCTTCTGAACGAGCGAAGCCGAGGAGGGTGGGAGCCGGCGTTGATGTCGCAGGACGAGCAACGGCTCACGATCCTGTTTCAGCGCGATGCCGTAGCCGAAGGTTAGCAGTTTGGAGATAACGTTTGTTGGTGCCGCTCGCGAAGTCACCGGTTCCTGTCATCTCCTTCACGTCAACGGCTACACCGTAGCGCTCGACTGCGGGATGTTTCAGGGAAAACGCCAGGACTCAGCCGAGAAGAACCGCAAGCTTCCGCTGGCGATCAAGGACCTCGATGCCGTTATCCTCTCGCACGCCCACATTGACCATTCGGGGCGTCTTCCGTACCTGATTGCTGAGGGGTACGGCAACACCATCTGGGCAACGGCGGCAACCAGAGACCTGTGTGCGATAATGCTCGCCGACTCGGCACACATCCAGGAAAAGGACGCCGAGTTTCTGGCCAAGAGGAAGAAGGAGTTCATCGAGCCGCTGTATGGTATGCGCCACGCGGTCCGTACGATGGATCTGATGATCGGGGTTCCCTACAACAAGCCTTTCGACGTCGTTCCGGGTGTGCGAGCCAGCTATGTCGACGCCGGACACATACTCGGCTCAGCATCCGTTCTTGTCGATTGCACAGAGGACGGGAAGACGAAGCGGCTTGTTTTCTCCGGGGACATTGGCAGAGGTGGTCTCGCCATAGTCCGGGACCCAGTCCCCCCAGAGGGTGCCGACGCCCTGATCATGGAATCGACCTACGGGAACAGGGACCACGAGTCTGTGGAGGGTGCCCGAGCGCAATTGGCGCAGGTGGTTCGCGAGACCGCAGGACGAGGAGGTCGTATTCTCATCCCAGCATTTGCGGTTGCTCGCACGCAGGAGATTATCTACGCGCTTCATGGACTCGTCCGAGAGGGCGCGATCCCGGCGATTCCAATTTATGTCGACAGCCCGTTGGCAATCGATGCGACAACCGTATTCGAGATGCACCCGGAAAGCTTCGACAGATCCGAAGAAATGGTACGGAAGGTGGATGAGCTTTTCCGTTTCGACCTTCTCCATTACACGCGCGATGTCGAGGAGTCGAAGGCCATTTCGCGGTCTCACGGGCCGATGATCGTGATTGCCGCGTCGGGGATGATGGAAAACGGACGAATTCTACATCACCTCGCGCAAGGAGCAGGGGATCCGCGGAATACGATCCTGGTGGTCGGGTTTCAAGCCGAGCATACGCTTGGCCGAAGGGTCGTGGAGAGACAGCCGGTTCTCCAGATATTTGGGGAGGATGTCGCTCTCAACGCGCGCGTCGAGGTCATCGACGGGTATAGCGCGCACGCGGATCGAACCGAGCTGGCGACATGGCTCGGACGCGTCAAGGAGAAATCACCGAAATTGGGGCCGATCTGGCTGGTACACGGAGAAGCTCCGGTTCAGGACGAATTCAAGGCCGCGCTGGCAGCCAAGGGGTATTCTGTCGAATGCCCGGAGCCTCACACGAGACGTGCTTTCTAGCATAGCTTCCAACGGATGAAGCGTGCTGCCGCTGCTGCTGCTGCGAAAGCAAAACATGCCGTAAAGATCGTTCGGCGAATACTGACGGTGGTAGTCGTAGTGGCATTCGCGCTCTGGATCGCGTCTGCTACGGCTGTTCTCGTTTGGAGCTCGCGCGATGAAGCGCAGCCCGCGCAGGCGATTGTCGTGCTTGGTGCCGCGCAATACGCGGGCAAACCATCGCCTGTCCTTCGTGCCCGGCTCGATCACGGGCTGGATTTGTGGAACCGCCACCTGGCGTCTCTACTGATTCTTACGGGGGGAACAGGAGCTGGCGACACTACCAGCGAAGCAGCGGTGGGAAGGACCTATGCCCGGAAGAAAGGCGTACCAGACAGCGCCATTCTGGTGGAGAACGCGGGCCGAACCACCAGCGAGTCGATGCGTGCGGTCGCCGGGATGCTCGAGGTGCGCGGCCTGACAACGGCCCTCCTCGTGAGCGATCCATTTCACATGTTGCGGCTGCGGATACTGGCAAGGCGGTTCGGATTCACACCCTACACATCTCCGACGCAAACCAGCCCGATCTCGCCAAACCGGGAGGCTCGCTGGAAGTATATCTTTAGCGAATCGCTGAAAGCACCGCTCGCCTTCTTTTTCGAGAGGAAGTTGTGAAGAGGAACACCATTTTAGTGGCGTTATGCTACTTAAGTGTCGCCACTCTGGCCGGCTCGCGCGTCAACGCGCAGGCCACTCCCCGTATCCAGTTCGAGAAATACAAGCTTCCGAACGGTCTCGAGGTGATCCTCCACGAGGATCATTCCACGCCCATCGTCGCGGTCGACACCTGGTACCACGTCGGCTCTGGTGACGAGCAAGTTGGCCGGACAGGGTTCGCGCATCTGTTTGAGCACATCATGTTCATGGGCTCGCAGAACGTTCCTGTTGGAGCATTCGATCAGATGCTTGAGGCAGCCGGGGCCGACAATAACGGCTCGACAACGGAAGATCGTACCAATTATTACGAGACCCTGCCCTCGAACGCGCTTGCGCTGGCGCTTTGGTTGGATGCCGACCGGATGGGCTTCCTGCTCCCGACGATGGACCTCGCGAAGGTGAACCTTCAGCGCGATGTCGTGAAGAACGAGCGCCGTCAACGCGTGGACAACCAGCCGTACGGCAGAGCGGATGAGACCATCCTTGCAGTGCTTTATCCAAAGTCTCATCCGTACTCATGGCCCGTGATCGGCTCGATGACGGATCTCAGTGCTGCATCGCTGGCGGACGTACAGAATTTCTTCAGAACGTATTATGCCCCAAATAATGCAACGCTGACGATCGCTGGAGATTTCGATCCCGTAGCCGTGAAGAAGCTGGTGGTTCAGTATTTCGGGACCATCCCTCCTGGTCCTGAGGTCAAGCGCAGGCTGACGGTTCCGGCGGTGGTGATCCCACGCGATACGTTCCTCGTTCTCGAGGACAAGGTTCAGCTGCCGCGAGTCTACTATACCTGGCACTCGGTGAAAGGCTTCTCCAAGGACGACGCAGCGCTGGATATTCTCGCGCAGGTCGTCGCCAATGACAAAAACTCGCGTCTGTACAAGAAGCTCGTGTACGAGCTTCAGATCGCGCAGAATGTCGGCGCATTTCAGGACGGATCGCGGCTGGACGGAAAGTTCCAGATCAACGTGACGCCGAAGCCGGGCCAAAGTGTCGCCGAAATAGACCGCATCGTAAAGACTGAGATCGCGAGCGTCATCAGCAATGGAATTGCGCCACGTGAGCTTCAGCGAGCGCAGAACCTCTATAAGGCGAGTTTTTTAAACCGTCTCGCCAGCAACCTGGGCAAGGCAGAAGTACTGAACTCCTATAATTACTTCATTGGGAATCCTGATTTCGTTCAGCAGGATGCAGCTCGGTACGAGCGTGTCACGGCGGCCGACGTACAGCGGGTCGCCAAGACCTATCTTGGGCGGCCAAAAATCGTTCTCACCGTCGTTCCGGAGGGAAAGAAAGAGATGATGCTAACCGCCGGCGGAGGTGGTCGATGAAGCTCAATGGAACCAAGAGCGTTCTGAGCGGCCTCGCCCTGCTCACTATCCACTCGGTCGCGACCGCCCAGGCAACCTTTGACCGGAGCAAGCCTCCCGAGCTTGGGCCACCACCACGCGTGTCGCTTCCGCCGATCGTCACCAGACAGTTCCCGAACGGACTCAAGCTCCTGATCGTCGAGCAGCACGAGCTTCCACTCGCCGATTTCGCGCTGGTAGTCGGCAGTGGCAGCACAGCTGATCCGTCTGGGAAACCGGGAGTCGCGAATCTCGTTTCGGCCATGTTGAGGGAAGGAACCACGACCAGGAAGAGTCTCGAGATAGCGGATCAGATCGCTTTCCTGGGAATCAATCTCTTTCCGGCGAGTAGCTGGGAGTCGAGCACTCTCACGCTCCACACCCCGACGGCGCAGCTGGATAGCGCGCTTGCGCTGTTTGCAGATGTCGCGCTCCACCCATCCTTTCCGGCCAACGAATTCGAGCGAATACGGAAACAGAGGCTCACAGAGCTGCTACAACTTCGCGATCAAGGGCCGGCGATAGCCAACATCGCGTTCCCGGCGATCGTGTATGGGACCGCTCATCCATATGGTATCCCTTCGATGGGAACTGAAGCCTCGGTGAAATCCTTGACGGCGGCGGATCTGCAAGCCTACTACCAAGCCAGCTTCAAGCCAAACAACGCGACGCTGATCGTCGTGGGAGACGTAACTCCGGGGCAGATCGAACAGAAAATCAACAATCTGTTCGGCAACTGGCAGCGCGCTGATGTTCCGCAGCTCAGTTATGGCGAGCCTCCCAAGGCTACCACCACGACGGTCTATCTCATCGACAAGCCGGGCGCAGCACAGTCATCCTTTCGCATCGGTGCCGTCGGAGTTCCACGCTCCACTTCGGACTACTTCGCCCTGACGGTGATGAACACGATTCTTGGTGGATCGTTTACCAGCAGGCTGAATCAGAATCTCCGCGAAGCCCGAGGCTATACCTATGGCGCCGGCTCGCGCTTCGACATGAGACGGGCGGCGGGGCCTTTTCTGGCTTCAGCCGAAATAGTCACGGCAAAGAGCGATTCAGCACTGCTCGAGTTCATGAAGGAGCTGAATGGAATTCGCCAACCAGTTCCCGCCACCGAGCTATCCCGTGCCAAACGGTACCTCCAGCTCCAGCTTCCGGGAAATTTCGAGACAACACAGGAGATTGCGGCAGCTCTGGTGCCGGTGGCGCTCTATGGGCTACCTCTCGACTATTACAACAATTACGTGCAGAGCGTCGAGGATGTAACCCAGGCCGATGTGGCCAGGGTCGCGCAGCAGTATATCAACCCCGGCTCGCTTGCAATCGTAATAGTCGGCGATCGGAAGACAATCGAGACGGGTTTGAAGGCGGTCAACCTTGGGCCGATCGTAATCAGGGATATATCAGGGCAGCCGATCCAGTAATCGTGGTTCAAAACAAACGGCCGCCCTGATTCCGGGCGGCCGTTTTTGTTTGGGTCAACTGAAGACTACCTGACGGTGGTCGTTGGCGTGCGAGCCGGAGGTGGCGGGCTATCGTGCGGCTGCAGCGCCTCGACGACCCAGCGCCAGTACTCATCGCCGGCGATATCGGCGATATCGCTGTGCGCGGCTCTTTCCACTGTCAGAAGCTGCCCCTTTCTCTTCGCCGATTTGTAAACCTCAATACCCATTCTGAATGGCACAACTCGGTCGCGCCGGCCATGTGCTACCGAAACCGGCACATCGAGCTCCGAAACAACGCGTATAGTGTCGAAGTGAACTCGAGAAATTGCCCTCCAGATGATACTTATGGGCGGCCACACGATGAGTCTCGCCATTGCGCGGGCGGAAGAAAAGGGCGACTGGAGCAGCAACGCGGTAGGCGGATGGATTTCGGCAAGCTCGGCCGCGACACCGCTTCCGAGCGAGTGACCGAAGTAGGCCATCCGGCTGCGATCGATACCGAACGTGATTCGCAGATGGTCATAGGCGCCCCGCGCGTCGAGCTTCGTGGTCGAATAGGTCGGATTTCCACCAAGCGACATGTAACCACGGTACTCGGCGAGAAAAACCGCGTACCGCGTATGGCGGTTTACCCCCCGCGCCCAATCGAGCTGCCATACGGCGAGGTCGGCATTGCCGTGGAAGCAGAGGAGAGTGCCAGGCGCATTCCTGGGGTCCCCGACCATGAAGCCGCTGAGGCGTTGTCCATCCACCGTGTCGTACGAGACGCGCCCGGGTTCGGGAGGCGTCTCCCGCAGCCGAGGCGGCTGAAACAGGATTCGCTCCTGTGAGCGCCAGAGCAGCAACAACGAGCCCGCCAGCAGCGCGAGAATGACAAGTGCGACTAACACGCGCGGATGCTAAGGGGGTTCCAGTGGGTTTGCATGGCGGGCAATTTACGACAATGCGAATTCCTGTAGAAACCTTCCATCTCGACAACGGGCTGTTCGTAACGCTGTCGGAGGATCATACCACACCAATCGTGGCTGTGAACCTCTGGTACCATGTGGGGTCAGCGAACGAGAAAACCGGTAGAACCGGATTCGCGCACCTGTTCGAGCACATGCTGTTCCAGGGCTCGGCACATGTCGCGTCGAGCGAACATTTCGAGTTGATACAACGTGCCGGCGGAACGTTGAACGGCTCGACATGGCTGGAGCGGACAAATTATTTCGAGACGGTTCCATCAAATGAGCTTGCACTGGCACTCTGGCTTGAAGCAGACCGCATGGGCGAGCTCCTTCCAGCAATGACGCAGGAAAAGCTGGACATGCAACGCGATGTCGTTAAGAACGAACGGCGATGGGCGGTAGACAACCAGCCATATGGCACGATGCTCGAGAAGATGCAGGAGCTGGTATTCCCGGCGTCGCACCCCTTTCAGCATTCGCTCATCGGGTCGATGGAGGATCTGTCGGCCGCATCGCTCGATGACGTTGCCCATTTCTTTGCCACCTACTACACGCCGGATAATGCGGTTCTCTCGATCGCCGGTGACTTTGATTCGCAGGAGGCGCGCGAGCTGATTACCGAGTACTTCGGACCAATTTCGCGCGGGACTGAAAGACCCCCACTGCCACCGATGAATCTTCCGCCCGTATTCGGAAACCGGTTGCGCGAAGTCGTCCACGATAACGTCAGCCTGCCACGACTCTTCATGGCCTTTCGCTCGCCCGTTTTTGGTACTGAGAAGTACTATGCTGCCAGTGTGACTTCTGCGGTGCTTGGGATGAGAAAGGGCAGTCGTCTTCAACGCTCTCTGGTGCGGGAGCGGCAGGTCGCGGCGGACGCCGGTGCGTTCACGTTCGACCTGGCCAAGGGTACGGATCTCCTCGTCGTCGACGTCACGGCCCGGCCGGAAACCTCAGTCACCAGGCTCGAGGAAGAAGTCGAGCGTGAAATCGACGCAGTCCATCGCGAAGGCGTTACGGAAGCGGAAGTAAAAAGAGCCGTCGCGCTGATCGAGACGGATCTGCTCGCGTCCCTCCAGACGGCGGGCGAGAGAGCAGACAGGCTTTCCATGTTTGCTACCTATTTTCGGCAGCCGGAGCTGATCAACGAGCAGGCGGAACGTTACCGCTCCGTCACTACCCAGAGAGTCAACGACTTTGTCTCCGAGCGTTTGGGCGAGAACAACAGGGCAAGTCTTCTCTATGTTCCGAAAGAAGGCGTGGAATCAGAGAGCATGCTGGCCGCCGCCGGCCGCGCAGACTAATGGTCACCTCGCTCCGGCCGAAGCCAGGCCCACCCCGCAGCTACCATTTCCCTGATTTTTCCGACGAGCTGTTGCCTAGCGGAATACACCTGGTGACGGCACCGGTCGCAAAGCTTCCTGTAGTGACGGTCCTCGTTGTTGTCGAGGCGGGATCCACAAACGATCCAGCCGGCAAAGAAGGCGTCGCCGCCCTCACCGCCGGCACGCTGCTCGAGGGTACCGAACGATTCGACGGAGCGGAACTGGCTGAGGCATTCGAGCAGCTTGGGACATCGGTCGAATCGGGTGCCGACTGGGATAGTGCCTTCATCAAGATGACGGTGTTGTCAGAACAGCTGGAACAGGCGACGAATCTTCTTGGCGAAACCATCAGCAGTCCGACTTTTCCTGAACGTGAGGTAGAGCGGGCCAAGGCGGAACGTCTCGCGGAGATTCTTCAGCTCGAAATGGAGCCACGAGGTCTGGCTGACGAGAAGTTCTCGGAGTTTCTCTACACGCAGGAATCCCGGTACTCGAAGCCCGATGAGGGTGGTACCGAGAGCGTGCGCGCATTGTCGCGGCAGGACGTCGAGGAATTTTACAGATCCAGGTACCGCGCCGGATCGACTACTGTCATCATCGCCGGGGATATCACAACCGACGAAGCGCGCGCATTGATTACACGCGCATTTCAGCGCTGGCCGTCCGGAGTAGCTCCCAGCCAACCGCTGATCGCAGCGCCGCGAACGACTCGGAAGAGCATCCATATCGTGGACAAGCCGGAAGCACCTCAGTCGGAGCTACGCGCTGGCCATGTCGGCTTACCGCGCAAGCATCCGGATTTTTTTCCGGCGCTCGTCATGAACGCCGTTCTGGGCGGCCTTTTCGGTTCTCGAATCAACCTGAATCTTCGTGAGGCGCACGGCTACACCTATGGGGCCTCATCGTTCTATGACTGGCGGCGCGGCCCCGGTCCGTTCGTCGTGTCGACAGCGGTACAGAGCGAGGTAACAGCGCCCGCGCTACGCGAGATCTTTCTCGAGATCGATCGAATCCGGGGCGAACACATCTCGGAAGAAGAGCTATTACTAGCGAGGGATTACCTCGAGGGAGTCTTCCCAATACGATACGAAACGACCGGCGCAATCGCGTCAGCCCTGGCGACACTCGTGATTTACGATTTGCCCGCCGATTACTTCGAATCCTATAGAAAGAACGTCCATGCCGTGTCGGTGGACGCAGTTCTCCGGGCGGCTAGGGAGCACCTGCACCCTGATGAGCTGCAGACGATCGTGGTCGGTGACGCGCGTGTCATTCGCGCCTCTGTGTCTGATCTGAGCGTCGGGGATCTGCACGTTTACAGCTCGTAAGCCTCAGCTGCGATGGAAGAAGAAACGAAACCCGGGTGCGTAGAATCGAAGCGCGTCTATACTGGAAAGGTCATCTCGCTCGATGTGGACACCGTCCGGTTTCCCGACGGATCCATCGGCCAGCTGGAGATGATTCGGCACCCGGGTGCGAGCGCGATCGTTCCCTTCCTGAGCGATCCACGGGGGGAAGATCCACAGGTACTCATGATCCGTCAGTACCGATACGCTGCCGACGGCTATATGTACGAGATACCGGCAGGCAGGCTCGACGAGGGAGAAAATCCCCGCGATTGCGCCATACGGGAGCTAAAGGAAGAGACCGGCTGCACGGCGGAGCAGATGGAGCCCTTGCTCACGATGTACACGACTCCAGGGTTCACGGACGAAAGAATCCACCTCTTCATGGCAACCGGTTTGGTCGCTGGTGAGACTAAGCATGAGGCGGATGAGTTTCTGGATCTCCATCCAATGCGGTTGTCGCGAGCATTGGAGATGGTAGAGGCCGGTGGGATTCAGGATGCCAAGACTGCACTCGGCCTCCTGTTCGCCGCGGGGTTTCGGGCAAGCCGTTAACCCTTAGGGCCAAATTGGCGTCTAATCAATGAAAGACGCTGACATGTCATGTAAAAGGGACAGAATTGGCAGAAACAGGACAGGCCAAGTGCTTGACCCAAACGCCGTAAGTCCTTTACTGACAACAGGTTCCTGCTAGGAGTCACCGGGCACGGGCCCTGCATTACATGAAAGCGAAGAAAAAGTTCCAGCGGAGATGTGCATGATCCAGTGTCATGCGTGTCTCTCATATAGGTAGACCGAGGAGAGAAAAATGGCTGACATCGTCCGTAAGCAAGCTGTAGCGGTTGAAGGACCAACCGTCAGGGAACGTCTCCAGGCGATGGATGATTCAGCCGTCGTCACCGAGTTTCTTGGTGGAGAGGAGCGCGCCTTCTCTGAGCTGGTCACACGCTACCAAACGCGCCTCCTGAACTTCGTGTACCGTACGATCGGCGACCGGGAAAAGGCGGAAGATCTCGTGCAGGAGGTATTCATTCGTGTCTACCGACACCTGCACCGTTTCGACCGCTCGAAGAAGTTTTCGACCTGGGTCTATACGATCGCGTCCAACCTGGCGAAGAACGAGCTGCGCAACCGCTCGCGCAATCCCCTGGTTCTCTTTCAGACGGTCCAGAAGAGCTTCCAGGACGATGATCGTCCCCTCCAGTTCGAGGACACAACGTCGCGTCCGGATGACATGTATCGCAAGCGTCATCTGAGGGAGATCGTCGAAGAGACCGTGGCCAAGCTTCCCGAGCATCACAGAAATGTGTTCGTCCTGCGCGAGCTCGAAGGCAAGTCCTACGAGGAGATCGCGGAGATCACGGACTGCAATCTGGGGACGGTCAAATCGCGCCTCAATCGAGCAAGGACTTCGTTCGCGGAAATCATTGCCCCATATGTAGATTAGGTTCGGCGGTTCGGGAACAGGCGCCCCCCTGCTGGGTACCTGTTACCGAACCCTCAACCTACCTACATGGATTGTCGCGAGTTTTGTGATCAGCACGTTGCTTTTGTAGACGATACCCTTGCCGGGATCGAGCTGGTTCGCATGCAGCGGCACATTGCTGAATGTGAGAACTGTGCGAAGCACGATGCGAGGATCCGCCGAGCGCTTCTGCTCTTCAGAAATCTTCCTTCAATAGAGCCATCCGCGGGCTTTTCCCAGCGACTCGAAGCGCGTCTCCAAGAGTGTCAAAGCGACCATCTGCTGGCTGCCACGCAGCGCAATCTCAGACGAGGCGCGGTCGCGGCAACGCTCGCCAGTGCGGCAATGCTCGGATACATAGCGACGACACTGTACCACCACACCGATGCTCCGCGTGATATCGTCATGGCGCCTGTGATCGCCACCATTCCGGAGCCCGAGCTCACACCACTCACGACGTCGACGCCGGCGATCGTTACCTCCGTTACGGCAGGCCTTACCATCTGGCCAGCCGCCCTGTTTGCGGAGCAGGCGCCGGTGCGGTTTGCGCACTCCAAGCTCGAGCTGACGAACTACACTCGTTAGTGTCCGGGAGCCATCGGCAGCCCAGTAGAGCGGCCGTATATTTGGAGGATGTCCGCATCCTCTCTCAAAACAGTTCGTGATGCGATTAAGCGCCGGTCATTCGACGGCGCTTACTACATCTGGGGAGAGGATGACTATCAAAAGGATGATGCTGCCCAGCAGCTAGTCGACGCCGCACTTGATCCGGGGTCCAAAGACTTCAACCTGGATACGAGACGATCGGCCGAACTCGATGCCGAGACCCTTGGAGTTCTTCTTTCCACACCGCCAATGATGGCGGATCGGCGCGTAATCGTGCTTCGCGACGTTGGTGGGCTCAAGAAAGACGCGCGCAAGGTTCTCGAGGAGTACCTGAAACGACCCGCGGTCGATCTGCTCCTTCTCATGACCGCGGCGGCCGGATCAAAGGCCGATGCAGTGCTCTCTGCCTCGAGCACATCGCTCCAGTTTGATCCGCTAACCGGCGACCGGATTCCCAAATGGATTTCGCATCGAGCTGGCGAGCTTGGCGTAAAAATCAGCCAGCCAGCCGCTGAACTCCTGCAAGCCGCCGTTGGTAGCGACCTGCACCAACTGTCAGGGGAGCTGGATAAGCTTGCGAGCTACATAGAAGGCCACGGCGAGGAGGTCAGCGAAGAGGCCGTAGCGGCCGTTGTCGGAGTGCGGCGGGGCGAGACGCAGGCCGATCTCCTCGATGCAGTTGCTGAGCGTAACGCGCCCTTAGCACTGGGATTGATCTCCCACGTCCTCACCCAGCCGAAAACAACTGGTGTCTCAATCGTCATGGCATTATCGACACAGATGCTCGCTATCTCGTGGGGGCGCGCGAGACTGGATGAAGGTCTCTCGAGAGCTCGCCTGGCCCAGGAATACTTCGATCTTCTGAAGCAGACGGGAGCATTCACAGGCCGGCCGTGGGGATCTGCCACTGCCGCCTGGGTTCGTGCCGCGGAGCGCTGGACCAGCGAATCGTTGGATCGCGCGCTCGACTCCCTTCTCGAGGCGGACGTAGCCCTCAAGGAAAGCAGAGTCTCGTCCGAAGAACAATTGCTGGCCACCGTAGTACTCAGTCTGTGTGCAGTCGACGATCAGAGCGTTGCCGCATAATGGAGTTCATTGCGCGGAAGAAAACCGCCGCATGAGTCAATAGGAGAGTGGTAAGATGTCTAGATGGACAGTTCTTTTCGGCCTACCTCTATTCTGGGTCGCGACACCGGCAGCCGCTCAGGCACCCATGCGTCCGGCAGATCCGATTTTTGTGAGAGCTCAGGCGCTTGTGAGTGATGGCAATGGGGTGGCTGGGAGGGCGCTGATAGATTCCGTTATCTCAAAGACGCCCACAACATCTCAGCTCTACCCGCAAGCCCTGTTCTGGCGCGCGACGCTGGCTTCGAATGCCGCGGATGCAGAGAGCGATTACAAGCACATAGTGGTTGACTATCCACTTGCGCCACAGGCCGAGGACGCGCTGCTGCGTCTCGCGCAGCTCGAGCTCGCTCGCGGCGACCGCGATGGCGCACTCGGCCATCTACAGCGGATTCCACGTGATTATCCTCGAAGCAAATCGCTCGCGAGAGCGAGCTATTGGACCGCTCGAGTCCTTTTCGAGAAGAACGATGTTCCCAAAGCGTGCGCCGCCAATGCAAATGCGATGGCCCAGACAGACGCCTCGGAGGTGGAGCTCAAGAATCAAATTCAGTATCAGGGTCAACGCTGCCCGTCGGTCGCTACTGTGGCAACGGTGACCACTCCAACGGTGACTCCCCCAATGACGGGTACGTCGGCAAGTCCCACCGCGGCCTCCGTCACTGCTTCTACAACACCTGCGACTGTAACCGCGAATACGTCCAGCGCGAGTTCAACGCCGTCCAAGTCAGTTGTGCCCGCTCCGACAGAAAAACCAGCTGCTGTCGCGGCGACCCCATCTCCTCCGGTTGTGAGCGTTCCGGCAACGCCGAAAAAGGTCGTGCCGGCTCAGCGTCCCAAGCCGCCAGCCGAAGCCAACGATTCCAAGCCGACGCTCGTCGATCCAGCGAAGACGCCGAAGGCCGTAGTCTCGCGGGTAAGCGAGTATTCGGTCCAGGTAGCTGCCTACACCCATAAACCTGACGCTGACAAACTCACAGCAACCCTGAACAAGCGCGGTTACGCGGCGCGAGTCGACGGGTCGACGGCCCCCTTCCGGGTCAGAATTGGACGCTACGCATCAGAGACGGAAGCGGAAAACGCGTTGAAGAAGATCAAAGCGAGTCACATGGAAGGTTTCGTGGTGAGAGCGCCCGAACGGTGAGCCGCGGCGCATCAACACCGTTGATGCAGCAATACCGGGAGATCAAATCGCGTCATCAGGATGCGATCCTGTTCTTCCGGATGGGTGATTTCTACGAAATGTTCTACGAGGATGCAGAAGTAGCCTCGAGAACGCTTGGCCTCACGCTCACCTCGAGGAACAACGGGGGCGCGAGCGCGGTGCCGCTTGCGGGAGTTCCCGTTAAAGCGGCCGGCGAGTATCTCCGACGGTTGATCCAACACGGATTCCGTGTCTCGATCTGCGAGCAAACGGAAGACCCAAAATTCGCCAAAGGCATTGTGAAGCGTGAGGTGGTGGAGACTATCACGCCTGGTGCAGCGTTCTCCGACGATCTGCTCGACGGCACGCGCAATAACTATCTATGCGCACTCAATCGTGATGGCGACCTGGTGGGAATCGCCGCCGCCGACCTTTCAACGGGCGAGCTCAGGCTCACTGCCATAGGCATCCGCGATCTGGAATCCGCGCTTTCGAGGTTTACACCCCGAGAGGTAATTCTTTCACGCGGGGAGAGTCTCGCTCAATTCCTGAGAGGTCCCGTCGGCGAAGAAGGACCCATGGTAACCGAACGGGAAGGCTGGGAATTCGACAGCGAGCTGGGCCGTGATCAACTGGTGCAACACTTCAGGGTGAGCTCTCTCGAAGCGTTTGGAATTGAAATCGGAGACAAGGCGGCAGTAGGTGCAGCGGGGGCGCTGCTCCGCTATCTCAATGAGCTGCAACCCGCCGGGATGTCGCATCTCGCGCGTCCGAAAATCGAGAGACAGGAGGGCATTCTGCCCCTCGACGAGATGACGCGGCGAAATCTCGAGCTGGTCGAGTCAATGCGCGGCGCAGAAACCTCGGGGACACTTCTGGGAGTTCTCGACCGTACTCTCACGCCAATGGGCGCGCGCCTGCTCCGGCAGTGGCTTCTCGCTCCACTCGTCAACCGTGTGGACATAGATGCGAGACTCGGCGCTGTCGATGCACTCGGAGACGGGCTCATTCGTGGTGCGATGCGAGAAGCTCTGGACGGTGTGCGTGACATTGAACGACTTGCCGGGAAGGCAGCCGCCGGACGCGCCTCTCCCCGCGAGCTCCGTGCACTCGGTGATTCAATTGCAATGTTGCCCGCAGTTGAAGCGGCACTGGGGCGAGCTCGCGCGGCGGCAACACCCGAAAACGATACCGCGCTAGGAAGACACGCCGGCGACTGGGATGGCTGTGGGGATCTCTCCGAGGAGATAATCCGAACACTCGTCGAGCGACCGCCCGTTGCCATCGGAGATGAATCCAGTGTGCGCGCTGGCGTCGACAGCAAGCTGGACGAGTGGCGGGCGCTGCGCGACGGTGGCAAGGATTCCATTGCCAAAATTCAGGCCGAGGAGCGCGCACGCACGGGTATCAATTCCCTGAAGGTCGGCTACAACAAGATCTTCGGCTATTTCATCGAAGTAACGAACACCAACGTGCATCTCGTCCCCAGCGACTACCAGCGGCGCCAGACCCTGGCCGGAGCGGAGCGGTATGTGACGCCTTCGCTCAAGGAGTACGAGGAGCGGGTTCTGACGGCGGCTGAACGAGTCGAGGAGCGGGAGCGGGAGCTGTTCGAAGCACTGCGGTCACGGGTCGGGGGTCAGGTCGGTCGCCTGCAGGCAGTTGCGCAAATCGTTGCCGAGCTCGATGTGCTCGCATCGCTGTCCGAAGTCGCAGCGCGGGAAGGTTACGTGCGTCCGATGCTCACCGATGATTTCTCGCTCGAGATCACAGCCGGCAGGCATCCAGTCGTAGAAAGGATGATGCCACGCGAGAAGTTCATTCCGAACGACGTAGCGCTCACAGAAGATGCGCGAATGATCATTCTGACCGGGCCGAACATGGCGGGCAAATCAACTGTGCTCAGGCAGGTCGGCCTGATCGTGCTGATGGCGCAGGTTGGCAGTTTCGTCCCTGCCACCCGCGCGCGAATCGGGGTCGTCGACCGCCTTTTCACCCGGGTCGGGGCGAGCGATAACCTTGTTCGCGGGCAGTCGACCTTCATGGTGGAGATGTCGGAAACGAGCGCCATCCTTCATACGGCGACACGACGAAGCCTGGTGCTGCTCGATGAGATCGGCCGCGGCACCTCGACCTACGACGGAATTTCGATCGCCTGGTCGGTGAGCGAGCACCTGCACAACGCAGTCGGGTGCAAAACGATCTTTGCGACGCACTATCACGAGCTCACGCAACTGGCCGACAATTTAGTCGCAGTTCGCAACTATAACGTGCAGGTGCGCGAGGTCGGGGATGAGGTTCTTTTCCTCCATCGCCTGCAGCCGGGCGGCGCCGATCGTTCGTACGGAATCGAAGTGGGCAGGCTCGCGGGTCTTCCGCCCGCAGTGCTGAAACGGGCAGCAGAGCTGCTGAAGCTGCTGGAAGCGGAACAGATCGTGCCTCGATCTGGACGCGCCTCGCCGGCACCGAGCGATGCTCCAGACAGCCAGCTGGCACTGTTCGGCGTGATGACGCATCCTGTCGTGCAACAACTGAGAAAGGTGGATCCGAATACGATGACGCCAATTCAAGCGCTCGAGATGCTTGCCCGACTCGTCGACGAAGTGAAGCGAGACGGAGGAACGGCTTGAGCATGTACATGAGACTGGGTGCCATAGCGCTGATTGCGCTGACTTTCGGCGCTGGGTGCAAGAATGGAGACGGATCGGGACTGCCGTTTCAGACGGTGGGCAGACAGCCGGACGTCGCGCCGGTGATGCTCAACAAGGAACTGCCATTTCGTTATCCCCCCGCGCTGTACGCGCAGAAGGTTCAGGGCAACGTCACGCTCCGGATATTCATCGACAGAGAGGGCGTGATTGTAGCAGACTCGACCCGGATTGCGGAGACGTCAGGGTTCACCGCACTGGATTCCGCGGCGATGAAGGGCTCGCGGGACCTCAAGTTCGAACCCGCCAAGACTCAGGG
This sequence comes from Gemmatimonadaceae bacterium, assembly GCA_035317285.1. Classification (GTDB taxonomy): domain Bacteria; phylum Gemmatimonadota; class Gemmatimonadetes; order Gemmatimonadales; family Gemmatimonadaceae; genus UBA4720. The sequence goes on along the minus strand of DATHHC010000042.1, from coordinate 36,422 downwards.
CCAGGCAGTTCCGGTATCCATTCTGTTGCCAGTGTTCTTCAGGCATCCGGATGCTCCACCACTTGCCGGCGATACGATCATTCCACGCGATTCCTCGACTGTGACCAGCATCCCCAAGCCGGCAGATAGCCCCAAGGCGGCCACGAAAGCGGCGCCGCAGAAGGGATCGACGAAGCCGGGAACCACACGTCCATGAAAAACGAACGCAACCGATTGCCTTATGACAACGTTCTCGAGACAATCGGTTGGACGCCGCTGATCAGACTCAACCAGGTCACGCGCGGACTTCGCACTCCAGTTTATGCGAAGGCGGAGTTCTTCAATCCGGGCGGCTCGGTCAAAGATCGAATTGGTCTTCCGATCATCGAGCGAGCGGAAAAGGAAGGGAAGCTGAAGCCCGGCGGGACGATAGTCGAAGGCACGAGCGGGAATACCGGTGTCGGCCTCGCGATCGCGGCGGCGCTCCGCGGATACAAATGCATCTTCACGATGCCGGACAAAATGTCGCAGGAAAAAGTCCGCCTGCTCAAGGCATTCGGCGCCGAGGTCATCGTGACTCCGACAGCGGTTCCGCCAGATCATCCCGATAACTACGTGATGATGGCAAAGCGAATTGCGGCTGAGACTCCGAATGCCATCCTCGCGGATCAGTTCTACAACGATGCGAACCCCGACGCGCACTACGCAACGACGGGTCCCGAGCTCTGGCAGCAGACCAGCGGCAAGATCACCCACTTCGTCGGTTCGGCGGGCACAGGCGGAACGCTCACTGGCGTGGGCCGCTACCTGAAGGAGCGAAGCAAGAAGGTGAGGGTGATTGCAGGTGATCCCGCGGGCTCGATACTGGCCGAGTACTGGCGGAGCAAGGGAAAAAACAAGATCGAGGGAACGCCGTACAAGATCGAGGGAATTGGGCAGGACAAGCTTCCCGGCACGCTCGACATGAGCGTTATCGACGAGTACCACACCGTGAGCGACAAGGAGTCCTTCGCGATGGCGAGGCGGCTCACGCGTGAGGAGGGATTGTTCGTCGGTGGATCATCGGGTCTGATCACCGCCGTTGCGCTCAAGATCGCGCGCGAACTCGACGATCCCAATGCGATGGTGGTGACTATCCTGTGCGATACTGGTGAGCGCTATCTCTCCAAGCTTTACAGCGACGAATGGATGCGCGAGAACCAGATGCTCGATATCCCCAAAGTTGCTCTCCACAGCGTGCTCGGCCGAAAGAATGGCGTTGCGCCCGCGGTAGTGAGCGTTGCAGCGGGAGCAACCGTGCGGCAGGCGATCGGCCTCATGAGCCTGCACGATGTGTCTCAGCTTCCCGTCATGGATGGCGCAAACTGCATCGGATCGGTGAGCGACTGGTCGCTTTCCCAGAAAGGTCTGGAGAATCCGAAACTACTCGATACCGCGGTTGGCGAAATAATGGATTCGCCTTTCCCGATGGTGGCGTCGGACCAGCCGGTAGACAGCGTGGTGAGGCTGCTCTCAAAGGCGAATCCCGCGGTGCTGGTGCAGGAACATGGAGTCGTTCAGGGGATCGTCACGCGATCCGACATGCTCCATTACATGATGTCTCGATAACCAAGGAATCTGCTCGAATGAAGATTACGGTATTCATGGGTGGCACCTCGTCCGAGCGTAACGTCTCGCTCGCGTCGGGAATCCGAATCGTGCAGGCACTGCGGGAGCGCGGGCACAAGGTGACGGCGCTCGATCCGGCTCGCGGGGTGATCAACGCGAGCGAAGAACGTGAGCTGAGCACCGGCAAGGTTGGAGTGGCACCACCGTCGCTGGAGGCGCTATCCAAGTTCGCCGAGGGAACATTTCTGCCGAATCTCACTTCGATGAAAGAAGTGAAGGAAGCGGATGTGGCGTTCCTCGCGCTTCATGGAGGGCAGGGAGAGGACGGGACCATTCAGGCTCTGCTGGACATGGCGCACGTGAAATACACGGGGAGCGGACATCTCGCGAGCGCCCTGGCCATGGACAAGGATCTGTCGAAGAAACTCTTCCGCGCGGCAGACGTAAAGACAGCAGACTGGCTGATGACTCCCGTGACGATCGAGCAGGTTGAAGGAATGCTCGGGCTCCCAGTAGTCGTCAAACCCTCGAAGGAGGGATCCACGGTAGGTCTGACGCTGGTGAAAAAACGTGGGGACCTCTTGGCCGCCATCGAGGAAGCGAGCAAGTACGACAGCGAGGTGATGGTCGAGCGGTTCGTTCCCGGCCGCGAGCTGACGGTCGGGGTGCTCGGCGATGTGGCACTGCCGGTGGGAGAGATCATTCCCAAGCACGAGATCTACGACTACGAGTGCAAGTACACGGCGGGCATGGCGGTGGAGGAGTTCCCGGCGAAGCTCTCGCGCGAGGCGACTGAAAAGGTGCAGCAGCAGGCGCTGGCGGCGTTCCGGTCGCTCAAACTCCGGGGTTACGCCCGCATAGACTTCAGGCTCACTACGGAGGGCGAGTTCTACTGTCTCGAAGCAAACACGTTGCCCGGGATGACCGAGCTTAGTCTGATACCGCAGGGGGCGGCGGCGATGGGAATCAACTTCCCGGAGCTGTGTGAGCGGATCGTGAAGCTCGCCGTCGAATAGGTTCCGCTGAGGAACCCTTCGTTGCGCCCTGGGTCTTAGATGTAGGTCCCTTAGTCGCAGGTCAGCATGAGCGAGCTGTACGACACACCCGAATCCCCGCGCATGACGCGCGCTGTTCAGTGGCTCCTGGCCCTGAACATCGGCGTGTATTTCCTGCAGCTGACGCTGTTTGGACCGGATGCGGTGTATTCGGCGCTCGCTCTCGATCCTGCCCGCTTCCCAGCTACCTGGTGGACGGTAGTTACGTACATGTTCGTGCACGCGTGGCTTGCCCACCTCGCGTTCAACATGTTCACGCTCTGGATGTTTGGCCCCCGGCTGGAACATGAATGGGGAACCCGCACGTTCGTCTGGTTCTATCTCTGCTGCGGGGTTGGTGGCGCAATCGCGCACCTGGTTTTTGCACCGCATACATCGGTCGTCGGCGCCTCGGGCGCGATCAGCGGAGTGCTGGTCGCGTACGCGCTCCGGTGGCCCGACGAAGAGGTCTATCTCTTCGGCGTGATTCCGATGAGATCCCGTTATCTCATATTGGCGATGCTGGTGATGAATATCATCTTCGCCCTGTCGCCGGGCTCGCGGATCGACTGGACGGCCCACGTCGGCGGAATGGCTTTCGGGTGGATCTTCCTCAAGCTCTATTCGGCGGGTGGAATCAACAGGGTGAGGGGATGGGTGTCTGCCGTGCCGGATGAATCAGAGGATATGCCGCGCGCCGTTCCACGCGGCAGACAGCCAATGCGCGATCGTGCCGCCGGTGTGGACGAAGTGGTCGAGCGCAGCAACGCGATTATCCTTCGTGAGAGCAAGCCGCTGCAGCATGTGCCTCGGCAGGAAACGCCGAAGGAATACGCGGCGAGGGTGAACCGGGTGCTCGACAAGATCTCGCAACAGGGGATCGGAAGCCTGTCGAGAGACGAGCGGCGATTGCTCGAGGAGATGTCGCGAAAGCTTCGCGACGAGTGATACGCGCGGATTGATCCGCGCTGACCGTGAGTGCATCGTTCGGGATGCCAAAGCCAGAGCTCCTCGAGACCTTCGACAATCCCTACGCTGGCCGTGACTACGAGATCCACATGGACTGCTCGGAGTTCACTTCCCTCTGCCCGCTGGGTGGCGTCGAGAGCGACGCCGAAGAGCTCGCCCTGTTGACGGGAGGAGCGCCCGACTTCGGAACGATCCGTATCACCTATGTTCCAGCAGCCAAATGCATCGAGCTCAAGAGCCTCAAGTTCTATCTCTGGAGCTACAGGAACGACGGGATTTTCTATGAGCGGGCAGTGAACCGGATTCTCGACGATCTTGTAGCAAGCTCGTCGCCCAAATGGATGCGCGTGGTCGGTGACTTCAATGTTCGTGGCGGCGTGAAATCCGTCATCACCGCGACCCACGGCAAGGCGCCGTCGTCGAAGTAGCTCGCGCCAGTGGTTGATAACGACCACATAGGCGTTTTAATTGATCCTTCCGGACGTGAGTCCGATTAGGCTAGGTAGCTCAGTTGGTAGAGCAGCGGACTGAAAATCCGCGTGTCGGCGGTTCGATTCCGTCCCTAGCCATTCATCCAGGTACTGCGTGATCCCGAATCCAGTAGAGAGCTCCCGCTGAGGGAGCTCTTTTTGTTTGCCGACCCGGAGCCCACGGAGAATCAGCTTTCGCCCCGATTGTCACTGTGCCGGAAGCTCCCAGATCTCGACCATGTTACGATCGACGAACGGAACTGCGACGCGATTCCGTTTGGTGTCGACAGCGATGTCGGCTGGAGCGCCACCCGTACGGATGATCGAACGGCCTGTGCCTCCGGTGAAGATATACAGGCTGGAATCCCCCTGAGCTGACACGAGCACGCGGTCTCCGGGAAGAATCTCGACGCCGTCGTACCTGGTGCTTCCTTTTTTGCCGACCACGGTGAGCGTCTTGGTTCCGGGGGTCCATGCTTTTATTGTCGAATCGCCTGCCCACGGGACGATGATCATCCGGTGGCCCCCGGCATCCCAGGTAATCCCGTTGGGACTGCCGAGCGCCGTGTTCTCAACCGCGACGGTCACCCGTCCGCCGGCGATTCGGTAGATGTGATCGGTACCCGTGTCCGTCACGTAGAGCGCATCAGGGCCCGCGGCGATGTCGTTGAGGAAACCAAGCTTGAAGGCGGAGAAATTGGCGGTCGCCAAGGGTGCTCCAGTGCGGCGGTTGAAGCCGCGCACCGCGTCCGCGTCCACAACCCAAAGCGTGTCACCTACAATTGTCATCCCGCGCGGCGCATGCAGCGTTGCCCCACCGGTGCCACCGGCGATGAACCGGGGCCGCTCGACCGTGCCATCAGGTGTCATCCGGGAAATGAAACCGTTGTTGTCCTTTGCCTCCGGGCCACCGTTCCCCCAATTGCTGACGAAGTAGATGTCCTGATCGGGATCGTAGCGCACGGCTTCCGGCTGGTTGAATCCGGCGGGTGAGGCGAGTGGACGCGCCGAATCAGGTCGCGCACTGGCCAAAGTGTCCGGCGCCGCGCGGTCTGGTTTGGAGGGCGAGCAGGCGAGGACGGCCGCACTGATGATGGCGGTGAGATTCGAGCGCATGGGTGTCACCTCGATGAAGTCGGAACCGCTCTTACACTTTGAAATAAATGGTCGCTCAAGACCCTGAAAGAGTCGTCGCGAGTCCGCTGATCAACGTCGCCTCGCGCTCGACTGCGGCAGCAGCGCGGGCTATCTCGCGATCCGCATCCTGCCATTCTCCCTGCTCGATCGCCTCGCGTACTCCGGGTATAGTCTTCACTCCGTAGCCAGTGTAGAATCCCGGCGCATAGAGCATGTGAACATACCATGGCCTGTTCTTCAGACCCTCCGTCGACGTGAGGGCGCGCTCGGCCTGAATCAGTCGCGCATTTACGCCCTTGGCGATGTTCGTGCGTCCTTCACTGACGGCTCGACTATAAGCTTTGTCGTAACGCGACGCTGTGTGGTTGAGTGAATCGAGTGCGTTGAGCAGCGGCGCAAAGTTCAACTGTGGCGCAGGGCGCTGACGTTGAGGAGCGGTTACGGGATCGCGCGGGTCGCTCGTGACCTTGAAGAGACCATCTTCGATCTGCCGATTGCGTTCCGTGATCTGTTCCGCGCGCCGGTCGCGGAGAGACTGGAGATCCTTCACGTACGTCTGGATGGTTTCCCCAAGGTTCGTGAACGCGAACGGAAGCAGATCCGCGTTGGCCAGACGCAGCACGGCGACGCCGGCGGTCTGGGCAAGGGCCCGACCGTAGACAAAAGACGTGTCGCTGAAATGCGTGTACCAGTAGAAATCGTCGTAGATCGAATGGTAGATGCCGCCGTCATCCTCTCCGCCGTACCCGACGTTGAGCGATGCGACGCCCAAATGATCGATGAATGGCGAGTAGTCCGATCCTGAGCCCAGAGCGCCGATGCGAAGATCTTCGCGATCGCGGATCTCGCGGCGAACTTCGGTAGTTCCGTTCAGGAGTCGGTTCGACTGCAACCGCTTCCACGCGCTCACTCCCGACTCGGGATCTTCGACGTCCATCGCAACGCCGTTGATGAATTTCTCCAGCGAGTGTGATCCCGAAACGCCGAGGAACCCTCTGCCGTTGCCATCGCTGTTGATGTAGGCGATCGCATGCGTTCGGAGCTCGTCGGCGTGTGTCTCCGCCCACTCGGTCGAACCCAGCAAACCGGGCTCTTCGCCATCCCAGGCAGCGTAGATGATGGTGCGCTTCGGCCGCCATCCCTGTTTGTAGAGCGCCCCCAGTGCGCGCGCCTCCTCGAGCTCGGCGATGAGACCCGAGATTGGATCTTCAGCGCCGTTCACCCACGCATCGTGGTGATTGCCGCGAACGATCCACTGGTCTGCTTCGGTGGTGCCGGGCAGCTTGGCGATTACGTCGTAAAGCGTCTTCGAGCCCCAGTCGGATTTGACCCGCAGATGAACGCGCGCGGGCCCCGCGCCGAGTCGATAGGTGAGGGGAAGCCCGCCCCGCCAGGCGGACGGAGCGACTGGGCCTCCGAGCGCGGTGAGCAGCGGTTGCGCGTCGCCGTAGGAAATTGGCAGCACGGGGATCTTCGTGATTGTTGCGGCCTGCGCGACGGTAAGCCGCTTCACGTCTTTGGTGGCGCCGACACCCGGTGTCAGAGGGTCGCCCGGATAGACAGGCATATCAGCGACGGAACCACGCTGAACACCTTGCGGCGGACGCATCGGTCCTTTGGGGAAGACATTGCCACCGTTATAGCCATCATCTCCCGGATCTGAATAGATCAGGCAGCCGATCGCACCATGTTCAGCCGCCACCTTGGGCTTGATACCACGCCAGGACCCGCCGTACTTGGCGATCACGATCGCGCCTTTGACTGAAATGCCGCGCTGCTCCAGCTCGTCGTAGTCGGCAGGTATTCCGTAGTTGACGAACACGAGAGGACCCGTGACATCGCCGTCGATCGAGTAGGCGTTGTACGAAGGCAACTGCTCGGATTGCTGATTCGATGTCGGGTCTTCGGGGAGTGCTGTCTCCTGAAGCGATGCCTTGAACGTCGTAGGAGCCACCAGCTCGACGACGCGTTCGACCGGAGTCGGGAAGAGGACGTCGAAGTTCTCGATGTGTGCGTCCCAGCCGTATGACTTGAACTGGCTGAGAATCCATTCGGCGTTGTCCTTGTCGTACGGGGAGCCCACGTGGTGCGGGCGCGCGCTCAGTCGGCGCATGGCTTCTCTCATCCGGGCCGGATCGGGCATCGCCTTGAACCGCGCTTCCAGATCACGTTCAGCCTGAACGGATTGGGGAAAGAAACCGCGCAGTGGTACGTCGGCCGGAGCTGGGGCGAGTGCGAGACCAGTTGCCGAGAGCAGGAGCGAGGAGAGCAGCGTGCGCATCAGTGGTTCTCCATGCTGGATGAGGGTACATACGCGCAGCGAAAGGTAGGCTTCAGCGTATCCACGACGGTGGAGATAGCGTTGTGAAAAAAAAAGACGCTGAAAATCTACTCAGCGTCCTTGACCACGGTCACGCGGGCCTGGCTTTACGCGCGCGTCGCACAGGGCGACGTTTACTCCCTTTTTGTTCGCCGGCAATCGCATTGCCCTCGTCACTCTCGAGCGGAATCCAGCGCTCCGCCCACGCTCCGATCTCTCCCAGTGCTTTTTGGAGCTCGCTCCCCTTCGGGGTCAGCTCGTATTCAACGCGCACCGGGCTTTCCGGGGTTACAACCCGAATCACCAGCTCTTCCCCTTCGAGCGAGCGCAGGCGCTCGGACAGCATCCGATCGGTGATATCGGGAATCGCGCCTCTGATGGCGGCGTAGCGCGTTTTGCCCTGAAGCAGGGTTTGCAGGATAGCGCCTGTCCAGCGGCTACCGATGAGCTCGATAGCCCGATGAAAGCGGGCACAGACGTGTGGAGTGGGTGCGGAAGAATCGGCCATGTAAGAAAGTTTGCAAATATGGGTGCTTGACACAACTAACTTACTAAAGTATACTCACATACCAATAGTAAGTCCAGGGCTATTAGCCTCGCTCCGGGGCTTTACAGGCTCAAACCGCACAGGATTGGAGAGGAAGACGATGACCGCAACAGTTCAAACGGCTCCGGTAGCAGGAGCGAAGACGGCATGGAAGCTCGACCCGACGCATACGACGGTGGAGTTCTCCGCCAAGCATCTCATGATCTCGACCGTCAAGGGACGGATCACAGACATCGAAGGCACCATCTACACGAATGAAAACGACCCGAAGAGCTCTTTAGTCGAGGCAACGCTCAAGGCGGCGAGCATCGATACGCGCACCGATCAGCGGGACCAGCACCTCAGGTCGGCGGATTTTCTGCACGTCGAGCAGTATCCCGAGATCAAGTTCCGGAGCACCCGGATCGAGGGCAGCAAGCAGGAGTTCACGCTCACCGGCGATCTGACGATTCGCGATGTGACGCGCCCGATCACTCTCGATGTCACTTTCGAAGGACAGACGAAGGATCCGTGGGGCGGCGAGCGCGTGGGATTCAGCGCAAGCGGCAAGTTCGATCGCAGGGAATTCGGTCTGACCTGGAACATGCTGCTGGAGACCGGCGGGCTTACCGTCGGGAACGAGATCAAGATCAATCTCGAGGTCGAGGCTATCAGGGTCGACTAACCTGATTAGATAAGAAACTAACAAATGGGGTGCAACTTTAAGCGGGTTGCACCCGCTTTGTGCGTCTGGGCTATCGGACTGAACACAAGGAGTATCTTTCCGCATGAACTCCTTACGGCTCCTCCCGCTCGTATTGTTGCTTGGCCCTGGATTGGTCGAGCTGTCGGTCGTGGGCGTCGCTGGATCCCAGGTCCCAGTCTCGGTTAGATATGAATCGAACGCACCCGGGGCGCGCCACGATGTGTTCGTTGTTGCACACCAGGACGACTGGCAGCTCTTTATGGGGGATGTGGTCGCCAAGCAAATCAGGACCGGCGACTCGGCGACGTTCATCTACCTCACGGCTGGGGACGACGGGCGGGACTCGACCTATTGGCTGACGCGAGAGCGAGCGGCATTGCGCTCAACGCGGCTTGCGATCGGAACGGACGCAGCAGATTCGGCCGCTGTCAGATGCTCGACTATAGAAGTGCTCGAGCATTTGATTCGAAAATGCGTCATCGCCAGGACTGAGTCCTATTTTCTCCGATTGCCTGACGGGAAGAGAAGTGGTACGGGCTTCGCGCGCCATGACTTTCAAAGCCTGAGAAAATTGCGCGGGAAAAGAATCGCTTCCATAACTGCAATCGATGGGAGCACCAGGTACCGCGGGTGGGAAGATCTCATGGCGACTGTGAGCAAGCTGATCGGGTCGAGCTCCACCACTCGGGATAACGCGATTCACGCGAGCGATCCGAGTATTGCCGCGAATCCGCACGATCACTTCGATCATCGTATGGCAGGCCTCCTTGTGGAGGACCTGCGGAGGAGGGAACGGTGGACCAACACGCAATACTATACCGGCTATGCGCTGGCATCACGAGCCGCTAATCGATCGCCTGATCAGGCGCGCGAAAAGGCGGCAGTTTTTCTGGCCTACGACAACGAAATGAAGCGCGTCGACAAAACATGGAGCGCGTATAGCGAGCACCCAGCGTTCTACGGCGAATGCATGCTGCGTACATACGCGCGGAAGGTTCGGTTGTCCGGAGGTCGCTGACCTTTCTCGTTCCGGCCGAGTACTGACTGGTCACGACTGAGTGTCGGTATGCGTTCGCCCGTTACGACCATACGTTGACGCGTCGGATCGTTGCGCTTGCCGACCTGTTGTCGCTCCACCGGGGATTCACCCCTAGCTTAGTTCGCTCACCTGGAGTTCTTCCGAACGGGAGCAACAATGCGTCGAGGTCTGTTCATAGTAGCACTGCTTTTCACCGCGCAACGGCAAGCTAACGCGCAGTGCCAAGTGTCAGGCGACAGCAACGAAGGGAAGCTTCTCGCTTTCTACACGGCTCCAATCGTGTTCTCGATGGCGATAGCTCCGGAAGTGCTCGCCCCCGGCAGCATACGCGCCGGCGCGGAACTGGAGTATTTACCCAAGCCAAATCCCACGATCGAGCAGACAGGTGCGTGCTTCACTCAGAAGAGCGAGCACACGTCACTCTCTCCGGTATTCGGACGGCCCAGGATCACGATTGGTGGGCCGTTTGGTTTTGCACTCGAGGCTGCCTACCTTCCGCCGATAACGATCGCGAGAGCCAAGCCCAATCTTTTCAGCTTTGCCGTATCGCACGCACACCATTTCGCGGTCGGACCGGTGTCGAATGGAACCACTCTCATGCTGCGAGTGCATGGCACCTTTGGAAATGTCAAAGGAGCGATCACCTGCCCCAGGTCGCAGCTGCAGCAGACGGATCCCTTGAGCCCGTGTTATGGAAGCAGCCCATCGAAGGACACTTTTCATCCGGACATGTTCGGTGGCGAGATTGCCGCGGGGTTTAGTCCGGGAGTTCGCGGAATCTCCTTTTACGGTGGCGCGGGGGTAAACAGGATCGATCCGCACTTTCAGGTCGGGTTCACCAATGCGAGTGGGGGCGTCGACCGGACGCAGGTCGAGCTCGAGAAACCCCTCAACCGTGCGGCGATCTTTGGCGGCGTGACCGCCGTTCTTCGCCAAATCCTGGATGTCGGTGCCCAGGTTTATTCGGTGCCGGAAGACGCCACGCTGTTTCGCATCACGGGCGGAATTCGGATTCGTTAGGCTTCGAGCATTCTCCCGAACGTATCGGGATCTGTGGGCAGCGTGAAAGACCTAATGCCATGGCGCACCGCGACTTCCCGTACTTCCGCCTGCATTCTTGATGGACTGAACAGGATTGGGACCGCGCCAGCGCTCCTGATGGTATCGAGCAGGTCTCCGGTGCAGTCGGGGTGATCGCAGTCTATCACGACGGCATCGAACGCCAGTCGCGTTAAGGCTTCGGTGACCGACTCCTCCCTTTTCAGGAACATCGGCTGCAGACCGCGAAGCTCAACCATAAGGCCCAACAGCGCAGCGATCAGCTCTTCGCGCGCAAGGATCAGCACATTGCCCAACGCCGCCAACCAAAAGAGGGGACACGGCTTAGCTTGGCAACTTGTGGACCTTTCGGATTCTCTGGCGCCGAAAGAGAGTATCGCTTAAATATTTCAGGAACAAATGTCCACTTTCCGCAAACTAGTGTGAAGGTGGAGAGAACTATTGCCTGAGAAATCGTGAGCCCACTCTCTGAAGTAACCATGAAGGAGTTGCGGACTGCGCTCGCGGATCAGCTCAAGCGGCCGGATGGGCCTACGCCCGAGCTTGCGGATCTTCTGAAGAGAGTTGGCAAGGAGGCCCATACGAACAACATCCCGCCCGAGGAGCTCATCGTCATTTTCAAGGAGCTGTGGAACTCGCTCGCGGAGTCGTTGCGCCCACAGAATGGCGATCAGTACGAACGCGTCCGCCAAAGACTGGTGACTCTCTGCATCCAGGCGTATTACGCCGAGTAGACTCAACGGGATATCTTGCGACGTGCCCCACTCGAGAGCGGCATACCTCTGGCGTTGAGTAAGTGACGTGGCAACAGCAATTCCGCCCAAGGCTCCACCAACAATTCTGAGTCGTCTGTTCGGCCGTTCGCGAAACGGAGCTGGCGAAGAACTCGTCGGTCCGATCCGCGGCGAAGTCCTCGGACTCGAGAGACTCGGTGAGCGTGCCCGAGCAGTGGCGCGCGGGCATCACCTGCTCCCGGCCCAGAAGCAACGTGGCGCTGGTCCGCTTCTGCTTCGTCTGGAGGACACGAGAGAAGTTCTCGACCGCGTCTATCATGAGCTGAACAACGGCGCGGAGCGTGGTCTTGATATCAGCCCGGCCGGAGACTGGCTGCTGGACAACTTCTACATCGTCCAGGAGCATATCAGAGAAATCAGGACCAATCTTCCCAAGGGCTACTACGAGGAGCTGCCCAAGCTCGCCACGGGATCGCTCGCTGGTTATCCGCGGGCGTACGAAGTGGCGATCGAACTGATCGCGCACACGGAAGGCCACCTCGATCTCGACAACATCACGCTGTTCGTGCGTGAGTACCAAACTGTCACTCAGCTCCGCATCGGTGAGCTGTGGGCGATTCCAACGATGCTCCGACTGGGTCTCGTCGAGAACATCCGTCGAATGGCGTTGCGTGTAGCGGCGCGCCTACAGGAAGTCGAGTCAGCTGACCGTGCCGCCACAACGCTGCGCGAGGCGAGTGAGGAATCGTCGCGAGCGCTGGCGACAGCGCTCGCCGCGTTCGTCGACGATCATCCGCCCTTTACGCCGACGTGGGTCGCGCGATTCCTCCAGCAGGTCCGGTCGTACCAGACGAACTTCACGCCGCTGATCTGGCTCGAGCAGTGGATCGCCGAGGATGGACCGAGCGCGGAAGAGGCGGCGACGCGATCGAATCGCCGAGTGGCGCTGACGCAGGTGACAGTCGCGAACAGCATCACGAGTCTTCGGACCATCTCGAGGCTCGACTGGAAGGATTTCGTAGAAGCTCAGAGCGCGACGGACAAGCTCCTACGCCAGGACCCGAGCGGCCACTACGCATCGATGACGTTCGGTACGCGGGATCACTACCGTCACGTCGTCGAGCACATTGCCAAACGGGTCAAGCGGCCCGAAGAGGAAATCGCGAGTGAAGTTCTGGCGCTGGCGAAGGTCGCTCCCGCCGGCGATGCGAGACACGCGCACGTCGGCTACTTCCTCGTGGACAAAGGCCGCAGCGTTCTCGAGGAGAAGGTCGGGTACACCCCGCCCCCCGGTGAATGGCTCTACCGCTGGACGCAGCGCCACCCCAACACGCTGTACTTCGGGGGGATAACGGTCTTCACCGTTCTCGCGGTTGCGGCAATTCTCGAGGCGGTGGAGGGCGCGTCGATTGGCGTTCAGCTGGCTATCGCTCTCACGGCGCTCATTCCGGCGAGCGAGATCGGCATCAGCGTCATCAACCAGCTCATAACGCTACTGATGCCGCCGCGGCTTCTGTCCAAGCTCGAGTTGCGCGACGACGGAATTCCGGAAGAACACATGACCGCTGTGGTCGTGCCGACGCTACTCGGAAGCCTGCACGGCGTGGAGGAAGCTCTCGAGCATCTCGAGGTGCAATACCTCGCCAATCGCGATCCCAATCTACAGTTCGCGATACTCAGCGATTTTACGGACTCGCCAACCGAGCACCGACCCGATGACGAGGGGATCCTTGCTGCGGCCGCGGCTGGAATCAAGACCCTCAATGCCAGGTACGCAAACGCGGGCGAAGATGTGTTTTTCCTCTTTCACCGCCCGCGCCTCTGGAATCCGAAGCAGAACGTGTGGATGGGCTGGGAGAGGAAGCGTGGCAAGCTCGCCCAGTTCAACAAGTTCCTGCGGGGTGGAGCCGGAGACGCGTTCAACACGATTATCGGTGACACGAGCAGACTCAGTCTCGTCCGGTATGTCATAACGCTCGACTCGGATACAGTGCTGCCGCGAGACGCGGCGCAGCTGCTCGTCGGCACGATCGCGCATCCGCTCAACCGCGCGCACTACGATCCGGCAATCGGACGAGTCACCGAGGGCTACGGAATCGTCCAGCCGCGAGTCGGCGTGTCGCTCACGAGTGCCCACAAATCGTATTTCGCCGCGATCCACTCCGGACATCCTGGTGTCGATCCATACACGACAGCGGTATCCGATGTGTATCAGGATCTCTACGGCGAGGGAAGCTTCACCGGGAAAGGGATTTACGACGTCGATGCGTTCGAGGAAGCGACCCACGGAAGATTTCCAGAGAACACGCTGCTCAGTCACGATTTGATCGAGGGAACGTGGACGCGCGCGGGACTGGCGACCGACATCGAGGTGTATGACGACTATCCGACGCGCTATCTGACCTTCACGCGCCGGAAGCACCGGTGGATTCGAGGCGACTGGCAGCTGCTCGGATGGTTGAGGGGCACTGTACCAGGACCGGATGGACGGATGCAGAACCGCCTGTCCGCGATATCCCGCTGGAAAATTCTCGACAATCTGCGTCGCAGCCTGGTCGAGATCTTTCAGCTGGGGATGCTGATCCTCGGCTGGTTCCTCCTACCCGGCTCCGTCGTTCAGTGGACGGCACTCGTACTGGTGGCGATTGCGTTCCCGTGGCTGTTCTCCCTCATGATTTCACTGGCGAGACCGCCGCGTGACCAGTCGTGGCTCGCGTACTACATGGCGGTCGGTCGCGATGCCATGACGAACGGGCAGCAATTCGCGCTCGCTGTCGCTTTCCTCCCGCATCAGGCTGTCGTGTCCGCCGATGCGATCATCCGCACACTGTACCGGTTGTCCATCAGCCACCGGAATCTTCTCGAGTGGCAAACTGCGTCGCAGGTCGAGAGGGCGCTTGGCGTCGGTTCGCAGCGGGAAACCTGGCGCAAGATGTGGCCGGTTACCGCGCTCTGCCTGGGTCTGGGTACGCTCATCGGCCTTCACGTCACAATGGGCGGCGCCTCCTCGTCCGCTGATGAGCGGTTTCTCTTCGTCATGGCGACGCTGCCGTTCGTCCTCGCCTGGTTTGCGAGCCCCAGCATCGCGTTCGCGCTCAGCCGGCCAGCGATTCTTGGCGAGATACACCTGACCGATGCGGAGCGGACGGCAGCACTTCGATACGCGAAGCTTCACTGGACGTATTTCGAGAAGTTCGTGTCGGAGGAGACGCACTGGCTTGCGCCCGACAATTTCCAGGAGGATCCGGAGCCGGTTCTGGCACTCCGCACGTCGCCGACCAACATCGGGCTCCAGCTACTGTCGACCGTGAGCGCGGTGGATCTTGGCTTCATCACGCGGTCGGACATGATCGACCGCGTGGAGAAAGTGTTCCGGTCTCTCGAGAGGATGCGCCGTTTCCACGGTCACTTCTTCAACTGGTACGACCTGAACGAACTACGCGTGCTCGAGCCGGGCTATGTCTCGACGGTGGACAGCGGAAACTTTGCCGGCCATTTGATCGCGCTCAAGCAGGCCTGCTATGAGATGCTGAAGGACCCCGAGTGCCCCGATCTCGATGCGAAGAGACTCAAGGCGATCGCGGAGCGGGCGCACGCGTACGCGGCCGAGATGGATTTCCGCTTCCTGTACGACACCAAGCGGAAACTGTTCACGATCGGCTATCACATCGGCAGCAACACCGTCGACAACTCGTACTATGATCTCCTCGCGTCCGAGTCGCGTCTGGCGTCATTCATGGCGATTGCGAAGGACGACGTATCGGTCGATCACTGGTTCAGGCTGGGCCGCTCGCTGACGGCGACCGCGGGGACAAGAACGCTGCTTTCCTGGAGCGGAAGCATGTTCGAGTATCTGATGCCGGCCCTGGTGATGCAGACCTTCCCGTTCACGCTGCTCGACCAGACGCACAAGGGAAGTGTGAGGCGGCAGATCGCATATGGCGCGGAGCGCGGCGTGCCATGGGGCGTCTCGGAATCCGCGTATGCGGTGCGCGACAGGTTGCACACGTACCAGTACCGCGGCTTCGGCGTTCCTGATCTCGCGCTCAAGCGCGGGTTGAGCAAGGAGCTCGTTATTGCGCCGTATGCGACGGTGCTGGCGATGCTGGTGGAACCGCGTGCATCGCTCAAGAATCTCACGACTCTCGAGGCGGAAGGCGCGCTCGGCCCTTACGGGTTCCGCGACGCCCTGGACTACACTCGACCTTCACCGGGCTCCCGAAAGACGATCGTGGCCACGTTCATGGCGCACCACATCGGCATGAGCATCGTCGCGCTCGACAACGCCCTCAACCAGCAGATCTGGCCGCGCCGTTTCCACCTGGATCCACTCGTGCGTTCGGCGGAGCTGGTGCTGCAGGAGCGGATCCCGCGCCGGCTGACAATGCAGGATGTTCAAGGTGATGATGTGGCGCGGGTTCCGAGTGAGATGGAGAAGCCGGCAGTGCGCGAGATCGAGACGCCGCACACGCCGCAGCCGGTCGTCGGCATTCTCGGCAACGTGCCGTACACAACTCTGATCACGAACGCGGGCGGCGGGTTCAGTCGCTATGGAAATCTTGCCGTCACTCGGTGGCGTCACGATTCGACGCGCGACAACTATGGGCAGTGGTGCTATGTGAAGGACTTGAGCACCGGCCACGTCTGGTCAACCGCGCATCAGCCATCGGGAACAGAGCCTCAATGGTACCGTGTTCTCTTCGCGAGCGACCGCATCACGTTCATTCGCCGCGATGGCGATATCGATACCGTTACGGAAATTGCGGTGGCATCAGACGATGCCGCTGAAGTGCGACGGGTGACGCTGACGAACCGATCGCTTCAAGCGCGCGAGATCGAGCTAACGAGTTACTCCGAGGTGGTGTTGGCGCCGCCCGACACCGACCGCTCTCATCCTGCGTTCGCCAATCTCTTCGTGCAAACGGAGTTTCTTGAAGGCAAGGCGGCGCTTTTTGCGACCAGGCGACCTCGGTCAGCGACGGAGGCCGCAATCTGGTGTGCGCACGTCGTTGCATGCGGACCGGAACTGGCGGGCAAGGTCACGTGCGAAACTGATCGCGCAAGATTCGTCGGTCGCGGGCGCTCGGTAAGGAATGCGGAAGCACTCGATGAAGGCGCTGAGCTCTCTGGAACGGTGGGCGCGGTTCTCGATCCAATCTTCTCGCTTCGCGTAAAGGTGCGGATTCCACCCGGCGGATCGACGCACGTCGCGTTCACGACGTTCGTCACTTCGCAGAGAGAACGCGCGATAGAACTGGCTGATCTATATCACGATCCGTACAGCGCGCGACGTGCGCTCGACCTGTCGTGGGCGCAGGCGCAGGCGGAGCTGCGCGATCTTGGCATTGCGCCCGCAGATGCCGCGCTGTATCAGGATCTCGCTGGCCATCTGATGTTCCCTCACCCGGGATTCCGGCCAGCTCAGAGCGCTGTCGAGGAGAACAAACTCGGACAACAGTCATTGTGGTCACTTGGCATATCGGGCGATTGGCCGATACTCCTCGCTACCGTGGACAGCCCGGTCGGGATGCCGAGCGTTCGGCAGCTCCTCAGGACACACCACTACTGGAGGCTAAAGGGGATCACCTGCGACCTGGTGATCCTGAACGTGCATCCCATGACGTACATGCAGGAGCTGAGCGATGAGCTGCTGGCAACGGCAATGGCGTCCAGCGAGGCAGGTCTGCTCGATCGGCCGGGCGGTGTGTTCATCCGACGTGCCGACCTCCTCAAGCCGGAAGAGATCACGCTGCTCAAAGCGATGGCGCGGGTACAGGTAAACTGCGACGGTCTTGGGCTTGGCAACTTCCTCGAATTCCCGGGCGTCGAAGACAGATATCCGCCCAAGCTCGAGATCATGAACCGCGACATCGTACCTCTCGGGACGGTGGCGATTCACGCGCAGACGGCTGATCCGGGCACCGGGCTCCAGAACTTCAACGGGCTCGGGGGATTTAATCAGGCGGGCGAATACGAGATCCATCTGACCGGCAGCGATTTGCCGCCGGCGCCGTGGGTCAACGTCGTCGGCAATCCGGTCGCCGGATTCATCGTCAGCGAAGGTGGAAGCGGCACGACGTGGGCGGGGAACAGCTTTTTCTATCGACTCACGCCGTGGCACAACGACCCGGTGCGGGATCCGTCGAGCGATTGTGTATTCCTTCGCGATGATGCCAATGGCGACCTGTGGACGGCAACGCCGTGCCCGATTCGTGAGCCGACGCCGTACAAGGTTCGTCACGGATCGGGCTACTCCGTCTTCGATCACACGCACAAAGGACTGGCGAGCTCCTTCAGACTCGGCGTCGATCAGGCCGATCCGGTCAAGATCAGCGTTCTGACTCTCCGCAACGAAGGCCCCGCGCGGAAGAAGCTCACGCTCACCTGGTATGTCGAGTGGGTGCTGGGCGTGAATCGCGAGCTGACGCAATATCAGATTCGCACGAACTTCGATGAGGCCACACAGTCGATGTTCGCGCGCAATTATTTCGACTCCCAGTTCGCAGAAACAGTCGCCTTTGCCTCGATCAGTGAGCGTGTTGCCTACTATACCGCGGACCGGCGCGAGTTCCTTGGCAGAAACGGGACGATCTCGAGTCCCGCGGCCCTCGAGCGCGCGGGGTTGTCCGGGGCGATTGGCGCGACGATCGATCCATGCTGTGCGCTCCAGGTCAGTGTGACCATCGAGCCGGGCGAGACCCGTGAAATCGTCATGCTTCTCGGAGCGGCCGAAGGCGAGGACGCTGTCCGCGAGATAATCGCGCGAAACCGCACAGCGAGTGATGCCAAGCGCGCAGTCGATTCGAACCTACGCGACTGGGAGAAGAGACTCAGTGCCATCAAGGTCAAGACACCTGAGCCGACCTTCGATTTGATGGTGAACCGATGGTCGCTCTATCAGGCACTATCGTGCCGGATGTGGGCGCGTACGGCGCTGTACCAGTCGAGCGGCGCGTTCGGGTTCCGCGACCAGTTGCAGGACGTGATGGCGTTCGTGTACGCGGATACGGAGGTTGCCAGAGAGCACATAGTTCGAGCGGCAGGACGTCAATTCGTCGAGGGCGACGTCCAGCACTGGTGGCATCCGCAGACCGGCCGCGGCGTGCGAACCAAGTTCTCCGATGATCTGATCTGGCTCCCGTATGTCATCGACCATTACGTGAATGTCTCGTGCGATCGCGGGATATTCGAAGTAGAGGTTCCATACCTGACGATGCGGCTGCTGAACCCGGACGAGCACGAGATCTACGAACTGCCGAAGGTCTCCTCCGAGGTGGGAAGCATCTACGACCACTGTGTGCGGGCGCTGAAAAGAGCGTGCACAACCGGGGTGCATGGGCTTCCTCTTATCGGCAGCGGTGACTGGAACGACGGTATGAACCGAGTCGGAATCGAGGGGAAGGGGGAGAGCGTGTGGCTCGCCTGGTTCCTGATCTCGACGCTGCGGAAGTTCGCGGTTCACGCGGACAAGCGCGGCGATACAGCGACGCGTGATGAAGTGCTCGCGAAGGCAGATGCCTACGCCGAAGCTGCCGAGGGCTCGGCTTGGGATGGAGAATGGTATCGTCGCGCGTACTTCGACGACGGCTCTCCGCTCGGATCGCGCACGAGCGACGAATGCAAGATCGACTCGATTGCTCAGAGCTGGAGCGTCATCTCGGGCGCGGGGAGACCCGATCGGGCCCGGATCGCGATGCAGTCACTGAACAAGTATCTGGTGCGCGAAGATGCGCGTCTGATCCTGCTGTTGACGCCGCCATTCGACAAGACGGCGCACGATCCCGGCTACATTCAGGGTTATCTGCCAGGCGTGCGCGAGAACGGCGCTCAGTACACGCATGCGGCACTATGGGCGGTGCTCGCCACAGCACTCCAGGGAGACGGTGATCGTGCCTTCGAGTTATTTCAGATGCTCAACCCAATTACGCACTCCGACAGCGCGACAGGGGTCGACACCTACAAGGTCGAGCCCTATGTCGTTGCGGCGGATGTGTACACCGCGAAAGGCCATCTCGGGCGCGGCGGCTGGACGTGGTATACCGGTTCGGCGAGCTGGATGTACCGCACTGCCCTCGAAGGGATACTTGGGTTCCGGCAGGTCGGAGAGGAGCTGTTCATCGAGCCGTGCATTCCTGCACGGTGGAAAGAATTCACCATCGAGTACCGCTTCAGAACGTCTACCTTCGAAATTGCCGTCAACAATCCAGATGGCCTGGAGCGTGGCACAACTGAATTGATCGTCGACGGAAAATCTGCCGAGAAAGCAATCCAGCTGATCGATGACGGCAAACATCACCGCGTCGTCGTCACGCTCCGCCCTATTCCTTCTTCCGTTCCGGAGAAGCAGGAGAAAGCCCGACTATAGCCGGACCGTTTACAACCTTTCCGTACGGATCGAAGCGTGATCCGTGGCAGGGGCAGTCCCACGTTCTCTCGGTATCGTTCCAGTTGACTATGCAGTAGAGATGTGTGCAAACCGCCGACATCGAGTGAGTGTCGCCCCTCTCGTCGCGATAGACCGCAATCTTGCCCCTGCCACGACCGATGACAGCTCCTTCGCCTGGCTTGATCGCCGCGACCTCGCCGGCGTAGCCGCCGGTGAACCAATCCTTGTACTGCTCGGCGACATTGGCGTTTTCCTTCAGGAATTCGGGCGTTGCGCGGAGCTTGATGCGAGAGGGGTCGTAGAGCCGAGCCCATTGGTGCTTGCGGCCCTGGACCAACTCGTTGAGGATGATGCCGGCAATCGTCCCGTGCGTCATCCCGTTCCCGGAATCTCCGGTGGCAATCCAGATGTGCTCGTCGCCGCCCGGATTCTTGCCGATGTACGCCATGTAGTCGACGGGCTCGATCACCTGGCCTGACCAGCGGTAGTCGACCTGCTCGACCATCGGAAAGCGCTCGCGCGTCCATTGCTCGAGACGCACGAATCTCTCCTCGGTGTCGTGAGCCTGACCGGTCTTGTGATCCTCGCCGCCGACGATCAGGATGTCATAATCCAGCTCGTGGCCGGATTTATCCTCGGCGTGCTGAATGCGAATGTAGTGGTACGGATCGGGAGTGTCCCAGTAGAGTCCCTGAGGGACGGATCCCTTCGGAATTCGCGCGCCAATGACATAGGTGCGATACGCGGATTGCTTGCTGTGGATGATCAGCCAGTCGTTGACGGGAGTGTTGGTGCAAACGACCACATTGTCGGCGTGGATGACGTGGCCATCGCTCGTCGTCACCTTCGCCGGCTCACCATCCTCGATCTTCTCCGCATGTACTCCAGTGTAGATCTTGCCACCGTCGCGGAGAATCGCGCGGGCCAGCCCCTTCAGGTACTTGAGCGGGTGAAAGGTGGCCTGTCTCGGGAAGCGAAGCGCGGGTCCACTGTCCCAGAATCCAAAGGGGATATTATCGACCAGCTGCGTGTCGGTTATTCCGGCGCGGTGGGTTGCTTCGAGCTCGCGTTCGAGATCCTTTCGAGTATTCTCGCCCCCCAGGAAGAGGAACCCTTCGACGCGCTGAAAATCGCAATCGATGTCTTCCATCGACGCGATGGTTTCGATTCGATGTATCGCCGACATATGACTTTCGGCTGCCAATCTCGCACCTTCCTCGCCGTGCATCGTCTCGATGTTGTAGTAGCGATCATCAAGTGCCGCGGTCAGGTGTGCGGTCGTGCGGCTCGTCTCCCCACCGCCGATTGGCCCATCATCGATTACGACGACGGCGCGGCCAGCCCGCGCAAGCAGATATGCCGTGGTCATGCCGGCAATCCCGGCGCCCACGACACATACGTTCGACCGCAGATCCTGGGTAAGCGATTGAAACTGCGGTACTTCGGTGGTGTCCATCCAGACGGAGGTCGTGTGACCTGAGTCGCTGTGCATAGGTGATCTCTTGCAATGATTGGTGCGAGTTGTGCCGCTCGGAGTCGCGCAATGGCGCATACGACATGCCATGTGCTACTCTAGAAAGCATGATCATTCGTGATGCAACCACGTTAGAGAGAGAGCGCGCGATGAGCAAACATTCCAGCCACACGTGGGTCGTCGATGTGATCGAGGATGGAGCGGCGTCGATCGAAGTCGACGGTCGTACGGTCACGCCGATTCCCGCGTGGATGTTGCCAGAGGACGTGAAGGAGGGAGACGTGATGTCGGTGACTCACGACCGCGGAGAGGGGAAATCCGTGCTACTGATCGAGACGGATCGGGCAGCAAAGAAAAAGGCGCTCGATAGATCGGCGAAGCAAGTGTCGAGAAAGTCGAAGACTGATCGCGGTGGGGATATCCAGCTTTAGCAGCGGTCGTCTATCTCGCTGTGGTCGCGCATCCCGTCGGTCGGTATTTCCGGTCGCCCATTCCATCGAGGTCAGTTCCGGCGCGCTCCGGAGTGATCGTGAATCCACTCCCGGCTATTCCAGGAGAGCGGATGGTGATCGTGCCGTTCCGATCGGTTCTGTACCACGGGACGCGTGCTCGCCGATAGATGGCCTTCGCCTGCGTGTGCATGTGACCGTAGCCGTTATGCGTGGCGAGAGATGCGACTACCCATTGAGGTGACGTAAGGGCGAGGTAGCGCTTTGTAACTCCATTGCAGCTGCCGTGATGATCTGCCTTCAAGACGTTCACCCGCATCCCCGGATTTCGGGCGTAACCGGTGGCCTCGAACCACCTGATTTCCTCGCGCTCCGCGTCTCCCGCGAGCCACATTGTGAACGATGCCGAATCGGGCCCGACCAGCTTCACCGCTGTCGAACGATTGTTTGGTTTATCACCGTTCGGGAATGGCGGAAGAATGTGTAGTATCGCGCCACCAGTCATGCTGATCGTGCAAATCGGGCGTCCGTCTGAGCACGGATCGTCTGTGTCGCGATAGATCAGGCCGTCGTGATCCATTCGCGATAAAATCGAATCGCGGAGCTCGGCGAGAGTTGCGGCCGGAGCGGGATCCTTGTTTTCGAACAAATAGCGAATGCGAATGTGCCTCGAGGTTCTGAACAGCTCTCGTAGACCGCTGTAATGATCGAGATGCGGGTGCGAAAGGATTACCACATCGATCGTCGAGTTGTTGAGATTCAGTGAATCGAGATAACGTCCGAATGTGGCAGGCTCAGGGCCCCCATCGATGATAATTCTGCTCGATCCATTCCTGATGTAGGTCGCGTCACCTTGTCCTACATCGAGCATGCGGACAATCAACTCTCTGCCGCCGGAATCAGCGACGAAGGTGGATACAGGAGGCTTGGCAGGCTTGCGTGCGGTACGGCGTGCGCGTGGCGGGGGAGATTCGCTGGATCGATTCGATTGCGGCGGCTGCTGGCCCTCAACCGTCAGGGCAAAGCCCGCCAGTACAAGGATGCAGAAGACAGCGCGCCTAAGCATCGCTATCGTCCAACTCGCCCGGACGACTAGACGACGATCTGGCGAAGAACCGCGCGTACCGGAGCGGCGTCGAGAGCCATGAGCTTGAGCGGGAAGGCCATCAGCTCGTACATGGTCGGGGTCACTCTTCTCAAGTCCAGATTCTCGAGGATCGCGGCGTTGGCAGAAAAAATCATGTTGTGGACGGGAAGGTTTTTGCTTTCTCTCAAATCCACCGACGGAGCATCAACGCCAAGCAGTCGCAGACCCCGCCCGAGCAAGGTGCGCACGCAAGACTCGGAGAGAGTCGGCCAGTCCTCAGGGAAAGCGCCGCTCGCGATCGTTCGGCCGGTTCGTAACAGCAGCCTCTCCACGAACGGCAGCGATTGAATTTTCTCGAGATCCTCGATGTCAATCTCCTTGCTGAGCGTCGAGACATCAACGACAATCGCAGGGCCGAAGAAGGCGTCGAGCGATAACTCGTGCGAGCCCGACCAGTCCTCTCGAACGTGGAGCGGCGCGTCGGCGTGAGTGCCGACGTGCGGGCTCGAGGTGAACGACGAGACGTTGACACTCGCACCCGCGGCCATCGAGGAAGCCCATCCGCACGTGAATGGGGTGTCACCCGGCCACTCAGGCGTGTCTGGATTGAGCGTAACGCTGATGTCGCGGAGTAAGGGCTCGCCGCCGCTCACGATATCCATGTACCGATCAATTCGGGTTCGCGACTATTTCTTGCCCACGAGCTTTTTCGCCGCCTCGACCATTCGGTCGGCGGTAATGCCGAGGTGCGCGTAGATGACGGGAGCAGGAGCGGAGGCGCCAAAGCGGTCGATTCCGATGATGACGCCGTCGTCTCCGACCCAACGGTACCATGACATCGGGTGCGCCGCCTCGATTGCGATACGTTTGACGGCCTTGGGCAGCACGCTGTCGCGATACGCCTGATCCTGCCTCGCGAAAATCTCGTGACTCGGCATGCTCACCGCGCGGGTACGAATTCCCTCGGTCTCAAGCTTCTTTTGTGCGTCGAGAATCAGGGAGACCTCGGAACCGGTCGACATCATGACGACCTGAGGCGCGCCACCGGGCGAGTCAGCCAGCACGTACGCGCCTCGCGCCAATCCACTGGCCGCGGCGTACTTCGAGCGATCGATAAAGGGCAGCTTCTGTCGCGTCAGTACGAGCGCAACCGGACCCTTCTTGTGCTTGAGCGCGGCTCGCCAGGCTTCCGCTGTTTCTGATGCATCGGCAGGCCTGATGAGGGTCATCCCCGGAATCGCGCGCAACGCGCTCAGCTGCTCAACGGGTTGATGCGTGGGACCATCCTCACCGAGTCCGATCGAGTCGTGCGTGTAGACGTAGATGACGTGGCGATCCATGATGGACGCCAGTCTCACCGGCGGTCTCATGTAGTCCGAGAAGATCAGGAACGTCGCGCCGTACGGAATAATGCCGCCGAAGAGCGACATCCCGTTCATGATCGACCCCATCCCATGTTCGCGAATCCCGAAATGGAAATTGCGGCCCGCGTAGTTCTCCGCCGAAAAGCTGGGCTCACCCTTGATGATCGTGTTGGTGGAGCTGGCCAGATCCGCTGAACCGCCCATCAGCTCGGGTATCTTCTTGCCGATGGCGTTGATCACGACACCCGACGCGGCACGGCTCGCGACATTGCCGTCCTTCGCCGTGAAGACGGGGATCAGCTCTTCCCAGCCGTCCGGCAAATCACCGCGAAGTCGACGCTGCAGCTCCTTCTCGAGAGCCGGATTCGCAGTCCTGTAGGCGTCGTAAACCGTCTTCCACCCGTCTTCAGTCTTCGATCTTTTGTTCGCGGCTTCCCGCCAGTAGCGAAGCGCTTCGGGCGCGACGTAGAACGGCTCCAGCGACGGATAGCCGAGCGCTTTTTTGGTGAGAACGATCTCGTCCACTCCCAATGCGGAGCCGTGCGCCTCGGCAGTGTCGTGCTTATTGGGGCTACCGTATCCGATGTGCGAGCGAACGACAATCAGCGACGGCTTCGACGTCTCGGCCTTTGCCGCATCGATCGCACGATTGAGTGCCGTGAGATCGTTGACGTCCGCGACGTGCTGCACGTGCCAGCCATAGGCCTCGAACCGGGCGCCGGTGTCGTCGCTGAAGGTGAGCGCGGTATCGCCTTCGATCGTGATGTGATTGTCGTCGTAAAAGCCAATCAACTTTCCGAGTTTTGCGTGGCCGGCGAAGGACGCTGACTCGTGACTAACGCCCTCCATCATGTCGCCATCACTGGCGATGAAGTAGACGTGATGGTCTATGATCTTGTGGTCGCGATTGAAAACCGCTCCCATGTGGGCCTCAGCCACCGCCATGCCAACCGAGTTGCCTATTCCCTGGCCCAACGGGCCGGTCGTCGTCTCGACTCCCGGAGTGTGGCCGAGCTCGGGATGTCCCGGCGTCTTGCTCTCCCACTGCCGGAACTGCTTCAGGTCATCGAGCGTGAGCTCGTATCCGGTGAGATAGAGCACACTGTACAACAGCATCGACGCGTGTCCCGCCGACAGCACAAAACGATCACGATTCAGCCAATTGGGATCGGCGGGGTTGTAACGGAGGTGCTGGGTCCAGAGGACATACGCGAGTGGCGCCAATGCCATCGGGGTGCCGGGGTGACCGGAGTCTGCTTTCTGAACGGCATCCATTGCGAGAACTCTGATCGCGTTGATGCAGAGATCTTCGAGCGACTGGGCTGACCCCGAAGGCGAAGTAGAGGCAGGCGATCCGGGAGCGGTCGCGGTATCGGTTGGCTCGGACATTAGAGGCGGTGCGGCAGGTTGGGAGCGAGGTAAAGAGGTAAAAAGGGGCTACGCGCTGTGCGCGAGAGGGGCATCACGCTGAAGGGGATTCTCATCTGAAGCTAGCTCATACCCGCACGCGGCGCAGGGCGAACCACTCGGCTGCTTCGCGCACCTCGCTCGGCACGAGACTATGGCCGGCGAGCTGCCATTTCAGAGTGACATCCGCGTGTTCCGTGTCGAAGAGCTCGACCAACCGCTCGACACTCGCGGCGGGAACAATGGGATCCATGCGACCAGCCGAGATGAACACGGCTGAGCCCGCAAGATCACGCTTCTCGGTCGGTTCATACACGAGCATGGGACGAAAGAGGATCGCCGCGTGCAGGATTTCCGGTTCCACGAACATGATCGTCGATGCGATGTTGGCGCCGTTGGAGTATCCGAGCGCGAAGACGCGGGCGGCGTCGAGGCGATAGGTGACGACCGCGGCACGAATGAAGCGGGCCAGCTCCTCAGCGCGCGAGCGCACCTCCTTTGGGTCAAAGACGCCCTCGGCGAGACGCTTGAAGAATCGCGGGGCGCCGTTCTCGAGAACATTTCCTCGCGGACTTAGAATGGCGGCACCTGGAGCGATCGCTTGTCCGATACCGATCAGATCGTTCTCGTCTCCGCCCGTGCCGTGCAATACGACGAGCGTGTCACCGGTGGCACCATCTTCCGGGGGGACGAAGCGATGAATGAACCCGAAGTCTTCACTCATGCATTGGGACCATGCAGCTCGAGCGGCGTGTGGACATTGGGGAGAAGCGCTTCGATCTCGAATCTCCGGGGCTCGAGCCAATGGGGAAGCTTGAGCGCCTGACCGAGCGAATCGACGCGTTCGTCGACCGCGAATCCGGGGCCGTCGGTGGCAATCTCAAAAAGAACTCCTCCGGGCTCGCGGAAATAGATGGATTTGAAATAATCGCGATCGAGCTGTGGTGTGACATTGTAGCCGAGGGAGGTCAACTCAGTCCGAACGTTCATTTGCTCGGCTTCAGTGGCGCCGCGGAATGCGACGTGGTGTACCGTCCCCGCTCCCAGCACTCCGCCCCAGATTCCGGGGACGCACCGTAGATCTACGATTGTCCCGGGGCCGCCATCTCCGCTCGTGTAGCGAAAGATGCTCCCCTGTTCGCGCACGAGCCTGAATCCGAGCGTGTTGGTGAGAAGCTGTCCGGTGAGCTCGTTGGCATCAAGCCATAGCGTGACGGAGTAGATCCCCCTGATTGCGTGTTCTGCCGGCACTCCCGCTCCAGACCAACCCGTGCGAGCAGCAGCAGCGGGATGGGCGACGAGCTCACCCATGAATCCTTCGTGGTCCTTGAACGCGATGACGCGTTCGTCCTCGTAACGCGCAACCGGCTGCTCGAACTCCACTCTCTTCTTGATCAGCCGCTCGATCCAGAAGCCGACCGAGCTGGGAAGGATCGTAAAGGATGTAACGGCAACCTGGCCACCGCCCTGCCTGCCACGGCGCGCATCAGGCCACGGGAAGAAGGTGAGGATGCTGCCTGGATCACCAGATTCATTACCGAAATAGAAATGATAGGTGGTCGGATCGTCGAAGTTCACGGTGCGCTTGACGAGCCTGAGGCCGAGGATGCCGGCGTAGAAATCGAGATTTCTTTGCGGATCGCTCGCGATACCGGTGACGTGGTGAATGCCGGCGGTCCGGAAACTCATCGTTCCGACGCGCCTAGCTTTGCTTCGCGGTGAGAAAACTCTGTCCCTGCTCTCTAGTCGGTGCCATTATACCTCCAGTCTTTCCCCTTCAAACAAGGCAACGGACATGCCGCTGCCGAGGTATTGATTTGAGTCGAATCCAGCACTCCAGAAAGGCGAAGAAACAGAGACATTTTCGCAGTTTGAGCGATCCGCGCACGCTCAGCGAGCTTGCACTGCGACTGAAGGAAGGAATTTACATCACGACGCTGGATGGCGAGATCGTCGACGCAAACCCCGCGTTTCTCGAAATGTTCGGGGTCGATTCACTGGAGGATTTGAAGGGATACCGTACCAGCGATTTCGTGAGACCCGAGGTGCGGGCGAGAGAAATGGCGTTGCTCGAGCGCGAAGGATCCGTTCGGGACGTCGAGTTTCAGCTCACACGCCGCGACGGGGAGACAAGAACGGTCGTCGATAGCGCCTTTCTCTCGGTGGATCCGGAGTCGGGGGAGAAATACTGTCACGGGATTCTCGTTGATATAACTCACCGCAAGGAGCTGCAGACGCAGCTCCTGGAACTGAGCATCCGGGATCCGCTCACGGGCTGCTACAACCGGCGGTATCTGAACACCGTTACGCGTCAATGCGAGGCGCAGCCGAAGGGGGAATTCGGCTGCATCTATCTCGACATCGATCATTTCAAGCAGTACAACGACACCAACGGTCACGCCGAAGGCGACGCTGTGCTCGTGAAGATGGCGCGATTCCTCATGCGTCATGTGCGAGCGGAGGAAGCGGTCGTCCGTGTGGGTGGAGACGAATTCCTGGTGGTGCTCAGCGATGCGGGTGAAGATCAGACGGAGCACGTGGCTGCCCGGCTTCGCGCCGCGGCCGCGGCGTCCGCGCCCGTGCCGTTCTCTATGGGCTGGGCCGCACGCCGGAACGGAGAGAAGTTCGAAGAGACGATGATTCGAGCAGATCGGCAGCTTCTGGCAGTAAGAGTAGATGAGCGGCGGGACCTGCAAAAACGGCGGAAAAAGCGCTCCAAGGGTAGTTAACCGCCACTGGGAGGCCTCAGCTCCTCCAAAGTCGCCGAAGGCAGGCAAGGTGTGCAAGTGAGGCGCTGACACACGTCCCACAGTAGAACCTTCTTCTACTGGTGTCTCATGCGCTCATTCATCCTCGTACTCGCCATCGGATTTCCCGCACTTGTCTCAGGGCAGATCGTCGGACCACCGCGTCCATTGCCTTGTCCTGTTCCGCCGCCCTGTCAGCGGGGGCGACCCTGCGTAATGCTGGCGTGCGGCATTCCGTCATCCGATGTGGTACGGCAGAGCAGCAACGTCCGCGTCGATCTCGCCGACCGCGTCCTGCGCTACGAGATCACGGAGACATTCGTCAATCGCGGAAGCAGGGTTGGCGAGGCGGATTTCATGTTCCCCCTCCCGAAAGGCGCCGCGTTCCAGGACCTGAAGCTTTCGATCAATGGCGAGATGGTGGCCGGCGAAACGATGAGCGCCGATCGGGCTCGGCAGATATACGAGGAGATCGTTCGCCGTCAACGCGATCCCGCGCTGTTGGAGTGGATGGGATACGGTCTCCTGCGCGCGAGAATCTTTCCGATTGCGCCGGGCGAAGAGAAGAAAGTCGTGGTGCGTTTTCAGACCGTAGCGCCGCGCGAAGGCGATGCGCTCCGAGTCGACTACTTCCGTGGGATGCGGTCGAATCAGCGTGAGATGAATCAGGCACCGGAAGGGCGTACGTCCTTCGTGCTCACGTATCCCAACGACCCAATGTACGGGACGGCGTATTCTCCGACGCATTCGATCTTCGAGCAACGGTATGGGTCCGACAGATCCGACGACGGGGATCGCTCATTTGCGTCGAGTTATCGCGGGTCGGTGCGACGGGTTGAGGTGAGGGACGCGCGCGGAGAGGTCACGCTCCTCATCCCAATCCGGCGCTCCACCAGTGCCGCGATCTCGTTGCTGGCGAATGCGCCCGGGAACGACGACGGCTTTGCGCTCATCACGCTGTCTCCGCCCGCGGTTCGTCCGCGCGCGGTGCCGCGCGATCTGACATTCGTCATCGACGTGTCCGGCTCGATGAGCGGGCAGAAAATGGAACAGGCAAGAGCAGCAGGGAAGCAGATACTGCGCACACTGTCTCCAATGGACCGCTTTCGCCTGATCGACTTCTCCAGCGATGTGCGAACGTTTCGCGAGGATTTCTCGGCCGCTACGCGCGAGAATCTCGCGGCGGCAGAACGATATCTCGATCAATTGGACGCCGAGGGCTCGACGAACATTTCAGGAGCGCTCGACGAGGCACTGTCGGCTCGCGTTCAAGCGGGGAGACTCCCGATCGTGCTGTTCCTTACGGATGGGCAGCCAACTGTGGGAGAGCGAGATGGCTCCGTGATCGCGTCGAACGTCGCGAAGCAGCGCGGGTCGCGCAGAGTGTTCACCTTTGGCGTGGGTGCTGATCTCAACATTTCATTGATCGAGCAGCTGGCGCTCGAGGGCCGTGGCACGGCCAGTTTCGTGCGTCCGGAGGAATCCGTGGAGCGGGCAGTGAGTATCGTCGCGAGCCGTCTGACGAGCCCGCTGGTGACGGATGTCCGTGTTCGCGCTGACGGTGTACGACTCCTGAAAATGCACCCCTCGGGACCGGTGGACATATTTGCGGGCGAAGATCTCGTGTTACTCGCTCGCTACGATGGGAGCGGCAACGCGGTTTTGCGCTTCGATGGACAGACGACGAGCGGTCCGGTGAGCTGGAGCAGCCGAGTCAGTTTCCCTGAGCGCTCGCGCGAAAATCCGTTTGTGGCGCGGCTATGGGCCACTCAACGGGTCGGTTACCTGAGCGCGGAGAAGAGGAAGCATGGGGGATCCCAGGAGATCGATGCCGAGATTCGTGATCTCGGGGAGCGCTTCGGAATTCCAACCGAGTTCTCATCGTATCTGGTGGTCGAGCCGGGAATGAACCAGCGCGTTTTGCTCCGGGGCTCCACCTCGCTAGGTAATGTCGCGGTCACTGGAGCAGCAGCACCTGCTGCCGACGCAAGGCAATTCGAGGCCGCCAAGTCTGCCGCCGCACAGCGCACGGTGACGAGCTCCTATGCTGCCGACTCAGTCTCGGGTTTGAGAGATGACGCCAATGTACGCAGAGCGGGGAACGTGACCTTTGTTTTACGCGACAGTGTCTGGACAGATGCACGGTACAAGAAATCAGGCACGCTATTGCGAGTGAAGCCCTTCACCGACGCTTACTTCAAGCTGATCGAACTGGTACCAGAGCTTCGCGAGTCGTTCTCGGTGGGCGACCGCGCGATAGTCTCGGGGCGCAGTATGGCAATCGAGCTGACTCCGCTGGGGGTGGACCACCTCACGGATCGCGACATCACCCTCATACGGGACCGTTGGTAATCGAGTGACCGACGTCGAACGACTCTTCCGAACGTACAACGCCGCGTTGGTGCGATATCTGACGCGGCGTCTGGGAGATCGCGACTGGGCGGAAGAGGTCGCACAGGAGACGTTCGTGCGTGCTTTGAGGCAGACTTCGATACAGAACGAGCGGGCCTGGCTGTTTGCGGTGGCGACCAATCTCGTGAGGGATGAGGCGAGGAAGGACATGAGACGCAGAAAGCATCTGGCGCTATTGGCTGAAGAGGAACGCGATGCGATGGTCGAGTCGGAGGAGACGACGCTCGAACGCGCTCAGGAGGCGGCAATGGCGCGCAAGGCAGTAGATGCTCTCGCCGAGAGAGATCGTCTCGCCCTGCTGATGCGGGAAGAGGGATTGGACTACAACGAGATCGCGGAAGCTTTGGAGCTGTCTCCAGGATCGGTGGGAACCACGCTGTCGCGTGCGCGACGCCGACTCGTGGAGAGTTACGAAGCATTGCAAAAGAGCCAGGAAGAGAGAGAGAAGAATGCAGCATCTTGACGAAGGAACGATTCACTCGTGGCTGGACGGCGCGCTGAGCGCCGATGAAGCCGCGCGCGTGGAAGCGCATGTCAGAGAGTGTCCGCAGTGTGCCGCAGCGGTGGCGGAAGCGCGCGGCTTCATTGCGGGCGCGTCGCGGATACTGACCGCGCTCGACAATGCTCCTCGTGGGGTCATACCGGTGGCGGCACCAAGAAAGCGTTTTGATCCGCTGGTGTGGCGTGTGGCGGCGACGGTTCTGGTTGTCGCGAGCGCAAGCCTGTTGTTGTTCAGAGATGGCGGAAGGGAAGTACGGAACGCGACGGTTAGCGCCGACACAGTGGGCAATAACACAGGCCCTACTGCGGTGGCGGACGTCGCACCAGCAGCGCCAGGTAATGATGAGACGCAAAGGGAGACCGCCAAAGCTCCCCCAATGACTGCTAAACATTCCGGAACGGCCGGTGAATCCAAGCCTCAGATCACGAAACGGGACAATGCGCGGCCGAGTATCGACCTGGCTGAGAGGAGCGTGGCAGGAGTGGCGGTACCAGACACATTGACGGGCGCGAAAAAACTGGCGGGAGTTACTCCAGGAGTTGCCTATTCGGGAATAACACCTCCTCCGGCTTCACAGCCCAACATTCCGGCACGTGAGAACAATGCAATCGTTGACCAGAAAACTGGTGCCGCAACGGGGAATCCCCCGTCCTCGGGATACGCTGCAGCACCAGCTGCGGCCCCACAGGCAGCGGCCTTAGAGGTTGCGCCCTCAAGGATCCTCTTGAGAGGGGCCATGTCTCCCAATGCACTGAGAGGACAACTGCCGCTCAGAGTAGTTGGGACTCCGAGAACGTTCGGAGCGAAGGTGACGCTCTACGAAGTCGCCCCCGGTGACACGGTCACGCTCAGAGAAGAATCGAACCTCCGCCTGGGCGCCGTAGTTGTAACCGGAGCTCGGGCCGCGCCACAGACACGCCAATCGGTGGAGAAATCGTCTGCAGCTGAACAAGCCAAGCGCGCCGATTCCACTGGCGTCAATGCGGCAGATTCGCAGCGCTCAGCTGGAGCGGTGAGATCGATGGCCCAGGCCCCATCAATCCCTGCACCGATTTCGCGGGTGGAGGTTGCAGATGGCGTGACCACGATCAGCTGGCTGGATGCAACAACTGGCAACACGTTGAAGCTTTCCGGGCGCATACCGGAAGCGCGGCTACGGCAGATAAAAATCAGGCTTGAAGTTGAGAGGGCCGCCGCAGCGGCCGCAGCGAAACAGAATCCCTGATCGGCGCGTCAGCCCGTGGGAGTCAAGCTCCTGGGAGCCCGTCGTGGATCGCCATGCCCATCGAGTGATATCCCTTGTCCACGTAAACGACGGTGCCCGTGATTCCCGTAGCCAGCGAGCTCGAGAGAAACGCGGCGGCATTTCCAACTTCCTCTGCCCGCAATGGATCTGTGATGGGTGAGTTGGCGGCGCAATACTCGACCATCTTTTCGATAATCCCGATCGCGCTCGCCGCGCGCGACGCCAATGGACCGGCCGAGATAGTGTTGACGCGCAGTCCGTACTTGCGGCCGGCTTCGAAAGCCAGAACGCGCGTGTCGCTCTCGAGCGCTGCCTTCGCCGACGACATGCCACCTCCGTACCCCGGAATCACGCGCTCGCCCGCCAAATACGTCAGAGACAGAAAAGAGCCTCCCTTGCGCATCAACGGAGCCAGCCGGGAAACCATTGAGGTCAGCGAATACGCGCTGACGCTTATCGCCGCGAGATAACCCGCGCGGCTCGTCTCCAGCAACGGCTTCTTGACCTCGGGGCCGTTGGCCAGCGAGTGGATCACGATATCGATGGAGCCTTTACCCAAATCCGATTCAATGCGTCGTCTGAGACCGTCGATGCTGAAATCGCCCGTGTCCTTGTAGCGCTTGTTGGAGCGAATGTCCTCCGGCGCATCGGCGAGTGTGTCGTACGCGGCATCGAGCGGGTAAACCTTCTCGAACTCGAGAAGCTTTCCGCCAGACAACTTTCTCGATTCGTCCATCTTTCCGCGCTCGAGAAGGTTCGTGAATATGTTGAGTGCGGGTGGCCACGTTCCGACACACACGCTTGCGCCTGCTTCGGCCAGCGATTTCGTAATCGCAAAGCCAAATCCGGCGTCGTCGGCGACTCCCGCCACCAGAGCGCGCTTGCCTCTCAGATCGATGTTCAGCATTCGATTGATATCGCGATTTGAAGCATGATTTACAAGGGGTAGGAGACTTGCATTCCGGAAACGGAATCGAGCCCGTCATCCACACTTCAAAGGGGAGCGTTTTTCTGTTCGCAAAACTGTTTCGCGCCCTGCTGCTCACGGTAACTCTTGCAGTCACCGCAAACGCGCAGGTTCAGGACACCATCAACAAGAAATCGACGCTCTTCCTCGGTAAGGATGCTCTTCTGCTGGGTGCATTCGCGATCGGTACGGCAGTCGTCGCGCCGATCGACATGCGGGTTGCGAGCAGACTTCAGGACTCGGCGACCCAGGAAAACCGGTTTCTGAGCAAGACGGCGACAGGGTTTCGCGTGCTCGGTAACCCGGGATCCTTCATAGCTGGCACGAGTTTGTACCTGATCGGACGCGCCGATCGCAACCGCCGCATCCAGTCACTCGGGCTACACGGCGTCGAATCCATAATGGTCGCCAATGTTGTTGGCGTTACGATCAAGTTGCTGGCCGGAAGACAGCGTCCGTACGTGGACACCAAGGTTCCCGATAGTTTCCAGCTCTTCAGGGGCTTTTCCGGCGAGCAGTTCCGTTCTTTTCCGTCGGGCCATACGATCACAGCCTTCGCATTCGCATCTACAGTGACTCGCGAGTCGCAATTCTGGTGGCCGCACGCAACCTGGTACGTCGGGACTGCATTCTACGGTGGGGCGTCGCTGGTAGGTCTCTCGCGCATCTACAACAATCAGCACTGGGCGAGCGATGTGATGGCAGGCGCGGCGATCGGCACGCTGGTAGGACTCAAGGTGGTGAAATACACGCACTCGCACCCCGGCAATCGCATCGACCGCGAGCTGATAAGAGGAAAGCGATCGTCGCAGATTCAGGCAACCCCGATCCTGTTTTCAATTCAGTTCTGATGTCCAACGTAGATCTCACCGCGAGTAGTGCTTGCAGCTGAATGGAATCTTCATACTCGCGGAGCTCCCCGAAGAGATCGCCGAGCGTGTGCGCGCTATCAATGAGCGCTACGACCCGAAGCTGGCGAGGTATAAACCGCCACACCTGACGTTGACTGGGTCGTCCGGAGTGGGCCCGATTCCACCATCCACCAGTGTAGAAGAGATGCGCGAGCGGCTGGAACCGATCACGACGCAGACCGCTCCGTTAACACTCTCGTTCCAGGCGCCTCGCCGGTTCATGCAGACGGATATCGTCGTGCTGCCAATCGATTCCCACGGTCCGCTCAGGGTTCTTCACGACCAGCTCGTTACGAGCGGACTGCCATTCACGCGGGCGCGGTACACTTTTAGCCCTCACTGCACGCTGAGCCTGTACCAATCGCTGGACGACGAGTCGGTCCGCGAGCTGCTCAAGACCCGAATTCCGGAGCCTTTCGTGATACGCGCGATTCAACTCTATCACACCCGGGATCCACAACCTTCACGAAAGCTCCTCGAGCTTCCCCTGACCGGTGGATCCAAGAAAGCTTGAGATTGCGTGGCGCACAGCCTGGATGAGGCTGTTGGGCCGATTGCTGCCGGGGTCGAGGGAGGCCGCTCTCCCATCCGCGACGACTCCCGACTATCGTGTGCTGTTCATTCGCTACGAACGAATCGGCGACATGATCATGGCGACGTCACTCATTCGGAACATCGCGAAGGCGCTTCCGGGCGGAAAAGTGGATGTGATCGCGACGCCGAGCACGGCGCCTGTGCTCGAAGGGAATCCGTATGTCGGGCGCGTACTGATGCTCGAGCGCAAATCTTTTCTCAGCTACGGCAACCTGATGAGGCGGCTCCGCCGTGAGCGCTACACGGTGATGGTGGATGGCAGGATCAACAATCCGCCGATTTTTACGTCCACCCCGCTGCTCATGTACGCGGGAGGGGCACGTTTCCGGGTGGGCGCGGGCGGCGACAGCGAGCCGCGGATCTACAACGTGTCCGTTCCGGAATGGAATCGGGCCGATCACTACATCGAAGGATCCAAGCTTCTCGCCGTTCCGTTTGGCGTCGATCCCCAATCGGTGGATTGGCAACCGGAGATATTCCTGACAGAGGAGGAACGCGCTCTGTCGGAGGCGCGGTGGAAAGAAGCGCGAGAGCTGGTGACGCCACCCGACGGAACTACGACCGGTGTCACCAAACGGCTTCTCGTCAACCTCTCGGCGTCAGAAGCAAAAAGGCGGTGGCCAGACGGCAAATTCATCGCGACGCTCCAGGCCGCGCGCGCCCGCGCGCCGAACATGCCGATCATCGTCATGGGCCTGCCTGCCGAATGGGAGCGGGTGGACAAGGTGGCGGCCGAGGTGAACGGACTGGCGGTCAGAACTCCGAAGGTTCGCGATGCATTCGCGTTGGTAGGAACATCGGACATGGTTTTCACGCCTGACACGAGCATCTCGCACGCGGCGTCGGCATTTCGGAAGCCGTCATTGGTCTTGCTGAAACGCGAGCACAAGCCATACGGCCCCTGGAACACTCCTGGCGAGGTCATATCGTGGCACGAAGACGAGATTCATCAGCTGCCCCACGAGCGGGTGTCAAAGGCACTGAGCAAGCTGTTGGCGGATTTCGGGGGTTAACTGGCGCTCGTATTGGCCGTCTAACGAGGGATGGGATTGTGTTGAGTTGCTCCATCCTCCGGAGTCTGATAATGCGGCCAAGCCTAATCGTGATGCTGATAGTTGCCGTGCCTGGATCGTTGTGCGCTCAGCAATCGCACGGTCATTCCGATACGACCGCGGCCACATCACATGCGGCGCACGGCTCGACCGACATGGAAGGTATGGACATGAGCAGCCCGAGCGACGACTGGAAGATGGCTGCGATGTCGAAGCACATGGCCTACTCGAGCCCACGATCCA
>DATHHC010000041.1:0-9785 GCA_035317285.1 Gemmatimonadaceae bacterium | reverse complement strand
CGACAGGCGCGAGCCGAAGGCCGCGCAAGTGAGCGCATCACCTCCGCGGCCATGGATTCGCGCGGCGATCTTTCTCGGCGTCGCCTACATCGTGATCGGCCGAGTGTTCGCTGTGCCCACGGACCACGTGCAGGCATGGCGGCTGGCAGCCTGGGCGATCAGCGGCGTCGTGTACGCCGCGCACATCTGGTACGAGCATTTCACGTTGCGCAATTCGCCTCGCGTGGCCGGAGCGCACGTAGCGATGGCAGTCGCGATTGGGGGATTCGGTCTGGCAGTCGCCGGGCTGATTCATTCGCTCTCGAGCGGATCGGGAATTCGACCGGCGTGGCTCATTGCCATTGTTATCTGGCCGGTGATGCTTGCTATTCCGGCGTTTCTCGGAGCTTACGTAGCGGGATCGGTGCTGCCGAGCCAGTCCGCGGAGCGCTGAGGGTGAGTAGCGCGGTAAAAGACTCCGGGTCGACGCTGAGCGCCGTCGTGGGCAACTCGGGGCCGACGCTGAGCGACGGCGTGAACGACTCGGCGCTGCCCGTACGCGATCGCATTCAGGCTCTGGACGTACTTCGCGGCGTGGCCGTCGGCGGAATTCTCCTCGCCAACGTGCTGGCCTTCTTCGGCCTGTCGTTCCTGCCGGCGGATCGCATCGCCGCCATGCCGACCGCGGCTGCGGATCGCGTCGCGACGTTCTTCGAGCACGCGTTCATCGACGCCAAGTTCTACTCGGTGTTCTCCCTGCTTTTCGGCATCGGCTTCGGCGTGCAGCTCGAGCGCGGCGGCGACGCGGCGCTGCCGAGATTCAGACGCCGTCTTCGCATCCTCCTCGGCATTGGCGCCATTCACGCCTTTCTCATCTGGGCCGGGGACATTCTGATGCTGTACGCGCTACTCGGCTTCACGATGCCATGGTTCGCGCGGAAATCCAACCGCGAACTCCTGCGGTGGACGGTCGTCCTCCTCGCCGTGCCGACGGTACTCTACCTCGTCGCGCTCGCAACCTGGATGATGGTCGGGTCGGGCGCGGCTCAGACATCGACCGGTCGGGCGGTTCCGGCGAACATCCTGCCGTATTTCGCAGCCATCGGCACGGGCGGGTTCAAGGATGCGCTCGTTGGCAACCTGGTCTTTCTCGCCGGCCGATGGGCCGACCTGTTTATCACCGTGCGGTTTCCGAAAGTGCTCGGCATGTTCGTGCTCGGACTATGGGCGGTACGCACCGGAATCGCGCTGTCCCCATCAGACCACCGCGCAACGCTCGCGCGATGGCGGCTGCTCGGCTTGGGCATCGGCCTGCCGATGAATCTCATCGCGGCCTGGTCGTTCGAGCATTGGTCCTACCTGCCTCCTTCCGTCGGAGGACTGCTCGGCGTGGTAATGCAGGCCGTCGGCGTTCCAATGCTCGCAATCGGATACGCAACCACGATTGCACTTATGGTCGTGGACGGCCGGCGTTTCATCAAGGCGTTCGCGCCCGTCGGCCGCATGGCGCTGACGAATTATCTGATGCACTCGATCATCTGCGTCACTCTCTCGTACGGATTCGGGTTCGGGCTGTGGTGGCGAATCGGCGCCGCACAGGCGATGGCGATCGCCGTCGTGATCATCGCGGTACAGATTCCGCTCAGCGCGTTGTGGCTCTCGCGCTATCGCTTCGGGCCCGTCGAGTGGGTGTGGCGCCGACTCACGTACGGGCGCCCGGTCTGAGGCCCGCTCTTTCTCGAAGAATGTTGGCGGTTGGCGGATTCCCGAAGGAGGGAAACTCAAATACGCTGCCGCCTGCTGCCCGCTGAACGCTCAGCGCCGTTCGCTGCAGGCGGCATTGACCGCACAGGTGGCGTTCGGAGGAAAGGCATTTGACTGTGGCTTGAACGCCACCGGGAACGGTCCCGTCGTAGGCAGCGAAAAGCGCTCAGCGTAACGCGGGCAGCACGCAGCAGCGTAGTTGCAGTTATCGTTTGTCCTTTACCCCACACTCACACCGGCCACACTCCGGGTGGAGGAACGTTGTGATCCGCGTGCTGACCACCGACCAGGTTCTTGCGCTTGCTCCCGATCCGACTTCGGCTAAGGCCGGGTCCGCACTCGCGACCGCGCGCAAGTGGGCCCGACTCGGTCGTGATGCCGAAGGGCGCATGGTCTGGGGCGAATGTCAGGGGAGCGGCGCCAAGCCGTACCAGACGCGAGCCGACCTTTCCGAGCCGGCGTTCAAGTGCTCCTGCCCAAGCCGCAAATTTCCCTGCAAACACTCGCTCGCGCTTCTTCTCCTGCTCGCCGCCGATGCGTCAAAGTTCGGGACCGCCGAGTGGCCGGAATGGGTCGCCGAGTGGGCGACATCGCGCCAGGATCGCGCCGAGCGACGCGCGGCGAAGAAAGAACGGGAGACCGATGGGGAAGAGAAACCGGTCGACTCCGCCGCCCGCGCCAAGCGCGTCGCCGCGCGCGCCGGGAAAATCTCCGCCGGCTTGGGGGAGCTCGATCTCTGGCTCCGCGATTTCGTGCGAGCGGGCATCGCCGGCGCGGAATCGCGACCCGGTGCGTTCTACGAGAGCGTCGCCGCGCGCCTTGTCGATGCCCAGGCACCCGGGGCCGCGCAGCTCGTTCGCGAATTGTCCGCGATCCCTGCCACCGGCGATGGATGGCACGCGCGAATGCTCGCCCGGCTCGGACGATTGCATCTTCTCACCAGCGCCTGGCCGCGTCTCGATACGCTTTCGCCCGAAACGCAGGCAGATGTGCGCGCCCACCTCGGGTGGGCAATCACCGAAGCGGAAATGTCCGACGTCCCGGGCGTAGATGACGAGTGGATGGTGATCGGCCAGGTGTTGGAGGACGACGATCGCCTGCGCGTCCGGCGTACGTGGGTGCACGGAGTCTCGAGTGGGCGCGACGCTTTGCTGCTCCACTTCGCCGCAGGCACTGCTCCCTTCGCCGAGATGCTCCCGCCGGTCGGAAGCTCGCTCGGCGCCGAATTGGTTTACTTCCCCGGATCCTTTCCCCAGCGGGCGATCATCCGCTCGCGACGCGAGCCCAAGTCGTCGCAACGGACGTTCGTCCGCCCGCCGGGTGGGCAGCGTGTGGCGGCCGCCGTCGGCGCGTTCGCCCGTGCGATCGCGCTCGATCCGTGGATCAGACGCGTCCCGTTGCTGCTCGAGGGCGTCATCCCGGAACAAGCGGGATTGGGCTGGCGCGTGCGCGACGAGGAAGGAGATACGCTTCCCATATCGCCGCGCTTTCGAGGCTGGACGCTCCTCGCCGTGAGCGGCGCGCACCCTGTCTGGCTGTCCGCCGAATGGACGGGCGAGCACCTGGCGCCGCTCGCCGTCGCGAGTGGAGACACCCTTCTGTCTCTCAGTGCCGCGTGACCACCCACGCGACGTGGAACGCGATCGTGCAGCGCGCAGTGCTCGGCACCGAGCGCGGTGCGGCTGCCGCAATCCCCGAGGTCACGAGTGATTTGAAATCAGTGCTCGATCGCGTTGACTCGTCCGACGCTGAGCTGGCTCTGCTCTCCACCGCGGCGATCGTCAGTGCGTACGAGTCGGCAGGGCGCTTGCCGGCGCGTACGTCATCCCCGCCGATCGAGGCGGCGACTGCGGAGGCGGACGACCAGCCTCCCGCGTCGATTGGTGTCGCGCGATTTCTCGTCACGATGCTCGGCGGAGTGAATAGCGAAGTGCTGCGCGAATGGTTCGCCGCCGTGGCCGCGCGCGGGTGGCGCGTGCCGACGCCGATGCTTCCCTCTCTGCTCGACGCCGGCCGCGGGGCTCCGTATCTGCGGAGCGCGATCCTCCCGATCCTGGGCGCGCGTGGCCGGTGGCTGGCCGCGCGCAACGACGACTGGAGCTACGCGGCTGCCAATCCTCCAGCCGAAGATGCGGCGCTTCGCGTCGCGTGGGAGACCGGCACGCCGGAAGAACGATCCGCCATACTGGCGCATGCCCGCGCGCGCAACGCAGCGCTCGGCCGCGCACTACTCGAATCAACATGGGCCGATGAGGCACCGTCGCAGCGCGCGTCATTGGCGGCGCTTCTCGCGACCGGTCTGTCGCTGGAGGACGAGCCGTTCCTCGAGCAGGCGTTGGACGATCGCCGGCAGGAAGTGCGGCGCGCTGCCGCCGAGTTGCTGGGGCGGCTCGACCGAAGTGGACTGGTCGCTCGCATGGCGGCGCGGGCGCATACGGCGCTCAGCTGGAAGCCCGGCCGGCTGCTGAAAAAAGCGGAGATCATCGTCGAGCCGCCGAAAGAACTGGACGCGACGGCGGCGCGAGATGGTGTCGAAAAGAAGCCGCCCCACATGATGGGCGAGCGCGCCTGGTGGCTCACGCAGATCGTGGCAGTAGTGCCACCGCGTGTGTGGAGCGAGAAGTGGAATGCCACGCCCGACGCTATCATTTCTGCCGCAGCTGCCGGTGATTGGACTCAGGCGCTCACCGAAGGTTGGGCCGCGGCCGCGGTGCTGCATCGGGACGCGGCGTGGGCCGAGTCACTCCTTGCAACCGGGTTTCCCGGCGAGAAGCCAACATCGCTCGCTCCAAAACTGAGCGAGCTGCTCGGGGTTCTTGCGGCCGACCGTCGCGAAGCGTTCGTCACCAGGGCGCTGCGCGACGTTCGGAACACTGACGCGGCGGTCACGCTCGTCGCGGCCGCAGATCATTCGTGGAGCGAACCGTTCGCGCGCGCCGTGTTAACCTGGTTGGGTCCGCGAATGGTCGCGGCGTTAAAGGCCGGTGGCACCGCCGAATGGCAGCTGCGGGACGTGATTCCGCGCCTTGCGCTCCGCGTTCCCCCATCGCTCGCCGGTGTCGCGACGAAGAACTGGCCGACGAACGAAGAAGCCGGCGGACTGGCGGGTGCGCTCGACCGCTTCATCAGCCTACTCACATTTCGCAGGGAACTAGCCGAGGAGCTCGATCGATGACGCCGAAAAAAACCGTGACCACTGGATCGGACGCCACGCAACAGGGTGTGGTCCGCGAGCACGCGGAGCGCGAGTACGCCGACGAGCTGACCGCGCTGGCTGAGTCGGACGCGAAGCCGCGGCCACCAAGCTGGCGATTGTCCCCACAGGCGGTCGTCACCTATCTCCTCGGCGGGAAGGCGAACGGCACGCAGATCACTCCGAAATACATCGGCGACCGCCGTGTGATCGA
Source organism: Gemmatimonadaceae bacterium (assembly GCA_035317285.1). Taxonomy (GTDB): domain Bacteria; phylum Gemmatimonadota; class Gemmatimonadetes; order Gemmatimonadales; family Gemmatimonadaceae; genus UBA4720. The sequence continues at coordinate 4,635 of DATHHC010000041.1, read as the reverse complement.
GACCGCCGTCGCCACCCTGTGCACCGATCGTGCGCTCCTCCTCCTCGGCGTACCCGGCACGGCGAAGACGTGGGTCGCCGAGCATCTCTCGGCGGCCATCTCGGGCGACTCGACTCTCCTTGTGCAGGGAACGGCCGGGACCTCCGAAGAATCGCTTCGCTACGGCTGGAATTACGCGAAGCTGCTGACCGACGGGCCGTCGCGCGCGGCGCTCGTCCCGAGCCCGATGATGCGCGCGATGGAGCAAGGGACGATTGCCCGGGTCGAAGAGCTCACGCGCATTCCGTCCGACGTTCAGGATACGTTGATCACGATTCTCTCGGAGAAATCGCTGCCTATCCCCGAGCTCGGCGACGAGGTTCAGGCGCGACGCGGGTTCAACGTGATCGCGACCGCCAACAGTCGCGACCGCGGTGTCAACGAGCTGTCGAGCGCGCTGAAGCGGCGGTTCAACACCGTCGTGCTCCCGACGCCGGCGACCGCCGAGCAGGAGGTGGACATTGTTCGCCAGCGCGTGACCGCGCTCGGCCAGGCGCTGCAGATCCCCGCCGAGCCGCCGGCACTCGAGCAGATCCGCCGGATTGTCACGGTGTTCCGTGAACTCCGCGACGGCAAGACGGAAGACGGAAAGACGAAGTTGAAGCAGCCGACGGGAACAATGAGCACCGCCGAGGCGATCTCGGTCGTTAGCTCGGGGCTCGCGCTGGCCGCCCACTTCGGCGACGGTCGGCTTGGCGCGGAAGATGTTGCCGCCGGACTCGTCGGCGCCGTCATCAAGGATCCTGTGCAGGACGAGGTGGTCTGGCGAGAATACCTCGAGACCGTCGTGAAGGAACGCGATGGATGGAAGGATCTCTACCGGGCGTTCCGCGCGCTGCAGTGAGCGACGCCGCCGTTCACGTCTTCGGAATCCGGCACCACGGGCCGGGCTCGGCGCGCAGCGTCGGCGCCGCGCTCGACGCGCTTGCTCCCGATGTAGTCCTCATCGAGGGACCCTCCGACGCGGGCGATGACGTGATCGCGCTCGCGGCGCAGGAGGGAATGCAGCCGCCAGTCGCACTGCTCCAATACGTGCCCGACGAGCCGCATCGCGCCGTCTACTATCCCTTCGCAGTGTTTTCGCCGGAGTGGGTGGCGCTCCGGCATGCGCTGGGGCGAAAGGTGCCGGTGCAATTCATCGATCTCCCCTCCTCCCATCAGCTCGCGATCGACGCAGAGGAGAAGAGTGCGGCGGAGGCAGACGCGAATGCAGAGGCAGACTCGGATGCAGAGACCGATGGCGATGCAGCGGCAGTCGCCGACGCAGACGCAGATGCAGATGCAGATGTCGACGCAGAGACAAAGGACGTGGCTCCGTCGCTCGACGTCCGCATTCGCCGAGATCCTCTGCAAGCGGTCGCCGAGGCGGCCGGCTATGCCGATGGCGAGCGCTGGTGGGAGCACGTCGTCGAGGAGCGACAGGATCACACCGGTGTGTTCGAGGCTGTGTTCGAGGTGATGACCGCGCTTCGTGAAGGACTCGATAACGGCGCCGGCGGCGACGCACGCGATGCCCGCGAGCAGCTACGCGAAGAGCAGCGCGAGGCGTGGATGCGCCAGGCGATCCGCCAGGCGAAGCGCGATGGTCACGAACGCATCGCCGTCATCTGTGGCGCGTGGCATGCGCCGGCACTGGTTGCCGAGGTGGCGGTGAAGGCCGATGCAGAAACGTTAAAGGGGATGCCGAAAGTCAAAATCCGCTCGACATGGATTCCCTGGAGCCCGGCGCGACTCGCGCGCGAGAGCGGATACGGTGCCGGTGTGGCCTCGCCGGGATGGTACGCACATCTGTGGGAGCACGGCGCGACGCCGGACTCGGCGATTCACTGGATGACGCGCGTCGGACGCGTGCTTCGCGACGAGGGGATCGATGCGTCGCCCGCGCAGACGATCGACGCGGTGCGCCTCGCGAGCACGCTTGCCGCGCTTCGTGGACGAGCCGTGCCCGGTCTGCCGGAGCTCTCCGAGAGCGCGCTCTCGGCGTTTCTCAACGGTGATTCGACGCCGTTGGCGCTCATCCGCTCCCGGCTCGTCATCGGAGACGCGCTGGGCACGGTTCCGGATGGGACGCCGATGGTTCCACTCCAGGAATCGCTCGCCCGCGATCAGAAGCGACTGCGTCTGGCGCCGCAGGCGAGCGAGAAGCTGCTCGAGCTCGACCTCCGGCAGGCGTTCGATCGGGAGCGCAGTGTGCTGCTCCACCGGCTGTCGCTCCTCGGCGTAGACTGGGGCCGAGCAGAGCGCAGCACCGGCGCCGGCACGTTCAAGGAGGTCTGGCGCATCGTGTGGGCGCCGGAGCTCGCGGTGGCGGTGATCGAGGCGGCCATTTGGGGGAACACAGTCGCCGACGCTGCCGTAGCGCGAGCAGGCCACTTGGCGAACGAAGCGCCGGACCTTCCCGCGATCGCCGCGCTGCTCGGCCGGCTGCTCGTCGCCGACGTACCCCAGGCGGCGCGCCTGGCGATCGCGCGCCTCGATGCGCTCGCCGCGGTGTCGGGCGACTTTGCGCAGCTCTGCGCCGCGCTACCGCCCGTAGCGCGAACGCTTCGATACGGCGACGTTCGAGGCACCGACCGCGGCTTGCTGGCGCACGTCGTCGCCGGAATGGTGGCGCGCATTTCGGCGGGACTTCCGGCCGCCTGCGGTTCACTCGACGACGATGCAGCAGCGGCGATGTTCGCGCACGTCGTCGCCGTAAACGAAGCGCTGACGCGGTCGAGCGACGCTGCCCTGCTCACATCATGGCGTGAGGCGCTGCGCCGGGTCCTGGCGCTGGGCAACGTCCATGGTCTCGTCGCCGGACGAGTGGCGCGCCTGCTACTCGACGCGAGCGAAATCACGACTGACGATGCGGGCCGGCACTGGAGCGCGGCGTTGTCGCGCGGGAGCGACCCGGCGATCGGCGCCGCGTGGGTCGAGGGATTTCTGCGCGACAGCGGAACCGTGTTGGTGCACGACGCCGCGCTGTGGGCGATTCTCGACGGCTGGTTGAGCGGACTCTCGAGCGACGCATTCTCCGCCGTGCTGCCGCTGCTGCGGCGGACCGTCGCCACCTTCTCGGCGCCCGAGCGCCGCCGGCTCGGCGAGCGTGCTCGATCGGGGACCGGTGTCGTCTCCGTCGTGAGCATGAAGGAGGACGCGATGTCGTTCAACGCGGAGCGGGCAGCCGCGGTTCTGCCGACGATTGCGCGATTGCTAGGCATCGAAGGGCCGGCCGGAGGTGGCGCGTGATGGATTCTCTCGCGACCGCGCCCGGGGAGAGCGAGCGGTTGCGGCGGTGGCGGCTCGTGCTCGGGATCGAAGCCGAAGAGCCGCTGGGTGTGACGCTCGACAAGGACGCGCTGGCGATCGACCAGGCGCTCGCCGCTTTATACGGCGGTGAGGACGGGGAAGGAAAAAAGAAGGGCGGGCTCGGCGCATCGTCGCCGGCTGTCGCGCGCTGGCTCGGCGACATCCGAAAGTACTTTCCGTCCTCGGTCGTGCGCGTGATGCAGAAGGATGCGATGGAGCGACTCGACCTTCAGAGGATGCTGCTGGAGCCCGAGCTGCTCGCTTCAGTCGAGCCGGACGTGCACCTCGTCGGCACGCTGCTGTCGCTCAGCGGCGTGATGCCCGCGAAAACGAAGGAGACGGCGCGGGTCGTCGTGCGGCGCGTCGTCGAGGATCTCGAGCGTAGGCTCGCCAGCCCGGTGAGGCAGGCGGTGACCGGCGCGCTCAGTCGTTCGACGCGCACGCGCCGCCCGCGCGCAGCGGAGATCGACTGGCACCGGACGATTCGCGCCAACCTGCGCCACTACCAGACGGAGCACCGCACCATCATCGCGGAAACGCTCATCGGCCACGGCCGTCGCCGCACGAGCCTTCGGGACGTGATCCTGCTGATCGATCAGAGCGGGTCGATGGCGTCGTCGGTCGTCTACTCGGGCGTGCTCGCCGCGGCGCTCGCTTCCGTTCGCGCCGTTCGAACGCGCGTCGTGGCGTTCGACACGTCCGTCGTCGATCTGTCGGATCATCTCGACGATCCGGTAGATCTGTTATTCGGCATTCAGCTCGGTGGCGGGACCGACATCCATCGCGCACTTGGCTACGTGCAAGGGCTCGTGCGCGCCCCGCACGATACGATCGTGATTCTCATCTCCGATCTGTACGAAGGAGGCGATCGCACCGGTCTGATCGCGCGCACGAGGGAGATGGTCGGCTCGGGCGTGCAGCTGATCGCGTTGCTGGCGCTGAGCGATGCCGGCGCGCCGTCGTTCGACGCCGCGATCGCCGGCGTGCTCGCGTCGCTCAGCGTACCGTGTTTTGCCTGCACGCCCGACGCGTTCCCCGAGCTGATGGCCGCGGCGATCCGGCGATCCGACGTGAGCGCCTGGGCCGCGGGTCAGGGGTTCAGCGTGTCCCGCCCGAGCAGTTGATTGTGGCTGGAACGCCGCCTGAACGGTCCCTTCGCAGTCAGCGAAAAGCGGTCAAGCGTAAAGCGGGCAGCAGGCAGCAGCGTAGTTGCAGTTGCAGGCACACGCGGCGTGAACGGATCCGCGCCTAGCGCCACACGGCCCGCCCCCGCGCATCAGCCGGCGGCGATATTCGCAGCCACTC
>DATHHC010000040.1:0-10076 GCA_035317285.1 Gemmatimonadaceae bacterium | reverse complement strand
GCCCAGTGCTCGTTGAACTGCGATGGGAATTCAACGAAATCGCGCGGCACGTTCGTTCCCGACAGCGTCGGGTACCCGACGCGTGAGAACATTCCGTGCAGCGCGTGGCCGAACTCGTGGAACATCGTCGACACATCGTCGTACGTGAGCAGCGCCGGCTGGCCCGCCGCGGGCTTGGTGAAGTTCGCTACGTTGTAGACCACCGGCTTCCATCCCGTGAGGCGGGACTGATCGACGAACTGGTCCATCCAGGCACCGCCGCTCTTGTTGTCCCGCTTGAAGTAATCGGCGTAGAAGAGAGCGAGCGACGATCCGTCTGCGTCGAACACCTCGAATACCCGCACATCGGGATGGTAAACCGGGATGTCGTGCCTCTCCTTGAAGGTCAGTCCGTACAACTTGTTGGCGGCGAAGAAAACTCCATTCTGGAGCACGCTGTTCAGCTCGAAGTAGGGCATGATCTGCGATTCATCGAGATCGTATTTCGCTTTTCTCACCTGCTCCGAGTAGTACTGCCAGTCCCACGGCTGCAGCTTGAAGCCGCCGCCCTGTGAGTCGATCAGCTTCTGCATGTCCGCGGCTTCCGCGCGCGCTCTCGCGGTTGCCGGAGGGACGAGATCAGTCAGCAGCTTGATCGCGTTCTCGGGAGTCTTGGCACCCTGAGTTACGAGCGCGTACGCCGCCCACGTCGGGTAGCCGAGCAGCTGCGCTTTCTCCGCGCGCAGTTCGGACATGCGACGAATCGCGCTCTTCGTGTCGCTGCTGTCGCCGCGCGACGTGCGCAGCGTGGAAAGCTCGAACAGCTTCTGGCGCACAGCGCGCTTCTTGAGCTCGGCCTGCGCCGGCTGCTGCGTGGTGTTGCGAAGCGGAAGTACCCACTTGCCGGTGAGACCACGCTGCTTCGCGGCTTCCGCGGCCGTACTGATCTCCGCCTCTGTCAGTCCGTCGAGCTGCGACACGTTGTCGACGACCAGCGCTCCGGTCTTGGTTCCGGCGAGCAGCTTGTTGGAAAAGTCGGTGGACAGCTTCGACAGCTCCTGGTTGATGGAGCGCATGCGGACCTTGTCTGCCTCGGAGAGCTGCGCGCCCGCGCGCACGAAGTCGCGGTTGTAGCGCTCGGTCAGAGCCTGTTGTTCGGGCGTCAGACCACTCGATGCGCGCCGGTCGTACACGCTCTTCACTCTGTTAAATAGCTGGTCGTTCAGATAGATCGCGTCGTTGTGCGCGGCAAGCTTTGGCGCCTCGGCGTCCTGCACCTTCTGCAGCGTGTCGTTGGTGTTGGCGCCGATGACGCCGAAGAACGTCTGCGACGTCCGCCCGAGCAGCGCGCCCGTTTTCTCCATCGCCACTATCGTGTTGTCGAACGTCGGCGCTTCGGTCTGCTTCGCGATCGCGTCGATCTCGGCGAGCTCCTGCCGCATTCCTTCCTCGAGCGCGGGCTGGTAGTGCTCGTTGCGGATCAGATCGAAACGGGGAGCATGGAAGGGCAGCGTGCTCTCGCTGAAGAATGGATTGGTTCCGGCGGGTGCGGGTGCCGGGCCCGATCTCTTTAAAACCGCCGGCACGCACGCGCCCGCAATGGTCGCGGCGAAGAGAAGAGCCGAGAGCTCGAGGCGACGTCTGATTAGGTGTTTCATTGAAGTACCGGGGAGGAAGATGTCACTCGCAACACGAGGATAGCGTGGCACTTCGAAAATTGTCGCCGCAGTCGGGCGGATACCAGAGGTCGGGACCGGCCAGGTAGCCGATGCCTCTAGTAGCTGGACCAGCTACCTGGCCGTTCCCTCGTTACGCGAGTCAGCCAGTGCGATGGGATCGGCATCAGTTTCTGCCAAATCCTCGAGCTCCGACGAGTAGCCTTTCCACGGACGCCGTTCAACCAATCTCGATCCGGTATAGTACTCGTCGATCGCCGCGCTTACGACCATGTCGGAAATCTTCCGGCTCTCGGAAGAATCGACGCTCGAGTCGGTGTCGGACGGAACAGACAACCGCGAAAGTCCGCACAGCTCCTTGATGGTGACGATCACAGTTTCCGGTGGTCGCCCTTCCCTCTTGAGATTGCGCACGAGAACGCGGACCGCCGTCATCAGCTCTTCGGGCGTGATGGCGCCTTCGATCGCTCGGTCGAACGCAACGCGGACATCATCTTCAAGTTTCGTGGACATTTTGAGATCTTGGGGGTTCTTCAGTCGAGTGACAGTTTGGTTCTCGACTCTGCCGACTCAGGCGGGCTGGAGCACGGCTACTTCGTTGGACGACGCGGCGGCTCTTTTGTTAAATCACCACTCGCGATCTCCGCTCAGACTCGCCTGGATCACTCCAGTACCAGGTCACCGCTCCCCGTGTTCCCAATGCCGAGGTTGCAGGCTGAGCTATGGAAGCGGCTGCATCCGAGTCCTACGAGAAAACACGAGCTCAACCATCCCAGCTGCATCACGGTGTTCTGTGAAGAGTGAAATCCCGTCATTCAGTTGGCTCGTGCACTCGTAGGAACTCGGACCAGCCTCCCCTCGCGTGTCAGTTTAGCACCCGCGCACCGCAGTGCGAGTGGGGGAACGTGATCTTAGCAGTTTCTTAACGCCGACCAGCAGAACTGCAATCCTACCTTCTTTCATCCATACGATTGACTGCCCCGGAGTGTTGACGCGCATGCTCCCTATCTTCCATCCCACCAACGTTGCCGAACGCGTGACCGACTCCTACAGTTCATCTGTCGCCTTCGGACTGACGGATGCTGGCTCGCGCAAATCGTGTTCAACGACGGAATGACGCTCAACCTTCTGCCGATACCGGCCTGATGAGCGTCACGACCGAGCACTATCGGCTGCTCGTCATCGAGGACGAGGTGGACATCAGGCGGGCCGTGAGTGCCGCGCTTCGCGATCAGCATCCCGCCATTGTCGAAGCATCGACGGGTACGGCCGGCGTCGATGCAGTCGACAGCTCGCACCCCGACCTGATCATTCTCGATCTCGGGCTTCCGGACATCGATGGGCTGGACGTGTGCAAGCGCATACGAGCATCGACGGCCGCACCGATCATCGTGCTCACGGCGCGTCATGGCGAATCGGATACCGTCGCGCTCCTGAACGCCGGAGCCGACGACTATATCACCAAGCCTTTCTCGACCCAGGAGCTGGCCGCCCGTGTCTCGGCGCAGTTGCGCCGCTCTCGCGCTCCACGCTCGCAGTTCGGCGTGCTCGTATCCGATGGACTGGCGATCGACCTCCACCGCCGCCACGCAACGCGCGGCGACTCGATCATTCGCCTGACGCCGATCGAGTGGGAGCTGCTCTCGGTGCTCGTCTCCGATCCGGGCCGCGTGTTCACGCATCAGCAGATCTTCGCTGCTGTGTGGAAACGCTCGTTCGGTGATGCGCGGTTGTACCTGCGCGTTCACGTCACCAACCTGCGGCGCAAGATCGAGCGAAATCCCGCCGATCCGCGACTCGTCATCACCGAACCGGGCGTGGGCTATCGCTTCATTCTGACGCCGTGACGTCGAAGACGACCAGGTACATCGACTGGGCCCTCTGGTTTGGGATCCTGATTGCGTCGACCGTCGTCATGCGCCACGCGAGGCCAAACATCGAGCAGGCCCACGCCTCGTTCGTGTACATCCTCATCGTCCTCGGCGCCACCGCGGGAGGGGAACGGTGGCTGGGAATCGTTGTCGCCTTCATCGGGCTTTTCGCGATCAACTATTTCTTCCAGCCGCCGTTCGACACGCTCACCGTGAACGAGCCGCTCGACGTCCTGGCGCTGGTCTCGTTTCTGACTACCGCGCTGGTAGCGAATTACCTGCTTGCGAAAGCGCGCGCCGAAGCCGAGCGCGCGCGCAGGCACGCGGCGGAGATCGAATCACTCTCGGCGGAGGTGCGGCACGCTGAAGCGCTGAGAGAGGCAAGCCATCTCAAGGACATCCTGATGGCGTCGGTGTCGCACGATCTGCGCACACCGCTTACGGCGATACGCGCACTTGCCCAGGACATCACGGTGGATGGCTCGCGCGCGCACGGGCACGCCGAGATCATCGTCGGTCAGGTGGACAGACTTGGCAAGATGGTGGCTGACGTGCTCGATCTCTCGCGTCTCAAGGACGGCGCGTTCACGATGAACACCGAGGTCAACACCGCTGAGGATCTGATGGGCGCCACGATACGCCAGTTCTCCGGAATGCCCGAGGCGAAGCGGATCGAGACGGTCATAGACTATTCGCAGCCGGCGCTGCTCGGAACTTTCGATTTCGTGCAATCGCTGCGCGTGATGACGAACCTCGTCGACAACGCGCTGCGCTGCTCGCGCGGTGCGCCCGTCACAATCACGGCGACGCAATCGAACGGCTCGCTGTCGTTGCAGGTCGCCGACCGCGGGCCCGGCGTTCCGGTCTCCGAGCGGGAGCGAATATTTGACTCCTTCTATCGTCCGGAGGGCGCGACCGCTGATGCAGGCGCGTCGGGGCTCGGGCTCTCGATCGCGCGACGGCTAGCCGAGGCGCAGGGCGGTTCGGTGAGTTACGCTGACCGGGCGGGGGGAGGGAGCGTGTTCACGTTCGACATCCCTGGGGCCAGGCTTGATTCGATCAGTTGAGAAGCCGCTGTCAGCTTAGCGTATTCTGCCTTGGGGTCGTGGATGCTTCGGCCTGCACCGATCCCAGCGTCGCAATTCGCAGCGAGTCCTCAGCGTGCGGAAAGACTTCGTACTTCCACTGAATGAGCGCCATTCGGTCGAGCAGCGACTCGAATTCTTCAGGCGAGAGCGAGGTGCAGAAGCGCGCTACTCTCCGCGCAATTTCACGGCGCGCAGCGGCGATTGCCTCGGCTTTGCTTCGGTTATTCATCGAGGATGGTCAGCTTTGATTAAAGCTCCACGCTCGATGCAAGAATTGTCCCGCGAATCGCGGTTGAGCCCGCTGCTGAGATCAAATTCGCGCTACATCCGTTTTCATCACTCGTTCGGATCGCGCTCGAAGCGGGCGTCCTTCTTCGACCACCGGTGCATTTGATGGCAGGCCGGGCATTCGATCGGATCCATCTCCTCGATCGGTGAGGCTTCGAACGTCGCGGGATCCATCGAAAAGCCGGTGTAGATCATTTTCCCGGTTATCGGGCACTTGATCAATATGCGGTTCACACTTTCCTCGTCGGAGCCTGGCCACATCTACAGCAAGGAAAGTTCCGTGGTTCCCCGCCGTTTGAAAGGAGCGTCGGGACTATCTCACGCACTTTACGGTTGCTCTCACGGCCATCGTCTGTGCAGTCGGCGACATCTGGTTCGACACGACAAAGTGATAGGTACCCGGTCCGCGCAGCGCGTAATCGAGAGTCGTTTCCGATCCCCTGAACGTTTCCCGCTCGGACGCAGCGATTGCCGCCGGGTTGGCATGCCAGAAGACGTAGTCGTCGTCCGTCAGCAGGAACACTTCAATGTTGCGCCCGAATCCGCCGACGCCCCTGGTCGAGCCGACGAGCTTGCATTTCTGGTCGGTTTCAGGAACCACAAAGGTGTACTGAAGTGCGTCCCGCGCCTGAATGCTCGCGCCCTTGGTGTCGACGACTTTGATGCTGATCAGAGCGCCTGTGGGTGTGGAAGCCGCGGGTGTCGATGCGACCGGCGTCGAAATCGTGCCGATCGCCATTTCGGGGCCGCTCTGAGCTTCCGGTGTCGGCGCGGGCGCGTCAGCTTGCTCGGGCGCGTCATAGTTCACGGAAGGTCTTGATGCCGCGCGGGCTGGAACCGGGGTTCCCTGGATGAGAAACGACATCACCCCAAACGCGACGACCAGTCCCGCTACGACGCCGAGTCGCGCCTTATTGTCACCCGGGTCAGCGGACGGCGGCGCATTCTTTGTCAGGTCCCAGCCGCACTGCTTGCACTCCTTTTCACCAGGAGTTATTGGCTCGCCGCAGAAATTGCAGTGCTTCTTCACGCTTGTTCCTTTGGCGCGGTCGCAACACGCCGATCGTTAGTGGTTGGAGACTCCAGCCAATGCACCGGTGGAGGCTCTTTCCCTTGTAATGGCAACTCTTTTGAGTGATTTGGACCTATGGTATCAGGACGAGTCAGTATCTCGTGGGCAAACTGGCGGGATGATTATTGTCGTCTGCGGCGTGCCAGCATACTCCGGCGGCAATGTGGTGAGTCGTCCCCGCCGGATTTGGCATCATTCCGGGGAATGCTTCGCATCGCGGCGCGGGTCATGATTGCAGCGGGTGAGCGCCACATCGGAGCGGGAGTGAGGCTCGCCGCGGGCGCCGCAGTCGCACTCGCGTTCACGCAGATTGCCTGCGCAAAGGTTCCTCCTGCCACCGACACAACGGCCGTCCGCGCCTCCCCCACAAGTGCCGCCGCCGCAGCGCCTTCGGCCTCCGGCTCGGCAGACAGCGCCACGCAGGTGGCGATGCGCAAAGTCAACTTCTACATCATTCCCAACGCTGCCCTTCGCATCAGGATGCTCCGCGGCACCATGCGGTCCCTGCAGGGCGGGCCCGTCCTGTTCGACGACAAGAACGCATTCGTGATTGGTCTCGACTACGCCGAGATCGGACTGAATGGCAACGACCTGAGTACGCTGATGAACAACCACATCTTCGCGTACCCGGGAGCGCCGCTCAAGCGACTGAAAATCCGCACCGCGGGCTCACAAGTGGTCCAATCGGGAATCATGCACAAGATTCTCGACATTCCGTTCGAAATCACCGCCGATCTGTCCGTAACGCCAGCGGGCCTCATCAGGCTTCACCCGGTGAAGACGCGCATACTCGGCGTCAACGGCGACGATCTCATGCGCGCGTTCGGGCTCAGCCTGGAAAAGATCCTGGATCTGAGCAAGGCGAAGGGCGTGACGGTAAAGGGGAACGATCTCTTTCTCGACCCGATCAAGATCCTCCCGCCGCCGGCGATAGAGGGACACGCTACCGCTATCAGAATCGACGGCGACGAGCTCGTCCAGACGTTCGGGAGCATCGGGGCCAGGCCGCCGCTCGTTCCACCGGACACAACCTCGGGCGCCTACATGTACTACAAGGGAGGAACGCTGCGCTTCGGGAAGCTGCTGATGCTCGACGCGGACATGGAAATAGTCGATCTGCGTCCGACGGGGTTCTTCTCGTTCTCGATCGATGAGTACCAGAAGCAGTTGGTAGCTGGGTACGAGCGGACGCTGGCGAATGGGGGGCTGCTCGTGTACATGCTCGGGCTCGAGAAGCTTGGCACAACCTCTGGTCCTGCTGCGCCGCCCAAGAACTAACTGCAAACTGCAACTGAACACGTCGTCAGCTTGAGCTTTGCAGCTGGGAGCCATCAGGCTCACTACGCCGGGACGTTATGGGTGCGGATCAAGGCACAATCAACTGCCTTTACCGTCACGCCTCCAATTGCGTCCAGACGATCTAAGCCTGATAGCGGAGAGCTATCAGGCTCCAGCTGACGACGTGTTCAGTTGCCGTTGCCGTTGCAGTTCTGTCAGAGCCTTAGAACTGCTCCGCAACCTCGATATCCGCGAGGATCGATGAGCGCCCCTTACCCGCCGGCTGCGAAATCTTTTCGACCACGAGAGCAATCTCCTGCTCCGTGACGGGACTATCCGTCGCGGAAGCGCGAGCGATATCCGCCTGTGAGATGATCCCGATGCAGCGTCCGCTGGCGTCGACGATCGGAATCCGTCGGATCTGAAGCTCCGCCATCTGCTGCTCGACATCACGGAGGTCGTCGTCCGGCCCGCAACAAGTTGCCGCCGGCGTCATCAGCTCGCCCAGCTTGGTCGAGAAATCCTTGCCCGTCGCGATCGCGCGTACGGCGAGATCCCGATCTGTCACAATACCGACAATGCTCCCCGCGTCATCCACGATCGGAACGCAGCCGCAATCGCGGTTGCGCATCACCCGCGCCGCGTCCTGCGCGGTGTGGGTCGGGCGGCAACATTCGGGTTCCTTTGTCATGATGTCACGTGCTCTCATCTCTTCCTCCTGTTCACTCGGTCGGCGTGCCTTTCGTCAAATGCACGGGACGTGCCTACCCAAATTGCCCCTTCAAATCCGGGCAGAAGGAGGTGGCACCCACCCCGCTGGGCGCTCGAGCGCGGCACGGGGCCACTTTGCCAGACCGGCCGCGGCCTCGTAGGTGCTTTGCAAAAAGTCCAGCAGCGCGCCCTCGGGATTGGGTGATGAGCGGACCGCCTCATAGGGCAGAATCCATTCGTGCAGCGTCGTGTGATAGTACGCGCCCTCGGGCCGGATTGGCGCGACGTCGCAGCCAGACGGCTCGGGGTACGAGTACGCGTAGAACGCGGGCTCCGCGACCGGACTCCCGGCCGTGCCGGGCCACCAGCCGGCGCTGATGCATTCGTGCGAGTAACCCTCGTACATCACGTAGTCCGGACAGTTGGGGACTCCGCCCGGGTGCCTCGGTGCCGGCCGCCCCGAGAATCGGGTGCAGGCAAGATCGAACCCACCCCACCAGAAGTGTGACGGGCTCGATTTGCCGATGAACCTGGCGCGGAACTTCTTGAGCACGCGATCCGCCTGGACGAGGAGCTGCCAGAAGCGATGCGCCGCATCCGGATCGTACGATGCGTGTGTTCGATCCTCGGTGAACGGCATCGCATCCATCATCTCCATCGGTACAGGCTTGATCTTCACTACGATGCCCAGCGAGTGGAGCATCGACATGTACGCGGCGTAGAAATCGGCGACCGACTGCGCGACCAGCGGGAGCGTTCGGCTGTCCCCGTCGCTCGTTCGCGCGATCAATTTGTGGTTGGTGAAATCGAAGCTGACGTCGAACGTGCGGTCGTCAAATGGTATCGGCGATGTCGTGAGTCCACGCTCGGTAACATAGAGCACGACCTGCCACCAATGGTTCTGCATCGGCGCCAGCGCCAGACGCGTCTTGCCGACCATCTGCGTCCAGCGATGAAGCGTCGTTTGGCTCGGCGCCCACTCGTCGAGACTGAGTCGCGGCCACGTCTCCGTTTTGCGCGGCGTTTCCAGCTCGCGCGAATCGATCACAGTTTCCATCGCCCACCGCCTGTCAATCGTGATACCGAAAGGGTCTCGATCACACTGGTATTCTAATTTGCGTCGCGCCGAACTGTCGAGGCCCAAATCGAAGGGGCATATTCACGGGCACGAGTATGGCACTGTATCGCGGTCCCACAACCGCCAACCAGGCTCAGGAGTCCCTCTCATGGTCACTGCTCTTCCCGTCAGACAGCTAGGCACCACCGACATGGAGATCACCCGCGTCGGATTCGGGGCCTGGGCGACGGGCGGTGGAGGCTGGGCGTACGGGTGGGGGCCGCAGGACGACGAAGAATCCCTTGCCGCGATGAATCACGCGCTCGAGCGCGGTGTCAACTGGATCGATACCGCGGCCGTCTATGGGCTCGGACACTCGGAAGAGGTCGTCGGCCGAATGCTGCGCGGACGCAACGCTGGCGAGCGGCCCTACGTGTTCACCAAGTGCGGTCTCGTGTGGGACGAGAAGGATCCCATGAAGGACGCCACGCGCACGCTCGCCCCAAAATCCATTCGACGCGAGTGCGAGGCATCCCTCCGCCGGCTCGGCGTCGAGCGCATCGACCTCTTTCAATTCCATCGCCCCGACGACTTCGGCGTTCCCGTCGAGGAATCGTGGCGGACCATGGAGCAACTGGTCGAGGAGGGCAAGGCTCGCGCGATTGGCGTCTCCAACTTCGACAGCTCGCTCCTCCGGAAATGCGAAGCGATCCGCCACGTCGACTCGCTTCAGCCGCCGCTGTCGCTGATCAGACGCGACGCCGCCGCGGCAGAGATTCCGTGGTGCAACTCGCATCGCACGGGCGTGATCGTCTACAGTCCCATGCAGGCGGGCATTCTCACCGACACTTTCTCGGTGGAACGCGTGAAGAAGATGGCCGACGACGACTGGCGGAAGCACTCGGAGAACTTCCAGACGCCGAGGCTGGAGAAGAACATCGCTTTGCGCGACTCGCTGAAACCGATCGCGGTGCGCCACCAGACGACCGTGGCGGCGGTCGCCCTCGCGTGGACGCTGGCCTGGCCGGCAGTCACCGGTGCGATCGTCGGTGCGAG
>DATHHC010000039.1:0-3103 GCA_035317285.1 Gemmatimonadaceae bacterium | reverse complement strand
CCGCAGCCGCGGCCGGGAACCGCCCCGTCACCCGGCCCCATGGTTGTACCTGCCGGCCAGCTGCGCGACGTGCTCGGCGTGCGTGAGGTCCACTATCTTCCGTCTAACCGACATCTGGCCGTGGTCGACCACACTCTTTCGGGGAATTCGCCCGATGCGGCATTCGCGGCCGGCGAAGCCGCGGCGCGGGCGCACGCTTCCACGGCTGCTCCGGCGGCGGCTGGCGGAACTGCATCCGTCGCCGCAATCTCAGGAGCCGGCGATATAAGCATTGCGAACTTCGCGTTCACGCCGAAGATAGTTAAGCTCTCAGCGGGGTCCAAAGTGACGTGGCGGAACAACGACGACGTGCCGCACAAAATTCAGAGCTCAGACAACCGGTTCCGTGGATCTCCGCTTCTGGATACGAAGGGAGTGTATTCGGTTGATTTCAAAGAGAGCGGCGAGTTTGCGTATTTCTGCTCGCTGCACCCAACGATGCAGGGAAAGATTGTGGTGACTCGATGATCACGCGCAGGTACTTGCCGTGACGAACCGCGTCGACAGCATCGACGTGAAGAAGGCGGAGGCGCCGACACCCGGGCGATTCGAGCGCATCGTGCTCCCTCATTTGTCGGCGGGGTTCACGCTGGCCATGTATCTCACCGGCAACAAAGCCGACGCGGAAGACGCGGTTCAGGAAGCCGTTCTGCGCGCCGTCCGCTACTTCCCGACCCTGCGCGACGACGACGCCCGTGCGTGGTTTCTCACGATCGTCCGCCGGGTGTGCTTCACCGCGTACGGAACGGATCACCGAGGTGCAGACGTGATTTCGATCGATACCGCCGGACCACAGTTGGTTGACGATCGCGACCAACCCGACACTGCCACGTCACGACTTCAGGTGCAGCAGCGCGTTCGCGACGCACTCGAACAACTTCCGCCTCTGCTGCGCGAAGCCATCGTGCTGCGGGAGCTTCAGGATTTGTCGTACGCGGAAATTGCTTCTGTCACGCAGGTTCCCGTTGGAACCGTCATGTCGCGCCTGTCGAGGGCTCGCTCACGCCTTGCCGGGCTGCTGCATGATGTCGTCGACTTCGGAGATGTCGCATGAGTGAACTTCCAGACCTTCATAAAGCAATGGCCGAGTCACTTCCGGTTTACGAGGCGCCAGCGTCGCTCAAGGCGTGGGCGCGAGAGGAGGCGAGAAAGGCGGATCAGGAGGCTTCGCCACACCATACGTTCTCGGCACCTTCCGGAAGTCGTGTCAGGAGATTGTACCAGTGGCGCATGGCCGCTGGCTTCTTGTTCGCGGCAATCATAGGATGGGGCGCCGCTTCGTTGCGGCCGTTCGGTAACTTTACGGCCGGCGCGAGTGGAACAACGAACGAGCTGGTCGATGCGCACGTTCGCTCGCTCCTGCCCGACCATCTCCTCGACGTAGTATCGACGGACAGGCACACAGTGAAGCCGTGGTTCGCCGGGAAGACGGACATTGCCCCACCGGTGGTCGATCTCACCGACAAGGGATTTCCGCTGCTCGGCGGAAGGCTCGACTACGTCGATGGTCACTCCGCCGCGGTTCTCGTCTACGGGCGCCGGCTGCACAAGATCAACGTATTCGTCTGGCGCACCACGAGCGGCGAGCCACGTGACGGCTCGTTCGAGGTGAGAGGTCACAGCCTGCTCCACTGGGCCAGTGGCGGGCTGAGTTATTGGGCCGTCACAGATGCGGCCCCAGCAGAGCTCGAAGCATTCCGGGACGCGTACATGCATTAGGTCGGACAACCACACCCGCTCTGGCCATCCTCTGCGCATCGGTCTAGACTGAAAACGTGGGCAGACCCTGTTCCGGAGGTAGTCATGCGCCTGTTGATGTCAGTGACGTCGGTGTTGTTGTTGGCAGTAGCCGCGAACGGATGTTCGGATTCGATCAGCCCGCAGTTGATTGTTGGCCTGTGGGAGCAGGACGGTTCCCCTGCTGGGAACTCTCTCCAGATACAACTCGCGCTGAACGGGTCAGCCATATCTGGCCAGGGAAGTTGGTGCGGCGAAGCTCTCGCTTGCGGATCGACCAGCACGACCGGGGTGGTAACGGGAAACAAGATTCATCTCGTGACCAGTTTCGATGACGGTCGGGTCGAGACATTCGACGGAAACCTCACGTCATCGAATTCTTTGGTGGGCTCGGGTAGAGACACGACGCCGGGCGGAATGATCGAGCTTCCGCACGCCCAGTCCTTTCACCGTTTGATTGGCGATCCTCCCCGAACGCAATAAGAGCCGAAGGCAGGAAATCTCTGGCTCCGCGATATGGCGCGGCCACGGGGGATCGCTACAGTATTATCCTCCAGATCAACCCGCTGGTCCCGAGGGCAGATTAATCGCCAATGTCCCGCGCCGAAATAACCACTCCTGAGATAATCCCGGACGAGAGCGTAGTAGAGCTCTCGCTCCGGCCTCAGCGCCTGTCCGAGTTCATCGGGCAGGACCGCGTGAAGGAATCGCTCCGCATTTATATTGACGCCGCGCTTGCGCGCCGGGAGCCGCTCGACCACACGCTTTTCTTCGGCCCACCCGGCCTCGGCAAGACCACTCTTGCTGAGCTAATTGCGCGCGAGCTCGGCGTCAATATTCGAAACACGTCGGGGCCGGCACTCGAAAAGCCGGGCGACCTGGTCGGCACGCTCACCAATCTCCGCGAAGGGGATATCCTCTTCATCGACGAGATTCATCGCCTGAGGCCGATCATCGAGGAGTTCCTCTATCCTGCGATGGAGGATTACCGCATCGACATCCGTCTTTCCGAAGGACCCAAGGCGCAGACGATCGTCATGCCGATCGAGAAGTTCACGCTGATCGGCGCAACCACCCGCCTGGGAATGCTCACGCCGCCCATGCGTGCGCGATTCGGGATCGAGATGCGGCTCAACTTCTATCCGCCAACTGATCTCGAGCAGATCGTCCACCGCACCGCAGAAGTGATGCAGGTGGAGATCGACGAGGACGGTGCGAGAGAGATCGCCAAGAGATCGCGCGGAACGCCGCGCGTCGCCAACCGCCTGCTGCGCCGCATTCGCGATTTCGCGCAGGTGCGGGCCGGCGGGAATATCGACCGCAAGGT
>DATHHC010000038.1:0-2238 GCA_035317285.1 Gemmatimonadaceae bacterium | reverse complement strand
TTGTAAAGACGATCGGCGCGCTCCTGCGGCGACAGGCTCGAGATATCGGGGGCGCGCATTCCGGCCGATTGGTCATCGGCGGGAGCCCCACGATCGTCGAGTCCAGCTTGTGGCAACGCATTTTGTGAACCGTCAACGGTGCTGCCACGACGGGCGTTGAAGCCACGACCGGCAGCCATTGCGAAGAGAGTAAGAAGGGCCAGCGCAGCGACTATCCACGGAAGGGTGTTCGTTCTCGATTCCCGAGTGGACAGGGGACCGGCTCCTACCGGGGTGCCGCAACGGTGACAGAATTTGGCGCCAGCGCTCAGAGGAGCCGCGCAGGATGCGCAGGTGGCACCCGCCAGTGGGGCGCCACAGTTCGCGCAGTAGTGGCCGCTAGCTGCAGAGCCACAGGACGGACAGGTTGTTGTCGCCGACTCGGGTGAGTCAGAAGAGGGAGGCGCCATTCGCTGAAAATAGTCAGGCGCGTTCCTTCATGCTTAGCTACACAGGGAAGAGCATCTCCCGGTACTTGGGCAGCGGCCAGTAATCGTCCCCGACAATCAGCTCCAGGGCATCGCAGACTTTGCGCACTTCCGCCATCGTATCGGCCCCTTCCGAGGTGAGCATCTCCGCCTGGCCGGCTGGGTCATCGTGCTTCGCTTCCGCTCGAGCGATGACGTCGCTCAGGTCCTCGCGAAATTCCTGGAGCTCCTGCACCAACTCGCCCACCTGATTCGCGGTTGCTAGCTGCGGAATCACGGCGACACCGGCCGCCTTCGCTTGTGCAGCCGACTTGGAAAGAAGACCGAGGGAGCCGTACGCGGCGGGGACCACCATCGTGTCGACCATCTCGCGCATCGTGTGCATCTCGATGAGCATGTCCTTCACGTAGCGCTCCACGCGAACGTGATACCGGGACTCCAGCTCCTCCTTCGTGAGAACGCCGAGCTTGGTGAGAATTCCGCGCGACTGCTTGGACACGAGCTCCTTGAGTGCCTCGGGGGTCCGGCGCAGGTTCGGGAGTCCGCGCTTTTTGGCTTCAACGACCCATTCCTCCGAATAGTTGTTGCCCTCGAAGCGAATGGCCGATGTCTCCTTGAATACCTCGCGAACGACCTTGAGCACCGCGTCGTCCACAGACTTGGTCTTCTTGAGAGTCTCGCGTAGCGAGGCCGTGATCTCGCCGATCGATTCTGCGACGACAGTGTTCAGCAGCGCGACCGGGAACGCGATCGACGCCGAGGATCCAACTGCACGGAACTCGAACTTCTGACCGGTGAACGCGAATGGAGAAGTGCGATTGCGATCGGTGTTGTCGCGCGCGACTTCCGGGAGCTTTGCTACTCCGAGCTTGATCATCTCCTGCTCGGCGGATCCGGAGCTCTTTCCGGCGGCGATCTCTTCGATGACCTTGGTGAGCATCTCCCCCATGAAGACGGAGATGATTGCGGGCGGAGCTTCGTTGGCGCCGAGTCGGTGTTCGTTGCCCGAGGTGGCGATTCCCGCGCGGAGAAGGCCTGAGTGCTTGTGGACTCCCCTCAGCACGGCGGCGAGGAAGACAAGGAAGCGAATGTTGTGGTGAGGTGTCTTTCCGGGCTTGAGGAGGTTCAGGCCATCGAGCTCCGGCGAGTCCGCAATCACCGACATCGACCAGTTGCAATGTTTCCCCGAGCCATTGATGCCCGCGAAGGGCTTCTCGTGGAGCAGCGCCTGTAACCCGTGTCTCAGCGCGACGCGTCTGAGCGTCGCCATCACGAGCATGTTGTGATCGACTGCGAGGTCGGTCTCCTCGAAATACGGCGCCATCTCGAACTGGCAGGGTGCGACTTCATTGTGCCGAGTTGTAATGGGCACTCCGAGCTTGTACAGCTCGAACTCGGCTTCGGCGATGCAGCCCTGGATGCGCTCCGGGATTCCGCCGAAGTAGTGGTCTTCGAGCTGCTGCCCGCGCGGGGGAGGGGCGCCCATAAGAGTGCGCGCGCCCATCACGAGATCGGGGCGAAGCGCGAAGTGCGCGCGGTCGATGAGGAAGTACTCCTGCTCGGGTCCGAGCGTCGTGAAGACGCGCTGCACTCCTTTGTCGCCAAGCAGCTCGAGGAGCTCGACCGATTTCTGTGAAAGCACATCCGAGCTTCTGAGCAACGGAGTCATTTCATCGAGGGCTTCTCCGTTGTATCCGATAAAGACCGAGGGGATGCAGAGCGTGCGAGCACCGGTCGACTCGACGATGAAAACGGGACTCGCCGGGTTCCA
>DATHHC010000037.1:0-8564 GCA_035317285.1 Gemmatimonadaceae bacterium | reverse complement strand
AGCTGCGTGTCACACCACCGTCGCCCAGGGTGAGAGGGCCGTCTGGATCGATGGGCTCGGCACCGTCGCCGGTCCATTCTGGGAAGAGGGCCCGATCCTCGTGCGCCCGCGCAATCGAAAGCACGGACTTCGTGGGGCGGAGGAGCTTCTTCGCTGCGGAGGATTCGCGCTCGTCGTGATCGCGGGCCTGGAGCCCGAGGGCACCGAGACGGTGCGCCTCTCCCGCGCCGCGCACGAAGGAGGTGGCGCGCTGGTCACTCTCACATCGCACGCATCGATGGCGAGCCTCCGCATGACGTCGCAGATCCTGCGCGAGAGCTACCGCTGGCGAAAGACGCCATTCGGCGATCCCGCCGAGGCGCAGGAGGTGATGGTTCGGGTGTCCGCCCAGTCGCTCGGGTGGAATCGGAGCGCGGATATTCCGGTGCCCGTCACTCCACATGATCTACGCATGTCGATAGAGGCGGGGCTCGTGGATAGGCGAGGGGTGACAACAGCAACAAAACGAGCAACTGCAACTACGAACTGAACGGGATCCGACATTTGCGAACTAAACTGGTTACTGAGAGGGACCCACCGAAAAGAATGTGATCCGAGATCTGAGAGGCACAGATCTGAGGGTTTAGTCACCGCGCTCCGACCGTTCCGGCGCCCTCCTGTTACAACCCAACGCCTGCACCATAACGCTACCGAGATGCGTCGAAAGCGCGGTTACTAAGCTCTGGTATCTTGGGTTGCTCAGATCTCGGATCGCATTCTTTTCCCCGGTTTGCAGTCGCCAGATATCGGATCGCGTTCAGTTGCAGTTGACTGTACCCTGAACCCGCCAGCACAGTCCCGGCGTAGTGAACTGACAAACTGGCACCTACGCTACCAGCGCCTCTCGCCCGTTCAGTTCAGTTCAAAACCCTGACCGAACGCTTATGCCATTTCCCGTGTCGAACCTTACAGAAAATGGTCGCGACCAAGATCAGCGGCAGCTCACTCACCGCGTGAACGAGACACAGCTCATCGCCCTGGTCATCGCGGGGGATCGGTTGGCCGGGCGTACGCTGTACGACACGCACGCGCCCCGCGTGTACTCGCTGGCGTATCGGCTGAGCGGGGATGCGGAGAAGGCCAGGGAGTTCACGCAGGATACGTTCATTCGCGCGTTCTCGAGGCTGTCGCAGTTTCGCGGGGATGCCGCTTTCTCGACGTGGCTGCACCGGATCGTAGTGACCATAGTCTCGAATGCGAGGCGAACCGACCTGCGGTTCGCACGTGAAGTGGAGCTCGATGAGGCGCGTTCAATCGAGGCGAGCGCTGCGGAAGCGGAGCCGGACCTCAAGGAATGCATCGCGCGGGCGGTGGACAATCTTTCGGAAGCTTATCGGATGACGCTGATAATGCACGACATCGAGGGATACACGCACGCGGAAATCGCCGGCATCCTGGGCGTCCCCGAGGGGACGTGCAAGAGCAGGCTATCCGCGGCAAGGGCGCAGCTCCGGCAAGAGCTCGCTGTTTTCAAGGAGTAGGATGATGGACGACAAACGCATTGACGACGTGCTCCGCGATCTGCCGCGGAACTTCAACACACCCACGGAGCCGCCTCTCGACGAGATGTGGACGGTGATCGAGGACGCGCACTTCAATGCGCCCGTCTCGATTTCCTCAACGCGCGGAACGATGTCGCGCGGCACAATCATCTCGCGCGCTCCGTGGCTCGCCGCCGCCGCGGCGCTGGTCATAGGTATCGGCGTTGGTCGATACCTCCCACGCGGCGCACAGCCGGCGGAGAATGCAGCTTCGCCGGCAGCGGCAGTGAATCCGGCGATGCCGTCCGATACATCGGCCGTCGCCGACGCCTATCGCGATCAGACCAACAGGTACCTCGGCCAGGCTGCGGCACTTCTCATCTCGCTCCCAACCAGGGATGCGAACGGCAAGACGGACGCGGCGTTTGCGTACAAGGCAAGCGATCTTCTCGTGACGACTCGCCTCCTCATCGACTCGCCAGCGGCCGCTGAGGATCCGAAGCTTCACTCCCTTCTCGAGGACCTCGAGCTCGTGCTCGTGCAGATCGCCAGACTGCGCGGCGATAAGAACAGGGGCGATCTGGATCTCATCCATCAGGCAGTCGAGCAGGGGGACGTTCTTTCGCGTCTGAATTCCGCTGTAGCAACTACTCAATCCTCAGAATGAGGCAAGGATGATCAAAGCAACACTCATCGCGGCTTCCATCAGCATCTGCGCTCACACGAGCGGAGCGCAGAATCCGACCCCAACGCCGCCACCAACGCCTCCTTCGACGAGCGCCAAGCCGAGCACCGCACAACCGACCCCCGCGCCAAAGGCGAGACGGGCGCCGCTTCCGCCGCCCGACGTTGATCTCTTTGATCTCGGGAATCGGCTCGATGCCCTGAAGGACATGCAGATAGACATGGATCTCCGTGCGCCGCGGTTCATGTTGGACTTCGACACGCCGATGCCGGACATGCCCGACATGCCCGACATGCCTGACATGCCCGACATGCCCGACATGGCCGACATGCCTGATATGGCTGACATGCCGCAGATGCCTGAGATGCCTGAGATGCCTGAGATGCCTGAGATGCCAGAGATGCCGGAAATGCCGGAGATGGCGCCAATGACTCCAATGGCGCCGATGACTCCAATGCCGCCGATGATTCCAATAGCGCCGATGGCTCCGATGACTCCGATGGCTCCAATGGAGCTCGAGTTCAGTCCCATGCCCTCTTCTGTCTCGATGGCGCCGAAGGCATGGCGTGATGCGCTCGACCACGCGACCACCGCAATAGAACGCGTTCAGGGCCAGTCGCCTTTCGAGCGCCAGTTCACTGGAATCACCAGTGATCCTCCCAAAGCATGGGCTCAGTCCGATCCCGCCGATTCACTCTACCGTCTCGCACGCGAGGCGTTGAACCGCGGCGAGTACCGCCGCGCGGCCGGATTGTTCGGCGACATCAGCCAGAAATTCCCGAATTCGGTTTATGCTTCCGATGCACGGTACTGGCGAGCGTTCGCGCTCTATCGCCTCGGTGGCGCCGCCGATCTTCGCGACGCGCTGAAGGCACTTCAGGACAGCGGGCGCGGCTACCGGCAGGCGTCTCTTCAGACGGATGCCCCGGTGCTGGCGACGCGGATCCGCGGCGCGCTGGCGGCGCAGGGAGATCCGGATGCGCGGAGGGTCGTCAACGCCGCCGCGTCCCAACCTGGCGGCGCCTGCGACCGAGAAGATCTCGCCGTACGCTCCGAAGCTCTGAACTCGCTCGCACGGACCGATCCCGAGTCCACTACTCCGATTCTGGCCCGTCTTCTCGCCAAGCGTGACGACTGTTCCGCCGGTCTCCGGCGCGCGGCACTCTACCTTCTCGGCCGACGCACAGATGCCGAGGCGATGAATCTCGTGATGGGCTCGGCTCGCAACGATCCCGACATCAGAGTCCGCGGTGAAGCCCTGCGCTTTCTCGCGGCGATGCCGGGAGATCAGGCAATCTCGACGATCGAGGAAATGGCGCGCACCCCCGGCAACGAGGATCTGCAGCGCGCCGCCATCGCGGCGCTCGGCCGGAGCGACAACCCGCGCGCGAAGCAGAGCCTTCGCTCGATCGTCGAGCGCAACGATATGAGCGAGAATCTCCGCATCTCTGCTCTTTCCAGCATCGACAACGAACATTCACCCGACAACGGCGCCTACATCAGGGCAGCTTATCCGCGGCTCGAGAGCCCGCGCCTGAAGGCGGCTGCGATTCGCGCGGCCGCGCGCGTCGGCGGAAACGACAACGATCAGTGGCTGCTGACGATCGTCCGCAACCAGAATGAGGCGGCCGACGTCCGCGCCATGGCCCTTCGCTACGCCGGACGCTCCTCGATTCCGATAGCCGACCTGGCGAAGATGTACGACGTCGCCGGTGACCGGCCGCTCCGCGAGCAGCTGATCAACCTCTATGCGCAGCGCAGCGAGCCGGAGGCCACCGACAAGCTTCTCGACATCGCCCGCACGGGCACCGATCCCGATTTGAGACGCTACTCGATATCCGCGCTGTCGCGGAAAAACGACCCGAGAACGAAGAAGCTTCTAATGGAGATCATCGACAAATGACGAATCGCTTCTCACGGCTCGCCGTCGCATCGCTCGTTGCGATTACCGCGTCGGCCTCGCCGGTATTCGGGCAATCCCTCGCGAACCGCGTTGCGTCTGCCGGCGGCCGATCGGTTCAGTTCAGTTATCCGGCGCGCCCCGGTGTCTGCGGTGACGGCCGCACCTACATCTCGACCGGCTCGGGCAATTTCTACGGATCGTTTTCGACCAACACCGCGGAGCAGTGCCAGGCCGGCCCAGTAAGAATCGTTGTCGATCTCGCTGACAAAAACGTCGTGGCGCTGCGCACGTTCGCCGGCGCACCTTCGTCCGCTGTCGACGCCGGCGTCACGAACCTTGGTACCGTGACTGCCGCCGATGCAGCCGACTATCTCCTGGGCGTTGCCTCACGAGCCGACGGGCGAGTTGGGCGCGACGCGATCTTCGCCGCTCTCCTCGGCGAAAACGTCGATGCGACATCGCGACTTCTGGAGATCGGACGCGATCAGAATCGCCCATTGGAGACCCGCCGTGCCGCGCTGTCGGGCCTGGGCCGCAGCGACGCGCCGCAGCTCGACAAGATTGGCTCCGCGCTCGTGCAGATTGCCACCAACGAAGGCGACGTGCAGGACGTCCGGAAGCAGGCGCTTTCGGTTCTGTCGCGGCTCGATCACGGAGCGGGCATTCAGCCGCTGATTCAACTGGCGAGCGGAAACATGACCACGTGGATCGGCAGCGAGAGCATGCGAGTGCTGTCAGGCTCGGGCGATCCGCGCGCGCGCCAGTTTCTTCGCTCCACGGCGCAGCGCACGGACCTACCTGACGAACTGCTCGCCGTCGCAATCCGTGGCCTCGGACGCAACTACGTCACGGGGCAGGACGCGGTCCTTCTGCGCTCACTCTATCCGCGCCTGACCGGCGACCGCTCGCGCGGAGCGGTGCTTGCCTCCGTCTCCGACCTGGGCGGAACGGATAACGTTCAGTGGCTGGTGGGAGTCGTTCGCGACGAGAAACTCACGCCTGAAGCGCGTCGTCGTGCGCTGGAGTATCTCTCGCGCGCGGGAGCAACGACTCCTACGCTGGTGGCACTCTACGATCCGACCCCGGACACGCAGATGCGCGGCGCACTGATCAGCATCTACTCGCGTCTCGCCGACAAGGGAGCGACCGACAAGCTGGTCTGGATCGCAAAGAACGAGCCGAATTCACAGCTGAAACGCCGCGCGATCTCGGCTCTGTCGCGGAATTCAGACCCGACGATTCGGCAAGCGCTCGCTGATATAGTTGAACGGTAGCTGCCGGGTTGGATCGCGGCGCGTAGCGGGCAACTACAAAACTGAAGCAGGGGGCTCTTAGCTTTGCAGCTAAATCGCTCGGAGCTATTCCGTCGGCGTCTGGAGCTGCGGAGTGAGGTTTTTAACGGACTCCTCTGAGATCTCGCGGAAGCGCGCTGATCCCGGTCCGTCGCGTTTCTCTAGCGCCAGTATGAAAGCTTTCCAGCGATCGGCTGCGAAGCCAACGGCCCGCTGCTTTGGTATTCGTGGGGCCAGTCAAGCTTCCAAATCTGTACTAGGCAGCCCTCAGCCGGCTTTCCGCTTGCGCCGCGAGACCGTGGCGGTCCGCTCGACCAACTGCGGCGCGCTCCACGTCTTTCCGAGCACCTTCTGGAAGCACCGCTTGGGAACGATATCGACGCCCGACTTCGACAGCAGGTCGTAGCGAGCCAGCTTCTCGGGGTAGCGCGAGATCGTCGTCGCCTTGTAGGACAGCGAGAGGAAGAAGTGGTCGGTGAGACTCATCGCGAACAGCTCGTCGATATCCCGCGCGCGCGCCAGCCGCTCGACACCGAGCACGACCTGACTTCCCAGCCCATTTCCATGGTGCGAGGGCGCTACTGCAACTGAAGACACTTCGGCCAGCGACGGCGAGTATTCCTCGAGCGCCGCACAGGCGATAACGCGGCCGGCGCTATCGGTCGCAACGACATAGCTGTCGATGCGCGAGGCGACCTGGTCGAACGTTCTCGAGAGCATCAGTCCCTGCGCGGCGTACTGCGATACGAGCTCCAGAATCTGGCCAGCGTCGGAGCGCGCTGCGCGCCGCACCGTCGTTGGGGACGACGCTGACTCGGCATTTCTGCGAGCAGGTCCGGGCTTGGCTGCGGTTGGGAAATTATGCACAAGGAATGTATATATAAACATCCCCTCGGGCGCAAGAGTTCCCCTCAGTCAGCGGTAGGCTCCCCGGGTACAAACCGGGGGGTCGGGGTAGGGCTCGGGCTACCCCGTACCGCTCAGTGGCTGGCGAACACCGTCGTCTTCCCGGTCTTGTCGAAGGTGAGCACCTGATAGTGCTGCGCCTTTCCGCCTTCCATCCCCGGAGATCCCATTGGCATTCCGGGCACGGCGAGCCCGGCGATCCTGGGCTTCTGATTGAGGAGGCGATCGATATCGGCCGCGGGAACGTGGCCTTCGATCAGGTATCCGTTCACGATCGCCGTATGGCATGCCGCCAAACCGGCGGGAACGCCGAGCGTCTGCTTGACCTCCGTCATCTTGGGTGTGTCCTTCGCGTCCACCCGGTATCCGTGCTTGATGAGATGCTCGATCCAGCTCTTGCAGCAGCCGCAGCCTGGGTCTTTGTAGACGGTGATGATCGGCTTCTTAGCTGCCAAATCGCTCGGCGGTGTTCGAACAGCGGCGGTAGCGAACGCGAGCGAGATAAACGCCACGGCGAGCGCCGCGGTTCTGACTGGATGTCTTTTCATGACGGAATTGATTTGAGTGTGCGCTCGATCTGTCTCTTGTGCCGGCCCTCGTGCTGGCCAACGAAGATGAGCCATTGATAGAGATCGAGCTCGCCCAGAATGGGGTGAGTGTGTTTGATCTCGCCGAGTGATAGTCCGCTCGCCGAGACGACGGCGGCGCGGAGGGCTTCGCGCGAGCTCTCGAGACCGTCCAGCGCCTCGCTGATGTCGACGTTTGCGCGTGGCCGCACCGTCTCCGGCGCCTGCATGGCGGCGTTCTGAAGCGTCGCGTTGATTCGGTCGAACGTCGGCATGACCGACGCCGTCGATTTCTCTTCGCCCAGACCCGCGTCTCGCGCCTGGCCGGCGCGTTTGGTGATCAGTCGCGCTATCCCCGATTCCACGAGCCGCAGGTGCTCGATGATCTCGGCTACCGACCATCCGTCCGCTGGCGACCGCCGGCAAAGCCGGTCGCCATCGACGCCTTCGAAGCTCTGAAGAAGCTCTCTGCGTTTCTCTTCCACGAAGGTCATGGTTTCAGCGAGCCTGGGGTGCATCGGTCGTTCCTCCTATCTCCTGAATCTACACACGGATGCGGGTACTCGCGTTCGCTTTTTTCAGTCGTCCGCGACAAACGAGGAAACTCGGCGTAGATTCTTGTCTTCGGTATATATTCGGTATATAATTGCTCCCCGCCTCGCTGGAAAAATGACCTTCATCTGCCTTTGGACTCCCGCCGCCGTTTCTCCCGCTCTCTCCCTCGGCACAACCACCATCACGCCGGAGAACGAGCTCCTCCAGCAACTGGTTCCTTCGCTCCTCGGGGTTGCTCCGCGCGTGATGCTGGGAGCGAATGGAATCGTCTGGGCAGATGCGCGCGGGATGAGCGCCGAGCCTCTGGCGAGAGATCTTCTCGGCGTCTTTCACGAGAAGGGAGTGAAAAAGGTAAGGGCCGCCATGTCCATCATTCCAGTCTCGGCCGAGGTCGCGGCTCGCCATGGAAATGGCGGCCTGGTCAGGGTCGCGCCGGGTGCGGAGCGCGAGTATCTCGCCCCGTATCCCGTCGGCGTGCTCGAGCCATCGCTCGCTCTGGCGACGATGCTCGATGGGATCGGGGTGGAGTGCTGCGGAGATCTGGCGAGGCTGGATCTCGAGTCGATCGAAGTTCGTTTCGGCGCCGAGGGAGCGCGCCTCTGGAGATTGTCGAGGGCCGACGACTCGCGCCGCATCTTCGCCAGCATGCCGCGGGCGCTGCCGGCCGCGTCTCTCGACTGGGTGGATTACACCCTCAAGGATCCGGAGCGTCTCGTCTTCATCATCAACGCTCTCGTCGGAAACATCATGACAGAGCTTCAATCGCGTGGTCAATGCGCGCGCGAGATGACGATGATCTTCTCGCTCGCCAACCGCGAGTGCTACGAGCACCTGGTGCGTCCGGCCCGATCGACGTCCAGTCACAAGGCGTGGATGCGATTGATACGCACGCATCTGGACAGGATCACTCTTCCCGATGGCGTCGTCGGGATAACGATTCGCGTGGAGTCGGTCACCGGAGAAGTGGAGCGCCAGGGAGACATCTTCGACCGCGGGTTCGCCACCGCGCGCGCGGCGGAGGAAACGATCGCGCAGCTGCTGGATGATCAGGGCGCGGTGGTGGTGACGCCGCGCAACTCTCAGCATCCTCTGATCGACCGCCGCACGGAGTGGATCAGCCAGGACCCGGCACAGGCT
>DATHHC010000036.1:0-21681 GCA_035317285.1 Gemmatimonadaceae bacterium | reverse complement strand
ACCGCGAAATGAAAAAGTTCGCAGCCCGCAGCCGGCCCGCCGACAGCCCCTGGCAGGTAGTCTTCAGTTCGTTTTCACTTTCGCCAAGAGTCGCTTGTACTACACCGAGCCAGTAGTAACTCTCCTCGCGCGTCCGGTCTTCATCGAGCCCGATCACCTGCAAGTCCGCTGGCTCGGAGAGAGCACGGATGGCGAGCGGCTCGCGGAGTTTGCAGGGCGTCTCTGCTACATGAGCCAGAAGAACCCGGCGAGCCGTGCGACGCGTGAGTACCTGGAGAACATCAAGAAGCAGGGACACGGAAGCGTCCTCGAGCACGCCAACTATTCTCTCTTGCTCGAGGGAGTGAGCCGCTCGTTGACCCACGAGCTGGTCAGGCATCGCGCCGGATTCGCCTATAGTCAGCTCAGTCAGCGATACGTCGATGAGTCGGAGGCCAACTTCGTCGTCCCGCCGGCGATCGTCGGAGTAGAAGCTCTCGAAAACGAGTGGCGAACCCAGATTGACCAGGCGCAGCAAAGCTACGTTCGACTGGTCGAGCACCTGATGGAGCGTTATGGCTGGGTCACCGACAAGGTCCACCGTCGGAAGATGTCGCGGGAGGCCGCGAGAGGAGTTCTGCCCAACTCAACCGAGACAAAGATCGTGGTGACGGCCAATGCGAGAGCCTGGCGGACGATGCTGGAGCTTCGAACCGGCGAAGGCGCCGAGCTCGAGATCCGCCGGTGCGCGATCGCCATGCTGAAGCTTCTTCATAGGGAAACTCCCGCTTTTTTCTCGGACTTCGAGATCTATCAGGCAGAGGATCGGCGCGAGGCCGCGCGGATCGTGTACCACAAAGTCTAAAAGCAAAAACGAACTCAAGACCATCGGCCGGGAGCCGTGAGCGTGCCGGCATTCTGGCCGCGAGCTCGATCAAACGACTCACGAAATTCTCCAAATCGAGCCGATCTTCAGAAAAATCTCCCGATCGCTGAAAAAAACTTTTTTCGCCGAAAAACTTTTTTTCGAAAACGCGGAATAATTATTGCGCCTTATGGTCAGCGTTTATATACTCGTGATCATGAATCGAGTGCGTAAGTTTTTTTCATAGGTGTCGATGATTCTGATCGGTCTCGCCTACAATCAAAAACCTGAGCCAACAGAGCTCACCAGCCCGACATCAGAGGGCGGCCGTCAGGAAGACGGGGAGCTTCCGCGCCCCGATGAGGAGCCTCCTAGTAAAAGAGTTAGTCTCTCGATTTCCGAGCTGATCGCCCGGGACGAGTTCGCCGAGTGGGACAGTCCCACCACGATCGCCGCCGTTGAATCGGCCCTCTCCCGACTGGGAAAAGTCGTTCGCCTGGAGGCGAAAGAGGATTTCCCGGAGAGACTCAGGCACATCCGGCCCGATATCGTCTTCAACATCGCCGAAGGTTTTTACGGGGTGAACCGCGAAGCCCACGTTCCGGCGATCTGCGAGTTTTACGGAATCCCATACTCAGGAAGTGATCCCTTCACCCTCTCGCTCTGCCTCGACAAAGCCAGGACGAAGGAGACGCTTACCTTCCACGGCATTCCGACGCCGCGATTCGCGGTCGTTGAGAAGATCGAGGATCTCAAAGGCGCCGCGGATGGACTGAATCTTCCCCTTTTCGTCAAGCCGCTCCACGAAGGATCGTCCAAGGGAATCACCGACAGCAATCTCTGCTTCGATCGCAACCACCTGATCAGGCAGACCGAGTTTCTCCTCGAGAACTACAAGCAGGCAGTTCTCGTCGAGGAGTATCTGCCCGGGAAGGAGTTCACCTGCGCGGTGCTCGGCAACGGCGACGATGCGACGGTGCTGCCGATCGTCGGGATGAATTTTGAATCGCTGCCGAAGGGCGCTCTCCCGATTTACAGCTTCGATGCGAAGTTCGTCTGGGATCGTCCCGAGAATCCGCTGGATATTTTCCAGTGTCCGGCGCGTATCACGCGAGAGCTTCAGGCGTCTATTGAGCGAGTAACGCTCGATGCCTTCCGTGTGCTCGGCTGCAGAGACTGGGCAAGAATCGACGTCCGTCTCGATGCTTTCGGAAATCCAAACGTGCTCGAAGTAAACCCGCTGCCGGGAATTCTTCCAGATCCAGCGGACAATTCGTGTTTGCCGAAGGCCGCGCGAGCGGCGGGGATCGGCTATGAAGAGCTCATTCAGAACTGTCTGAAATACGCTGCAGCGCGGCAGGGAGTCGATCTCGATCGCTCCCTCTCGAGGTCCAGCGGAGCTCAAAGCGCGCCAGCGCTTGCCGCCAGTGGATCGGCGTGACCGATACCATGCGGAGGAACACACGATGAGAATTGCCCTGTTGTTCGACGGGCTTTCTGCCCTCGGGAAAACTCCCGAGGTTCAGCTGCTCGACTCCATCGAAGCGGTGGAGAGCGCGCTGCTCGATTGGGCGACAGAGGTGGTGCGCGTGCCCGTGAGCAACGACGGCCGCTGGGTCGAGCGCGTCCGCAAGGGAAAGTTCGACCTGATCTTCAATCTCGTCGAAGGCATCGACGGAGAAGCCATATACGAGCCGATGGTCATCTCGGTGCTGGAGCTTCTTGGAATTCCTTTCACCGGAAGCTCCAGCTGGACGACCGCGATCACGCTCAGAAAGAACGTCGTCAACGGAGTGCTCGACCGCGCCGGACTCCCGGTGCCACGTTGGGCCCACGTGCGGCGCGGCGACGAGGTCACGAGTGTTGGATTCCCGGCGATCTGCAAACCGGCCGCCGAGGATGCCTCCGTCGGAATCGAGCAGCGCTCGGTCGTTCGGAGCATGCGCGCCCTCTCGGCGAGAATCGAAGCGATGTTCGAGGGCTGGGACGAGGTGCTGGTTCAGCGCTTCATCCCGGGCCGCGAAGTGAACGTCGGCATCGTCGGCGACGAGGTCATGCCGATCGCCGAGATCGATTTCGCCCAGATGCCGCGCGGGATGTGGCACATCGTCTCGTATCGGTCCAAGTGGGAGACCGGGAGCGACGAAGATCTCGGCGCGAAGCCGAATTGCCCCGCCGAGCTCTCCGAAGATCTTGCGAACGAGCTCATCGCCATCGCGCGGACGGCGTGGAACGTGGTAGGTGGGGAAGGATATGGCCGCTGCGATTTCCGCATCGACCAGTCCGGCCGGCCATGGCTGCTCGAGGTCAACGCGAATCCGGACATTTCGCCGACCGCGGGACTCGCGCGCATGGCCGGCGTCGCGACGATCGGTTACTCGGACCTGATCCGAAAGATCTGCGACTGCGCGCTCGCGAAGCGCGGAGAGAACTACACGGAGCGGTGGGCCAAGACGCTCCGCCTTTCTGGACTCGGTTGAAGCAGGATCCCGGCGTCGAGTCGTTCGTCACCGGAGTAGTGCCCCGATCCGAGGATGTTCGGATCATCTACAACGCCCCTCACGGGGCCGGAGTGGTGCTCGCATGAGCGATTGGCAACAGATCATCAAGGATCAGAGCATCTCGAGTCTCGAGAAGCTGGCGGATAAGTTCGGGCACGACGTGATCGACGTCGAGGCGCTGAAGCCGGCTTTCGACAACTTCCAGATGCGAATCACTCCGGCTGCACTCGATCAGATCAAGGAAGTCGGTGATCCGATGTGGCAGCAGTACATTCCGACCGTCGAGGAGCTCGACGTGGTCGACGGAGTGATCGATTCGCTGGATGAAGACGGCGACTCGCCGGTGCCGAACATCACTCATCGGTATCCTGACCGCGCGCTGTTCCTGGTAAGCCCGGTGTGCGCCACCTATTGCCGCTTCTGCACGCGGCGGCGCAAGGTCGGCGATCCCGAGAAGATTCCACTCAATCAGTACGACTCCGCGTTCAAGTACCTCCGCGAGCACACTGAGATTCGTGACGTCATCATGAGCGGTGGCGACCCGATGATGCTGAGCGACCGGAGGCTGGAGTACCTCTTCCAGCAGCTGCGCGCGATCCCGCACATCGAGATCATCCGCATCGGCAGCCGGATCACATCGCACCTTCCGGAGCGGATTACGCCGGAATTCTGCGAGATGGTGCAGAAGTACCACCCCATCTTCATGAACACGCACTTCAATCACCCGAGCGAGCTGACCCCGGCAGCAGTAGCCGCGCTCGATCGCCTGTCCAGGGCCGGAGTCTCGCTCGGCTGCCAGACGGTTCTGCTCAAGGGAGTCAACGACGACCCCAAGGTGATGATGAAGCTGATGCACGAGCTGCTGAAGGCGCGTGTGCGGCCCTACTACCTATATATGGCCGACCAGGTGGCTGGCGGTGAGCACTTCCGCACCACGGTGCAGAAGGGTCTCGAGATCATGCAGGCGCTGCGCGGCTGGACTTCGGGCCTCGCGGTTCCGCAGTTTGTGATCGACTCGCCGGGTGGCGGAGGCAAGGTGCCGCTCCTGCCCGAGTACCTGGAATCGATGACCGATGACGAAGTGATCTTCCGGAACTACGAGGGAAAGCGCTTCGTCTACAAGCAGCCGCACACGGTTCCCGCCGTGCCGGCCGAGCTCGAGCCGGCGGCCGAAGTCGGCGTCGTGCCAATCAGCAGGAAGAAATCCGCGACGCCGAGGCGAACCAAGCGCCGGCGCGCGGCGGGCGAATAGGCCCACCCGACAATTAGCCCGCCTCGCTGCATCGAGGCGGGCTTTTTGTTTCCCGTGCGGCTCGATCGTGTCGCCGTCAGTCTGGCGAGGCGCGGCATCGCGCAATTTTGGAGATCGGTGCCGGTCAGTCGGGCGCGGGTGTCCTCTTCGGCTCCGGGCTCTCGCTCGTCAGTGGTCCGAGCGATTGGAGTGAAACCAAGCGTCGCGCGCTCTTAGGCGGCGTCAGCGCACCGATTGCCGCTCGTGGGTCGTCACCTACGAGGACACCCTTACCCTCCTTCCCACTGAGTCGTTAACGGCGCGCGGCGCTTCGCGCATCGTGACAGCGACACGAACAAACCGCGCGCATCCCGAAAAGCCCGCATCGAGTTTCGCTCGCCACACAAATTGCGTGCGCAGAGGATGCTGAGCATGCGCTGCTCGGAGATCAGAAGCGCACGCCGCGTCGCGCTCCCGCACGTTCCGACGAGCTTGCTCTTACGGATCCTTCCCCAGGAGGCGCGGGGTGTCCTCGTAGCCGCTTTCCAAAGCGAGCGCGAGGAGGAGACCCGCGACCGAGCAGAGCGAGGGAGCGTAGTTAGGGGCTCCGACCAAGCGAGCGTAGCGGCGGAGAGGATACCCCGCGCCGACCCGCGCGATGGACCATAAGAAGGCGCGCACCACGAACAGCTAGGGCAGAAAACTGCGCGGCGTGCGCTTTTGGTCTACGAGGAGCGCGTCGTTCAGCGCCTCCAGCTCGGACTGAATCTCCGCGCCCTCGATATCGTCACGGATGCGCGAGAGGTCCGGAGCGAAGATCGCCCGCGCAACCGCGAGCGCATCACGGGCGCCGGCGACCGCGACCACATCGTCGGCGCGAATCACCTCGCGGCCGAGCGGGGTGGGGATCTGCTGGGTGCCTCTCCTGATGGCCAACACCGTCGCACCTGTCGCCCCACGGAGATTGAGCTGCGCCAGGCTCTTGCCCACCGCGATGCTCTGTGGGACGACTCGTATCGCAACGGGCTCGCCGAGTCCGGGCAGAACGGCGTTCACATCCTCGAGCAGCTTCGTCTCATCGGAGGTCCCGTCGACCGAAGCCATCTGATGAGCCAACGCAGATGCGATGATCTGCGCGCCCGCCCGCGCATGTCCCTGCAGATTCGAGGCATTTCTCCACAAGGCAACGAGCAGTAGCAGCGTGAGAAGCGCCAGCACGAACGCGCCCTGGTGGGGCGGAAGAAATGGCTGAGTGATCGCCACCACCGGAATTCCCACGGCGAGCACGACCGCGAGCTGCACCAGGATGACGAGAGCGCGCCTCGGAGCGTCGGCGGGATCCACCTTGCCCTTCTGCGCATCGGCGAAAGCGCGGCGCGCAAGGCGATTGCCGAGAGCGCGGGCGCTTGTGATCAGGCCGTAGATGAGCGGCACTGTGATCAGGCCTGCGATCAACACCACCATAAAACGCAGGCGCGTCGAAGGCATGCCGGTCATGTTGCCCAGTATTTGACTGAGCCGGTCGATCTCGAGGTCGACTCCAATCACCACCGCCGTGATGAGCGCGCCATCGAGCAGAATGATCCGGATGATGCGATTGGTCGCCGACCGCTCGGTCGGCGCGCGTGGAGAGTTGCGGACGCGCTCGATCCACGATCCGTACAACGCTGCCACGGTTTGAATCGGCTCGGGGAGCCAGTGATCGATCGATGCCGCTGCTCTGTTGGAGAGCTTGATCAAGAGCGGAGTCGTGAGCGTCGTGATGGCCGAGACCGCGATCGTCACCGCATACAGCCAGCTGCGGACCACGCCCGACGCGACGCCAACGCTCGCAATGATGAAGGAGAACTCTCCGATCTGAGCGAGACTCATTCCCGCTTTCATTGCCGTGCGGCGGCCGTGACCGGCGAGGAAGGCGCCAATCGTGACTGCCAGGACCTTTCCAATGATCACGGCCAGGGTCAGCGCGAGAACAGCACCCCAGTGCTCGGTCAGCGCTCTCGGATCGATGATCATTCCGACAGACACGAAGAAAATCGCGGCGAACATGTCGCGCACAGGGCGGACGAGAGTCTCGATCTCGATCTCGTGCCCGGACTCGGCCACGAGTGATCCCGCGATGAAGGCGCCAAGCGCCACGGAGTAGCCGAACGAGAGTGCGAGTAGCGCCGCCGCGAAGCAGATGCCGATGCTCGCGACGAGCGTCGTCTCGGGCATCCCAATCTTGTGCACCGCGCGGATCGCCCTCGGCACAGTCAGAATCCCGAATCCGATCAGCGCCGTCAGAAACATGGTCAGTCTGATCGCGGTGAGAAGAACGTCGGTCGGCGATACGGCGCCCGACCGCGAGATCGTGGTCAGAATCGTGAGCAGGAAGATCGCGATCAGGTCTTCGATGATCAGAATCCCGAACACGAGCTCCGTCACCCGACCCTTCACCTTCTGCTCCTGGAACGCCTTCACGATGATCGTCGTGCTCGAGATGCCGGTGATGGCCCCGGTGAAGATGCTCTCCATTCGCGTGAACCCGAGCATCTGACCGACGAGATACCCGACGGACACCATGACGCTGCACTCGAACAACGCGACGGCGCCGGCCTTCTGGCTCACCAGCACCAGCTTTCTGATGCTGAACTCGAGCCCGAGCGAGAACATGAGCAGGATGACGCCAAGCTCGGAGAGAGCGCGAACGGTCTCCGGGTCCGCCACGAACGGAATCGGGATGTGCGGGCCGATGATCATTCCGGCGAGGAGATAACCGAAGACGACCGGTTGGTGCAGCCGCTGGAACACGACTGTCGCGACCGCGGCCACGCAGAGAACTACGGCGAGATTCTGGAGGAACGCGTGAGGATCCATTACTCGTGTGGTCGATTCATCGTTCTCGAGACGGCCGGCGAAAGGAAGCCACCGTTCAGGTTCGGAAGTTCGCCATAATTTCGGCGCTCGGGAACCGCTATCATTGATGCAATCCGGCTCGACTCAACTCGGAGGGTTCATGGCCAGATGCTTCTGTTGTGCAATCGCTGTCGCTCTTCTCACTGCTGGCACCGCCAGCGCGCAGGGTAATGATTGGTCCGCGGTAACCAGTGCGATTGGCAGATCGGGCGCACCACAATCCGATGGCGCGATGAAGTACAGCTTTCCGCGCAGCGACCTCAAGGTGACGGTCGAAGGAATCAGAATCCGCCCGGCGCTGGCGCTTGGGTCGTGGGTGGCATTCAAGCGAATGGGCGCCAACGAAGCAATGGTCATGGGAGATCTCGTTCTCATCGAGACAGAGGTCTCGCCCGTGATCACCGCGCTCCAGCAGAAAGGCGTTCAGCAGACCGCGGTGCACAATCACCTCCTGCGCGAATCACCTCGGATCATGTATGTCCACATCGCCGCGCACGGCGAGCCGGTCGGGATCGCGGCTGCGATTCGAGCGGCGCTCGATCTCACCAAGACTCCCCCGCCCGAGACAGCCGCCACGCCGCTCGATCTCGATACCGCCCTCATACATCGGACACTTGGATACGGTGGAAGGGCGAGTGGTGGCGTTTATCAGGTGAGCGTCCCCCGCTCCGAAAAAATCACAATGGACGGCGAGGTCGTCCCTCCGTCGATGGGCGTGTCGACCGCAATAAATTTCCAGTCGACGGGTCGTGGCTGGGCAGCGATCACCGGCGACTTCGTGATGCTGTCGGGTGAAGTGAACCGGATCATTCCGATTCTTCGCAGCAACGGGATCGCGATCACCGCCCTCCACTCTCACATGCTCGGGGAAGAGCCGCGGCTCTACTTCATGCATTTCTGGGCGGATGCCGACGCCGCGAAACTGGCAACCGCTCTGCGGCTCGCGCTCGATCAGATGAAATAAAAAAGGCCACCAGACTTGTCTGGTGGCCTTTTTTCTCTGACGAAGAAAGGCTTATTCGCTCTCTTCCTCGTTTTCGAAGGTGAGCGCATCCGCCTCACGAACGCGAGCGAGCATGGCGTTGACCGGAATTGCGATGCCCCGGTCGTTCAGCGCGGATTCGTTGCTGGATCCGCGCTGGAACCAGCTCCCCACTCCAGGCGTTGTCTCTGTACCGCTCGTACCAGCCGCCTCTTCGTCAGGGGCGGTATCCGAACCATACACGTCCATTCAACCTCCTTGGGTTTACTCTCCCTTGCTGCCATACCTTCGGTACCCCTAAACAGTGGTTTAGCCACAGGTAGAAGCTACAATAGATACCGAAATCCTCCAATAGTTTGACGTCGCTCGAGGCCAAACTGGTACAACCCGCAGGTGTTTCTAACGGATTGTCTTCGGGTCGATTCCCCTAGTAGCGAAAATCCGGCCAACGGCCTCGCCAATCTTGTTATTGGGGGTGCTGGCGCCAGCGGTGACGCCCACCCTTACCTGAGCCGTACGCGAAAGCCAGTCGGAAGATTCGACGTCTTCCTTCGCGCCGAGCGGGCGGTGGCGGATGGTGCCGGAGTCGGGATCGATGTCGTCGGCATCCTCCACGTGGAAGGTGCGGACAGTTTCAGAGCAGAGAGCCGCCAGTGACATCGTGTTGCTCGAGTTGTACCCGCCGATCACGACCATCACGTCGAGGGGCTCGCGCAACAGCTCTACCACAGCATCCTGACGCTCCTGGGTCGCGCTGCATATCGTGTCGAAGGTCCGGAAATTCTCCTTCGCGTATTCCTCCCCGCGGGCTCGCGCCATCGATCTTCCCACCAGCTCGCCGATGGCCAGCGATTCGCGAGCGAGCATCGTGGTCTGGTTGGCGACGCCTATGCGCTGGAGATCGCGCTCCGGATCAAAGTTGGGAGAGGTCGCGTGCGCAAAGCGCTCGACCAGGGCATGCGCGCTCAGGCGGCCTTCGATGAAATCGCAAACCACTTGCGCCTCGTCCATGTTGCGAACGATCAGGTATTGACCCCGCTCGTACTTCTCCGCCTGAGACGCCGTCGCCCGCGTCTCTTCATGGTAGTACTTGCCGTGAATGAGCGAGGTGAACCCGTCCCGCGCGTAGCTCTCAACTCTCTTCCAGACGTTGAGCACGGAGCCGCACGTCGTGTCGACCATCACGCAGCCGATCTGCCGCAGAAGCTCGAAGTCCTGAATGGTG
This sequence comes from Gemmatimonadaceae bacterium, assembly GCA_035317285.1. Classification (GTDB taxonomy): domain Bacteria; phylum Gemmatimonadota; class Gemmatimonadetes; order Gemmatimonadales; family Gemmatimonadaceae; genus UBA4720. The sequence goes on along the minus strand of DATHHC010000036.1, from coordinate 12,000 downwards.
ACCCCGAACGCTGGGAGAATTACGACATCCTCGGGCTTGACCCCGGTGAAATCGATTTTCCCGCTTCCCGCCTCCCGCTTCCCGCTTCCCGCCGTCTCCGGCATGAGAAAAGTGATCCCCATCCCCTGAAGTTTCGAATTCACGTGCGGGTTATGGATGATCTCGCCGGCAAGATAGATGGTACGATCCGGGAACTTCTTTCTGGCCTGATAGGCGTAGTCGACGGCCCGCTCGACCCCATAGCAAAAGCCGAATTCCTTCGCTAAACGGATGGTTACATCGCCCGCGGTCAGGGTATACTCCCTGTCCTTCAGGAGGTCTACCAGGTGGCCGGTATAGTCGGAATCCAGTTCGGACTGTATCTCGGATTTCAACCCGAAACCTTTCCGAAAGTAGGTCGAGGCCCCGGTTCCGTTTGGGGTGCTGGCCTGCATATTCCCTATGGTGGGAGTTGCGGTCCCGCCCGGACCCGGCCCCTTCCCCGACGCGTCAGACATACCTTGAATCTAGCAGTGACCAACCGTTAATGCGCTTCGACAAACGACGATGACCGAGTCATTCGGAGCGTACCCCGCAGAACAAACAGTGGCGCCCATCGACAGCGCGCCATTCACTCCCGCCATCGCTCGGCCGACAGGCCTGATTCGCCCCGCACCGCTGGTCGAGGGCGATACCATAGGTGTCGTGGCCCCATCGTACGCACCACACAGCGAGTGGCTTTTTCGGGGAGCCAAAGCGATGGAGGATGCCGGTTACAGGATCATCCTCTGCCCCGAGGTGGACCGGCCCCGCCGCTTCCAGCAACGCGAGGATGAGCGCCGGGCCGAAAACCTGATGCGCGTCTGGCAAAACCCCGATGTCAAAGCGGTCATCGCCGCGACCGGTGGCTACGGAACGGTGAGAATCCTTCCCTACCTCGACCCCGATGCGTTCCGCAGGAATCCCAAATTGTTTGTGGGATACTCTGACCTCACGGCGCTACATCTCTGGCTGATGCGCCGCGCGCAGCTGCGCGTCTTCCACGGTCCGACACTCGACGATCTCTTCCCGGGCGGAAACGATCCAACAGTCCTCTCTCTTCTGACCGCGCTGTCGACGCCGCGCCCCGAGACCGAGATCGGGCGTGGGAGTGCGCGCGCCGTACGCGCGGGCAGAGCTGTGGGTCGACTCACGGGCGGAAATCTCTCTCTGGTGCAGCAGACGATCGGCACTCCGTACGAGATCGATACCCGCGATGCGATTCTATTCCTGGAAGAGACGCGCGATCCAATGTCCGTAGCGGACGAACGGCTCCTGCATCTTCGCGCCTCGGGATTGCTTCGTGATGTTCGTGGCATCGTCTTCGGCCAACTTTCGCTCGATCGATCGGAAGAGGACGAGTTCGAGGATTTCCTTCTCGATCTCGTGTCCGATCTCGAGGTGCCGATCATCATGGATTTCCCCGCCGGCCACGAGGTCCCGAATCTCACGCTTCCCCTCGGCACCGAAGTGGAGCTGGTCGCTGACGAAACGACCGGATGGCTCTCCTATCGCGAAGATGCTCTCGCGTTCTCCGAGGAGAGGCCCAGACTGAGTCTGGTATAAGGGCCCGGCTAGAGTCCACCTGCTTTGATCGTCGCGTCGACTGCCGTGCACCAGACGTGAAGCAGCATCAGGTGAACTTCCTGGATGAAAGCGCCCTCTTCACTCGGCACCGCGACGACATGATCGGCTTCGGCATCCTTGAGCCCATTCGCCCCGCATAGCGCGATCGTTATCGCGCCCTTGTCCTTCGCGGCTTTGAGACCACGCAACACGTTCTCGGAACGGCCGCTGGTCGTGATTCCGACGGCGGCATCTCCCATTATCGCAAGCGCCTCCACCTGACGCTCAAACACGGCGCCATAGCCGAAGTCGTTGGCGATGCACGTGACGACACCCGAGTCGCCGACGAGCGAGATCGCGGGCAGCGGCTTTCGCGTCTCCTTGAACCGCCCGATAAGCTCTTCGACGAGGTGGCTGGCCTGGGTCGCGCTGCCTCCGTTCCCGAAGGCAAGAATTTTTCCGCCGCGGCCGAGGGAGGAGATGATGGCCTCGGCCGCGGCATCCGATGCGGGCTGAAGCGAGGCAATGCATGCATCGATGACGTTCCGATGCTCGCTGAAATGCGTGGCGAAGTGTCGTGCTGGCATGCGCGGATTATACGAGCGATGCCAATCGGCGCCAGTCCGCGTCGCTGCTAGCGGCCACGGCGCCGGCGTCGGGGGTCCGAGCCTTTGCCGGGACCGCGTGCGCGTCCGCCGTCCTTGGAGCCGCCCCGTCCACGCGCGCCAGGGCGTGGTCCGCCGCGAGATCCGTGTCGCGCACCATGCCGGTGATCGCCACCTCTCCGATGCTGCCGAAACTCGCCCGCGATCCGCCGGACCTCACTTTCGGCCTGTGACAACATGGTGCGATCGTCCTGAGTCTCTTCCACTTCGTCAGGCGACCACGGCTGGGCCAGACGCTCCTGGAGGTCTTCGAGCGTGTCGGCTCGCACAGCGCCGCGCTGACCGCGGAGCACGACGAATCGCACCGGGCGATCGAGATCTGGAATTTCGGCCGCCGTGAGCGTGCGGGCGACTTTCTCCGGAAGACGAAGCCTGGCTACGCCACGACGCTCGCCATCGCGCTCCTCCACGTCGTAGTCGATCTCGACCTCACGATCACGAACCGTCACCTGATCGGGGAGACGATCCAGTCTCTCCCGAACCTTCACGGGAATGAAGCTGTCGAGATCCACAGCAAGTCTGGCTGACTGGAATTCGTTCATCGAGCTGACCTGGGCCAGCTGCTGCTCATATAGCGCGGTGAGCTCCGGCATGCCGAGGCGCTTCGTTTCGCCGCCTGATCGCTTATAGGCTTCGCGAATTTCCTCGATCGCCTCGCGGTTTTTCTTCACCGCGAAGTGCCGCGCCTCGTTGCGTGCCAGCGCTTCCGCGAGCACGTGCCGCGCTTCCGTCGCCAGTTCGGGCGGGAACTCTTCTACCGTGTCCAGCTCGCTCTCGAGCTCGAAGCCGAAATAATCAAGCGATCGCTTCAGCACGAGCGGACCGTGCTTTCGTCGCGGGTCGTAGACCACTTCGACCTTGCCGCGCGTGGCGTAACGGTAGATCATCTCCATCGGAACTTGCGTCCCTTCGATCGCCGCGCGCGGAACGCCGGAACGATCGGCGAAGTATCGGAGATCGCCTGCGATCGCGCCCCAGCTGCCCGCCACGCTCGTCTTCGATACGCGTGCCTCGGTTCCGTCCGCCGTTTGTTCGTTGATGACGAGGTCGAATGGCATGTACTGCGCGAGCAGCTCCGCGAACTTCCGATAGATGTGATCGCGCGCATTCACCATTTTCGTCGGCAGCTCCATGCCGAGGGCGCGGTAGATGCTCGCCGCTGCCAGGGCTGCGTCCTCAATTGCCTTCACCAGGACGCCGCGCTGCTCTGCCCAACCCTCGATGCTCTCGTCAAAAAGATGCCGCGGCAGTCCGTACACCTCGCCGATGTACCCGCAGTGCGCATACGCTTCGGCGTACAGGTTGTAGGCGGTGAGGTTGTCGCTGCCCGGAACGATGACGCCCGAGAGATCCCGTTCCTCTCGCGTCATTCGGTGAAGCGACTCGATCGAGCTCATCACCGCCAGGTAAGGAATCAGCTCGTCCTCGGCGTTGACGAGGAGCTCCGCCCATGGCCGGTCTACCGGCATCGCTTCGACCGATTTGCCGTAGCGCGACAGCCTGCCGTTTTCGATGATGCCCCGCTGCTCGAGCAGCGTTACCGCTTTGCGGTAGGCGACGCGATCGAGGGGGACAGGTAGCTCGAGCTGGTCGGCGGCGACCCCGAGGTCGGCACACGTCATCGCAACGCGTTCCGAGTCTCCCGCCAGTTGGAACTCCGGAGCCGTCGGCCTGAGCGACGAGAAGTGAATATCCCGATCAGACAGAATGAACACTCGGCCGCCGGCGACGCGGCCGTGTACACGCCCGGCCATCTGGAGGATCTCATTGGCGCCGAGGTGGACCCTGGTGAGCACGTTCTTGCCGCGCTCGATCACGTTGCTGAAGCGGGTGTCGTCGATGACCACGGTGTCGAGACCCTGGACGTTGAGCGCGCTCTGACCAGCCGCTGTCATCGCCAGGAAATACGGCTTCTTTTCCTCGCCCTCGAGGAATGGGCGAATCACCCTGATCGGCTCGCCACCATGATAGAACGCGCTGTTGATTCGGGGAAAACGATCTCCCACCAGCTCCGCCGCCTCTTCGACTCCTGCACGAGTCGGGAGGAACATCCCGACCCCACGCCGCTCCTTCACTACCGCCTGCAGGAACCGGTCATCGAGAAATGTCCGCGGATCCTTGCGCACGATCTTCACGTCGGCCGCTTTCGATGGATCGAATGCCGATGTCTCGAGCACAGCGGCCGCGTTGAGATAACGCGCATAGAACGTCGGATCGACAGTCGCGGAGAGCCAGATGAACCGGCACCCGACTCGCTTTCCGAGCGCGAGACACAGCTCCAGCTCCGCTGATGTCTGGTGGATCTCGTCCACGACGAGCGTGTCCGACGGGAGAATGTCGCCGTCCTGGAACCAGCGGCGCGCGATTCCGGTCGTGACCACGATCACGTTCCAGCTCGGCGTCTCCGGTGTCGCCTCGCGCTCGCGATTCACCACTCCGGTTTTAAGAACGTCGGTGCCGAGGATCGTCTCGGCGATCGGGCGAATGGAGAGCGTCTTGCCGGTGCCCGTGCCGGCGACTATCCCGAACCCCTTCCCGGCTGCCGCGAGCTCGCGAATCTCGTGGCCGTGCTGCTTCTCGAGAGTCGTCGGGATCCGCAGGCCGAGCGCCAGCTCTATTGTCTCACACGCGGCGCGCGTAGGAGCGATCACGATGATGCGTCCGGTCGGCGGCTCAGCCGCGACGAACGCTTCGCGGTCCGGAGGGAGGTATCGGTCGGTGACTGATCGCTGCATTCACTGAGGAAAGTGCATACATCGCACCGGATGCGAAACGGCCCCGGGCGATTCTATTCGCCCGAGGCCGTCGCTATGTCATGAAGAGACTATCGGTCGTTGCCTCTTCCGTTTCCCTTGTTGTCGTGTTTGTAATCGTGTTCAGACTTCCTTATCTCCTTTTCACGCTCCTTCTGCGCCTTCTTCCACTGCTTGTCATTGTCGTAGTTGTAGGCGCGGCTGCTGATGATCTGGAAACGTCCGCTCGAGGTGCGACGCGCACGCTGGATCACGAGGTTGCCATTTCGATCGCGAACGCGGCGCTCGTAGATCGAGTTGTTGTCGCGACCCCGGCCGACCTGGTACCAACCGCCATCGATGCGGCTCCCGTTGTCGGTGCAATCGACGTTGTTGTTCGAGCGGCCGAAGATGATGTCTCCGACAGTATTGCTGCTCTGGTTGTAAGCGCAATCGTTGCGACCGTTATTGTTCCCGTTATTGACGACTTCCGTGCGGCTGTTGATGATCTGCATGTTGCCGTTCCGATCGCGCACGGCGCTCTGAACCAGAATGTTGCCGTTCCTGTCGCGGGTGCGACGCTCATAGATCGTATTGCCGTTGCGATCGCGACCGGCTACACGCCACGACGCATCGACGTTGACCGAGCCACTGCTGGTCGGTACTGGCCGGCTGCCCAGAATCTGAGCATCGAGCGTCGCCGCTGAAGCGAGCCCTGCCAGCGCGAGTGTGATTACGAATACCTTCATCGTGCTATCCTCCTGGTAATTAGATCGACGAGCTCGTCAGTGGGACTCGACTTGCTCTTGTCGGATTTTCCCTTTTTCGTTTTCGGCGGATCATCCCCGAAGAGAACCTTTCCATTGGCGGGACGGTTCTTCACTGCCGACGCGCAATCAGTGGGTGCAGGCTGCTGACTTGCCGGCACACCATTGATCCAAATGCGACACATGCCGGCTGGCGGAAAGAACCCCGGGGGCACGATCTGGTCGCGACGCGATTGCTGAGTCGCGGGCGCCTGCGGCTTTACCGGGACGGGTCGCTGTGCTTCCGCGGCGCTCGCTGAGACGATTAGTCCCAGCACAGCGGGCATGGCGAGCCGCAATAAAGAAAGGAATGAGTTGGTGCCGAAACGGTGATTCATGCCGTATTGAGGTGCACGGGCGGTGCCATGTGGTGCCAGCCGGGTTAAGTTATTGCTGCATAACGAGTTAACCAACATGCCAAAGCCGCCTGGAAGCTCTCAGTGTCCTCCCTGAGGGACGAGAAGACGAGAGTTTGATACACATTTGGCGCAGCCCCTTTTTCGAGCCATTCGAGACGCAAACCGCGCTCCCTGGGACGGCGTGCCTAGTCCCCGAAGGAAATACCCGTTGCCCGCGCGGTCAATACAGTATCATGGTCGATTTCGACGACCTTTGGCGTCTTGAGCACGTCGGCCAGTGGAATGGTAACGATATGCGGTGACTGCAGCGCGATCATCGTGTCCCATTTTTCCTCGGCCACCGCGCGGACCGCCGCGCCGCCAAACCTCACTGCGAGCAGCCTGTCGTAACCCGTCGGCTGACCGCCGCGCTGAAGATGCCCAAGAATCAGCGAGCGCGTCTCTTTCTTGGTACGCTTCTCGATTTCATCGGCGAGCCGCTCGGCGACGCCGCCGATTCTGACCGCCTGACCTGGCATGGACTTGCCACGGATCGCCGGAGCTTCACCCTTGGGGAACGCTCCCTCCGCGATCACCACAATTGAGAAATGCCTGCCCGAGCGACCGCGCGCCGCGATCTTTTCGCACACCTTTTCGATGTCATACGGGATTTCGGGGATGAGAATCACATCGGCCGTGCCGGCGAGCCCGGAGTGGAGCGCGATGAACCCCGCGTTGCGACCCATCACCTCGAGAACGATGACGCGATCGTGGCTCTCCGCCGTGGTATGCAGTTTGTCGATCGCCTCGAGCGCGGTGTTCACCGCGGTGTCGAAGCCGAAGGTGGTGATTGTTCCGCTGACATCATTGTCGATGGTCTTCGGAACGCAGACAATCTTCATCCCCCGCTCACACAGCTGGTGGGCGATGGCCATGGATCCGTCCCCGCCGATCGATATGACGGCATCGATACCAAGCTTCCTCGAGTTTTCTATCAGCTCACCGGAACGGTCTTTATCGACGAATGTGCCGTCGGGCTGGGCGATCGGATAGCTGAACGGGTTTCCGCGGTTGGTCGTGCGGAGGATCGTGCCGCCGAGGTGTGCGATTCCGCGCACCGTCGCGGCGGTCATCGGGATGACTTCTTCTTCGCCGAGCAAGCCGGCATATCCCTTCTTGATGCCGAGCACTTCCCAGCCACGGTTTACCGCCGAGAGCACGGCGGAGCGAATCACCGCGTTGAGCCCGGGCGCGTCACCTCCTCCGGTGGACAACGCAATTCTCATGATTTCACGATTTCTTTTCTAGTAGTGACAGGATTTCGCCAGGCTTGGCGTGTCGTCCCGTTTTGGATTTTTCGTACACAGGTATTCCATCGGCAATTATCTCGAACCTCCCGCCCCTGGACGGAATCATCTGGAGCTCCGCGTCGGGAAAGCGCTGTCGAATCTCAGCCGCCAAACTGGTGGCTCGTGGTGTGTAGTTTCAAACTACGCAGTATTCGATGCTGATTTTCATTGGTCCAGTTGTGAGCGTTGAGATTTATTGGGTCGGTGCAGCGTACTGCTGCGCGAGCTCGAGCGCTTCCGGTGTCCCAACGGCTTTCAACGCATTGACTGCCGGCGTACGAATCACGTCCTGCCACAGCACTTCCGCCATCATCTGCCTGGCGAGTGGAAGTGCGGCATTCTTCTCGAGGCGAATGTCAGATGCCAGAGCGGCGCCCCGGACAATGAAGCTTGGATCTCTGCGCGCGATTTCACGGAGGCGGATGTTCACGTCTCTGGCGGTGGTGCCGCTTAGCGTCAGTCGACCGAGTCCCGTCGCAGCTTGCTGGCGGACCCGTGCGTCTGGATCGCGAGTGGCAGACACGAGCGCCCCGGCCACACTGTGCATCGCCGGTAACGCTGCCCTGGTGGGATCACTTCCCCAATTTCCGATCGCATCCACAGCTCGGGCACGCACCGCCCAGAATTTATCATTGAGCGTCGAGCCCATGAGCGCTTTGAGTGCCGCCGGATCGGCGGGTCGCTGCGACAGCACGTCGACGGCTTCGATTCTTCCGAGAGCGTCATCGTCGTAGACCATCTGGTAGCGCAGCATCGATGTGGATCGCGGAAAATCCGTAATATCAAGAATCCAGTTCCCCTTGTCCCAGCGAATCGAGCGTGGCGGGGCCTTGAGGTTGGTCCCGGCCTCTCCGGTTCCATTCCGCACCGGCACCACGAAGCGGACGATCCCGCTGTCGGTGCGCGCTTCAACATCGACGTCGACGTCGAAGAATCCAGTGAGACTGTCGCGAGGCTGGACCTCTTTCGCGCTGATCACAAGGCGCCGGGCCGCGCGATCGTACAATGACGAAACCTGAAACACCGGAAAGCCGGCACCATATACCCACTGCTTGAAGAACACCTTGTAGTCCTTGCCGGTCGTCTCCTCGAACGCTTTCCGCAGGTCGTCAGTGACGACGTTGCCATAGGCGTTTGCCGTAGTGTAGTGGTTCATCGCTTTCCAGAAGAGATCATCGCCGAGCTGGTGGCGAAGCATCTGAAGGATGGTCGCGCCCTTCGGGTAGATATGGCCGCTGAAGAACACTTCGATGGGATCGTTCACCCACTTGTTCCACACGATCGGCCGCCTGGCACGACGGTCCGCATCGATCGTCTGCTCCTGGGCGCCAAGACGGTCGAATGCGCCTTCATCGACGCCGAGGTCATCCTCGCGGAAGGTCTGCTCCATGAAGGTGGCGAATCCTTCGTTGAGCCAGACATCTCCCCAGTCGCGGGTGGTAAGAAGATCCCCGTACCACTGGTGTCCGAGTTCGTGGGCCATGAGTCCCGCGGAGTTGCCCTGCGGCTCCGACCACGCAGGGTGGAGAATCTCGGCATCGTTCTGCGATGTCGCGGTGACGTTCTCCATTCCACCGTACTGAAATTCAGGAATGACGATCTGGTCGTACTTGGACCATGGGTACGGAACTCCGGTTTTGCGCGAGAACAGATCGACCGCCTGCGGTGTCTTGGCGAACCCGCGCCACGCCGCGTCGACGGAGTCGGGGTAGGTCCAGTAGCCGATGGGCACGTTGCGCCACGCCTTGTCCTCGAGCACGGTGTATTTGCCGACGACCGCGGTCATCAGATAAGTAGATGCCGGCTTGTCGAGCACCCAGTGCCACTCGATGCTGTCACCCTCGGCTCGCGATCCAGCCAGTCGACCGTTGGAGAGCGAGCGCTCGCCTTTCGCAGTCCAGATGTAGAACTCCCAGGTCGTCTTGTCGTTCGGGAAATCGTAGGTAGGAACCCAGAAGTGGTTGTCTTCGGTCTCACCCTGTGTCCAGACGATGTGCTGCGCGGGCCGGAAGTACGCCCCCTTAGACCTATTAGTGCCATCGTACTCGATCGTGATCGAAGTGGTTTGCGCTGGGCGCAGTCTTGTCGCGAGATGTACGGTGAGAGAGTGCCCGTCGTAATCGTATTTCAGTTTCGTCGCGCCGGCGGCGACGCTCTTGAACGTCATGTCACCGGCATCGATCACGACGTTCGAGAGCGGTGCCGCGTCAGGGAGTCCCGCAATCGTCAGCGTCGTCGTTCCGACGACTGCCTGGCGCGTCCAATCGAAGCGGACGGTCGTCACCTGGTGCTGAAGGTCGTAGGTCCGCACCCGCTCCGGGTGAGTGACTCCATCTGGCGGCGGGCCCCAAACGATCAGTGGCGCCTCCTGAAAGGGAGGAACGCGATCGAGAGTCCGGCCCGTGTCCATCTGAAATGGAGGAAGAACGAGCGGCGGAGTCGGGTTAACGGGCGCGGGAAGTGGCGCCGGCGGTGTCGGTGTGCATGCGACGATGAGTGCGCTGGCAGCGACGCCCACCAGAAACAGCCCTTTCATTCTATGCTGGAACAGGATGAATCCGTCCGGATGATTCGGGTCAGCTGGGTAGAGCAATTCTATCATATGCTATTTAACCCACTAACCCGGCGGAAGGTCTGGCACCGGTGCGACCCGCGTTCACAATCGTCGAGCTCATCGTCACTATCTGCATCCTGGGCGTGCTCTCCGCCGTCGCCGTGCCATGGGCCGGCGATCTGCTCGACAGGGCCCGCGTTCGCGGCGCGGTCGTGGAGATCGAATCGCTTTTCAGCGGGGCTCGACACATTGCCATCGCCCGGTCCACGCAGGCGACGATCGACATCGACACCGTCGCTCAGAGAATCAGCGTCAGCGTCGGAGTCGACACGCTCAGGCGAGGCGAAATTGGAGCTGATCACGGAGTTCAACTCTCGGCGAGTCGGGTGCACATGTCGTACGCGGCCACTGGCATGGGCTACGGCGCCGCGAACCTCAGCGTCGTCGTGCGACGGAACGCGTCCTCCGATACCGTTTTTGTGTCGCGACTGGGTCGCCTTCGGCATTGATCGGCGTCGCGGGCACGATGTCCACGGGATCCGTCTCGGATGCAACTGCGACCGCCACATCCGACGTCGTGCCGAAATCGTAGCCAGGGACCGAGATTCGAGGAATCTGCTGGCCGATCATGCGCTCGATGGTGCGCACCATCGCGATCTCGTCGGGTGACATGAAGGTGTACGCGTCGCCGGTCGCCGCGGCGCGGCCAGTGCGGCCGATGCGGTGCACGTAGTCTTCAGGTTGCTGGGGCACGTCGTAGTTGATGACATGGCTGATGCCACTTACATCCAGCCCGCGTTGGGCAATGTCGGTGGCCACGAGCACGCGGATCTTGCCCGACTTGAAGTCCTCGAGTGCGCGCGTGCGCTCACCTTGCGACTTATCCGCGTGCATGGCCGTCGCCGCGATGTCCTGATCTTCGAGGTGTCTGACAACTCGGTCGGCACCGTGCTTGGTGCGTGTGAAGATGAGCACCGAGTCCATGTTCGCTTCCTTCAGCAGCTCGACCAGCAGCGTGCTCTTCCGATCGCGTGGCACCGGGTAGACCGCGTGCGTCACCGTGCTGGCTGCTTCGGAGCGGCGTCCGACCTGAACGACTACCGGCTTCCGCAGGTACTTCCGCGCCAGGGCCTCGACCTCAGGCGGCATCGTCGCGCTGAAGAGCAGTGTCTGGCGGTAGGGCGGGATCTCAGCCACGATCCGATTGAGCTGGGGCGCGAATCCCATGTCGAGCATGCGGTCCGCCTCGTCGAGAACCAGGACTTCGAGCTCGTCAAAGGAGACGTTCTGGCGCTCCATGTGGTCGAGCAGGCGGCCGGGCGTCGCGACCACAACATCGACCCCGTTCAGCAGCGCCTTCGACTGGGGCTCGATGCCGACCCCGCCGTAGATGGGAACGACGCGGAGATCGGTGTACTTACCGTACTTTCGGAAACTCTCCTCCACCTGCGCCGCAAGCTCCCGTGTCGGAGTCAGAATCAGAACGCGGACCCGATGAACGGGTTTCCCATTCTCCGCCGTGAGCGGAGCGCTGATCAGATTGTGAACGATGGGCAGTGTGAACCCGGCGGTTTTTCCGGTTCCCGTCTGGGCGAGACCGATCAGATCCCGTCCGGCGAGAGCGAGGGGAATCGCCTGTTGCTGGATCGGCGTGGGATAGGTGTACCCGGCGTCGCGAACGGCGTGGAGCACTTCGGGGGCGAGGTCCAGGTCCTCGAATGAGAACGTCGCCTCGGTGTTTTCTTCGATCATCTGGTCGAAATATACCTACAGCGGCGACTTCAACTGCAGTTGCGGTTGCAGTTAGCCGGGTGCGCGACGAAGAAGCGCAATCAGCTCTTCATTCACTTCGTCGGGAGTCTCCTCAGTGATGATGTGCCCCGCGTCGGGAATCGCTCGGAGCACGATCTTCGGAACGAGCGAAACGTAGATCGTCATGCCGTCTGCGGGCTGCAGTCGGTCGAGGGTGCCC
>DATHHC010000035.1:0-6398 GCA_035317285.1 Gemmatimonadaceae bacterium | reverse complement strand
ACTCGGTGAATGTGCCGTTGCAGTTGTTGATGTACAGATAGTCGTCGCCCTGAAAGTCGTTGGTGACGTAAATGTCCGGGCATCCGTCGCCGTTGAAATCGCTCGCGACGATGCCGAGTCCGTAGCCATCGACTCCGTCATGCAGGCCGGCGGCGGCGGTAACGTCGATGAAATGATTCCCATCATTCCTGAACAGGCGGTCGCCAGTTCGCGGAGATCCTTTCGCGATCTGCTGCGGCTGCGCCTCGAGCGCGCGCTGGGTGTGGGTCGAGTGATCGAGCAGGTACATGTCCAGGTCGCCATCGCCATCGTAGTCGAAGAACAGGGCCTGCGTGGAATAGCCCGCGTGCTCGAGGCCGAACTCTCTCGTCCGATCGGCGAACGTGCCGTTTCCGTTGTTGATGTAGAGCACGTTGTGTCCGTGCACCGTGAGGTAGTCGACGCCGGAAACGTAGATGTCCAGCCTGCCATCACCATTGACGTCCGCCATCGTGACGCCGGTCTTCCAGCCATCGCGATCGGCGACGCCCGCCTTGTCGGTGATGTCCTCGAACTGATAGTTGCCCTTATTACGATAGAGCTTGTTCGGGCCGAGGTTCGAGGTGAAGTAGAGATCCGGGAGGCCGTCCCCGTCGATGTCGCCGGCCGCGACACCGCCGCCGTTGTAGTAGTAGAGGTAGTTCAGCGGATTGAAATCCGGCTTCTCGGGCAGCGTGTTCGCGAACGTGATGCCCGTTGCTTCTGGCTTCAGCAGCTCGAACAGCGGGGGAGAATGCGACTCGCGGCTGCATGCGGTTAGTCCGCATACAGCCGCGACAATCCATTTGCGCACTCGCTACTTCGCCGGTGTAAACCGGATGGCCTGCCCCCCGCCCGGCGCGAGCACCACGCTCAGGTTCGTGCTCGAATCGACGGTCCGCTTCGAGATGCTAACCGGCAGCGGGTTCGTCGCCCAGTTCGCGCCCGGCCCATCCGCGTAAATCTCCGCCGTGTACTTCCGTCCCGGCGTGAGGAAGTTCAAAGGAACGTTGAACGTTCGCCCCTGCTCGTCGGTGATCGCGCCAAGGAACCAGTCGTTGCTGTTCTTCGCCTTGCGCGCGACGATCACGTAGTCGCCAATCATCCCATCGATGGTCTTGCTGGTCTCCCAGTCGACCGCGACATCGCGGATGAACTGGAACGCCGGCTGTCCGACGTAGTTCTCGGGGAGATCCGCCGCCATCTGCACGGGTGAGTAGATCACGACGTAGAGCGCGAGCTGCTTCGCCAGCGTCGTCCTCGGATGCGGGTCCTCAGGACGCCGCGGAACGCCGGTGGGTCGCTTGATCAGCAGGTCGAAGATGCCAGGCGTGAAATCCATCGGGCCCGCGAGCAGGCGAGTGAAATAGAGATTCGCCTCGTGCTCGGGCGGATTGCCGCCCTCGCCGCTCCACGCGTTGTACTCCTGTCCGCGCGCCCCCTCTCTGCTCATCATGTTCGGATACGTGCGACGCTCCCCAGTATCGTGAATGGGCTCGTGCACATCCATCATGATATGGTACTTCGCCGCCGTCTCGAGCACCTTCCGATAGTGCCGCACCATGAACTGCGAGTGGTGAGAGTTCCCTTCCGGCGTCGTGTCCGTCACGTAGCCCGACTTGATCGCGTCGAGGCCGAGCGAGTGGTACATCGCGAATGCGGCTTCCATCTGCCGCTCGTAGTTCACGATTCCGCCCGACGTTTCGTTGTGGACGATGAGCTTTACCCCTTTCGACTGCGCGTACTTCGCGAGCCCCGGGAGATCGTAGTCCGGGTACGCCTGCGTAAACGAGAATGCGTTCGCGTTCTTGATCCAGTCGCCATCCCATCCGACGTTCCAGCCTTCCACGAGAACACCGCCCAGTCCATTCGCGGCGGCGAAGTCGATGTAGCGTTTCGTATTCTCCGTCGTAGCACCATGCTTCGGCCCCGAGTTCCAGGTCATCGTGTTGATGTGCATCCCCCACCAGATGCCGACGTACTTCATCGGCTTGATCCAGCTCACATCGGAGATGACACTGGGCGGATTCAGGTTGAGGCCGAGCACCGACGGCGAGAGATCAGTGACGCGGTCGGCGATCTGAATGGTGCGCCAGGGCGTCATGAATGGCGTATGTCCGCGAACCTTGTCGCCGTTCTGCCACGGCGCGAGAGCGACGCGCAGCACTCTGCTATCCATGCGAGGGCCAGCGAGGTTCATCCGTGCATAGTCGACGAGATTCGCCTCGTGAAGCACCATCCAGGTCTTGCCGTCGCGAGTCTGCATCGTGAGCGGTGTCTGAATGCTGTCTATGACGCTGATCGGAGAGTTCGAGTAAAGCATCTCGGAGCGGTCCAGCCGCGGCCTGTTCGAAGGAATCCACCAGGCTTTCGAGTCGTCAGCAAAGTTGAACTGCGTGAGCTCTTCGTTGATCACGAAGTCGCCGAGCCCGGGCTGCGCCGGGAACTCGTAGCGGAAGCCGATGCCGTCGTTGAAGGCGCGAACCACGAAATCAAAGCCGCGCCGCGGCGCCGAGTTCTCGGCGACAGATACTCTGACCTCGTTGTAATGATCTCGCACGCGGGCGACCTCGCCCCATGGCTGCGTCCAGGTCTCGTCGTGGGTCGCGCGCCTGGTGTTGATTATCCGGAGACTGTCGCGCAGCGTCGGCGCGCCCTTGAACTCGAAGCCGAGCATCGACGGGAGCAGCAGAGACGCGCCGTCTCGGCTCAGGATGTAATAGAGCCTTCCCTCGTGAACGGCGACGCCGACTTTGTTCCTGCCGTCCGGGGACGCGACCCTGATCGTGTCCTGGGCAACCGCAGCGGCGGCGGTGAGCGTCATCAATAGAGCGGCGAACGTCATTCCGCGAACCCAGCTTGGTGCGTACATCCTCATCTCGATCTCCGTTTTGGTAAAGTCAGCGACCACAACGCTATCAGCACGAAGCCCCAAGTGACAGCCAAACAAAGAAAACAATAGCGGGTATAGCTAATGCAGCTATCTTGTTCATAGTCCTTTTGGCCTTGCGCCCCCGTCATATGGCGTCATTAACGCCGCGCATCATCCTGTCGTGCGCCGTCTTTGTGGGCCTTGCTTCCGGCTGCGCCTCGGGCAAGGGTCCCCTCCCGGATGTCCCCTCTCCCCCTTCCGGCGCGCCTTCCCATCCCCTCCCCGCGACCACCGTATCGGGCGATGAGCTCGACCGCGCTGGGAGCGACCCCATCGAGAAAACTCTCGCCGCAAAGGTGCCCGGTGTCATGATCACCCGGACCCCCGACGGCGGCATTGCCGTTCGTATCAGGGGCAATGTGTCGATCAGCGGGAATTCGGAGCCTCTGTACGTCATCGACGGCGTCGCCATCACGCCGGGACCCGGCGGAGCACTGCAAGGAATCAATCCGCACGACATCGAGTCGATCGAAGTGCTGAAGGACGCCACCAGCCTGGCCTACTACGGCCTGCGGGCAGGGAACGGCGTGATCCTGATCAAGACCAAGCACATCACCAACTAGTGGCTTTGGAGCCGGCCAGCTAGTCATCGGCCGCGCTCCCTGGTACCAGCCGGGCGAAAGATGAGCGCCCGGTCATTGTTGCGCGAAACAATGTAGATGTCACCGCTACGGGTGCGAACACGCTCGATGTCGCGTGCCTGGCCCGGAACGAGAAATCCGCTCTCGAGCTGGCGCACCGGGGTGAAGTGGCCCTTCCCGTCGCCCCGCAGGTAGACCCCGAAGCCGGCGCTCATCATGCCGATCTCCGGCTTCACCCCATCGAAGTTTCCAGCCATCAGCAGATCGTTCTTCCCATCGCCGTCGACGTCCGCGGCGAGAATCCCGTAGACAGGTGAGATCTGGGCCTGGAGTGGCAGCGGTATCATCGTGAAGCTGCCGTCGCCGTTGTTCCGCACCAGCGTGGTGGCGAAGGTATACGCATTCTTCACCACCGCACTGTCCAGCTCCTTGCCCGGGAAGACGTCCGTGACCGTTTGCTTCGCGTAGTCCGAGTAATTGTGGTAGCGGTCCCTGAGGTACGGCAGCGAGCGCATCAGATCGTCGCGCAACGCCAGCGGGTAGGCCTTACCGTTGTTGTAGTAGGAGATGACCTGCTGCACGAACCCATTGTGCGCGAAATCCTTCACGTACATCGTGACCGGTTGATTTCCGTTGGCCTTGAGCCGGGTGTTGAGGCCGAGATTGCCGACGATGAAATCGACTCGTCCGTTCCCGGTGAAGTCGCCGGCGATGATGCGATTCCACCAGCCGTTGCTCTTTTCCAGGCCTGGGACATCCCTTTTCACGAGCTTGCCGTTACCGGCGTTCTGGAAAATCGTGATCGGCATCCACTCGCCGACGACGACCAGGTCGGGTCGCCCATCCCCGTTGACGTCCTTCCAGATCGCGTCCGTCACCATGCCGACGTGAGACAGTCCGGGCGCCGCCTTTTCCGTCACGTCGGTAAAATGGCCGCGGCCGTCGTTCTTGAGCAGCACGCTCGGCGGATCGAGCCCGTAGCGTCCGGGAATACTGCGGCCGCCGACGAATAGGTCGATGGCCCCGTCGCCATCGAAATCGGCCGCGGCGACGCGCGAGCCACTGATTGCCAAGGGCGGCAGCGCGCCGGCGACTTTCCTGAAATTGCCTTTCCCGTCATTCAGATAAAGGCGGTCTTCCAACGCCGCTGCTCCCTCGGAGAACTCGGAGCCCCCGGTTGACACGTAGATATCCGGGTGACCATCCCCGTTGGCGTCAAAAAAAACCGCGCCGATATCCTCGGCGCTGCTGTCCTGAGCCAGGACCTGCTCGTTGCTCTTCACGAAGCTTCCGTCCTGGCGCTGGATCAGCAGCGCGCTCGACTGACCCTTGGCGCCCCCAATGAAGACGTCGTCGAGGCCGTCACCATTGACGTCGGCGACGGCCATCAGTGGCCCTTCGGTTGAGAGCATTTTCGGCATCAGTCGTTCGCGATCGAAATCGACGTAGTCGTTCTCGTGGTGCACGAACGGAAACGGCGTACTCTGGGTGATGTCGTTGACGAGCTGCCGTGGCGGCGCCGGCAGGCCGAATGGTCGCTTCGTCGACTCAGCTTGCTTGACCGTGATGCGCTGGTTCGCGGCGACGTTCCGCACCAGACCGATCCGACCGTCAGGCCAAGTCACAGTCACCGATCGGACGGTGTCGATTTTTCCGAGTCCGAACGTAAGAACATAGTCGACGCTCGACTCGAATCCGCGGGTGGGTGATTGCTCCTGATACAGAGTGTCTCTACCGCTCTCGACCGCGACCCTGGCTCCCACTCCGAAGCGGTTGCGACCCTCACCCTCCAGCTTCACCTGGAGATAGTGGTTCTCCTGGCGCAGCGAGCGCGCGTTGTTGCGATAGACGAACGCCTCGTCGTTGGTGTTGTTGACGACGAGATCGAGCGCTCCGTCGCCATCGAGATCGACGTAGGCGGCGCCATTCCCGAAGCTGGGTTTGTCTAGTCCCCAGTTGGCGGTCTCGTCATCGAAGGTCAGATCGCCCTTGTTGTGAAACGCGTGGTGCTGGAGCTTCGTCGCCGTCATGGCTTTGGTCAGCGCCATGAAATCCGCGCGCTTCCCCTTCTGCGTCGCGCTCGCCATGGTGCGCTCGCTGGCGAGGAAAGCGACGTAGTCCTGCGAGGTCACGTCCTTGGCGATGCCGTTTGTAACGTACAGGTCCTTGTTGCCATCGAGATCGAAATCGGCGAGCAGCGCGCTCCAGCTCCAGTCAGTGGTTGCGACGCCCGCCATCTGACCGATGTCGCTGAAGGTCCCATTCCCGTTATTCAGCTGGAGCATGTTCCGCATCAGCTGGTGATGGAATCCGTTCTTTACCTTCGCCTGATAGCTCTCCCAGCCCTCGAACGTCGACGTCGTCCGCAACCGGTATTCGTCAGCCGGGAGCATGTCGGTAGTGTAGATGTCCGGCCAGCCGTCGTTATTGACGTCGGCGATGTCGAGACCCATCGAGAAGTAGGAGATGTACGGCATCTCCCTGTCCAGACGCTCGTCGAAGGTTCCGTCGTGGTTGTTGACATAGAGGTAGTCGCGCTCGTCGAAATCGTTCGAGACGTAAATGTCCGGCCACCCATCGCGATTCACGTCGCTCACCGCGACTCCCAGTCCGAAGGCGATCTCGCTGCCGTAGATGCCTGCCTTTGCGCTCACATCGGTGAAGTGGCCGTTGCCATCGTTGTGAAACAGTTTCTGCCCACCGAGTGGATCGCGAACGTTCCGGATGTTGCGGGCGGCAGCTCCGCTGACTGGACGGAATGAGTTGTTTACGAGGAAGAGGTCCAGATTCCCGTCGCGGTCGTAGTCGAGGAAAGCTGCCTGGGTGGATGGGCCGTCGTCGGCAATTCCGTATTCGGCGGCCATCTC
>DATHHC010000034.1:0-17098 GCA_035317285.1 Gemmatimonadaceae bacterium | reverse complement strand
GAATTCGCGCGCGTCATCACCAGGCGATCGATCGTGCGCGTCATACCGACATAGAGAAGCCGCCGCGCTTCCTCGACATCGAGCTTCCCAAGCACGCCATTTCGCGGCGTTGGAATCAGCTGCTCGTCTTCGACGCCCACTATGTACACGCGCGAGAACTCGAGCCCTTTGGTGGAGTGCATCGTCAGCAGATTCACCCGGTTCTTGTTCGTCTCGGCACCATCGTATCTGGAGAGCACCGCCCGCTCGAGGAAAGTAGTCATCTGCTCGGCCAGCCCGCCGACAGAGCAGGCTTCGATCAGGCGGCGCAATCTCCCCATCGTTTCCGGGTACCGCTTCTCGGCGGTGCGTTCGGACCGCAGGCGGTCCATCAACTGTTGGCCACCGAGGAGAGCGATCACATCGTCGACGGTTGGGAGCGAGATGTCTCCGGACAGCTCGCGCTCTGAGTTGTAGCGGTCGAGGGAATCGCTGTGACGCCCGAGCGAATAGGCGGGAACGTACTCGAACATCTTTCGCGCCTCGTCGCACAATGAGTCGCGGTCACTCAACGCGAGCATGATGCCGAGCTGATCGAGGAGATTTACGAGCGCCGTTTTGCGAGCGTACTCGATTCTCGTTTCGCTCAACATGGGGAACAGCTGGGCCAGGGTGCGACAATCATCGAGCGCGCGGTGTGACTGGCCAGTGGGAATCCCGTAGCGCTTGGCGAGATGCTCGAGCCGGCGGCTGGTGGCGTGCAGCGTCCGGGCGAGTGGCAGCGTGTCGTACGTCGAGAAGTCCGTTCCGCACGGAAGCGTCGCTGACATTCGCCGCAGAATCGGAAAGTCGAACTGGTAGCCGTTGTGCGCGACAAGCACGTCGGCGCCGCAGAACTCACGGAACTCAGCCCAAATCGCCTCGAAGCGTGGCGCGTCGGTGACATCCTCCTCGGAAATCCCGTGCGTCGCGGCCGCGCCGGATGTGATCGAGACGCGCGGCTTCACCAGCGTCTGGTACTCGCCCACGATTTGTCCGTTTCGCACACGGACCGCGGCGATCTCCACGATCTCGGCGCTGTGAACGTCCTTGTCCGTGGTCTCGAGATCGATCGCCGTAAAGTCGCGAAACGTGTTGGCGAATGATCTGGTACGCACCATCTGCGCGGTCTTGAAGAGCCCGAGGCCGAATCCAAGCAGCGGGAAATCCTCAGCCCTGATGCGCTGCGCGTCGGCGGCCGGCGCTCCTCCCATGGAAACGGTGAGCACGCCCATCTCTGTCAACATTTTCTTGGCGGCGATCTCGGCGCCGCCTGAGCGCGGAATCCACACCGGTTGCCCGCCGTCAATTGTTTTCTGAATGCGCTCGGCCATGCCGACCACTTCTTCGTGCGAGGCGGGGTCGCTCAGATCTTCCTGGTGTTCCTCGAGAACAGTGCGGTAAGTGCCGACCTTCTCCGAAAGAATTGCTTCGACGAGCGATCTCAGAGAGGTGTGGCTCTTCCCAAGGGCATCGAGGTTCTGCAGCGCGAAATAGCCACGCCAGATCTTCTTGCGATCTCCGTGCTCGCGCTGAAGAGTGCGCGCCATGTGCTCGAGTTGCTGGACGAGCGTACGCCCCGCCTCTTCCGCCCACGCGCGTGCGCTGTCGATGAGCGGGGGTGGCAGTACGGTCTGATAGAACAACTCCTGCTGGATCTCGTCGTACGGGCTCGCAATCACGCGGAGCGCGGCGAGGACGTAGGCGACGATCTTGTCATCCGCGAGCGCGCGCCCCTGCGCCAGCCTGCACGGGATCCCGGCGTTGAGGAACGCGGTCTCGATCGCGCTGCCGATCTTGTGTGTTCGGTAGAGCAGCGCGACATCGCCCCAGCTCAACTTCCCATCGCTGGCCGAGTGATCGCGGCGGAGATCGTCCATGATCCAGGCGGTCTCGCGCTCGTCATTCCCGAAAGTGAGCGCCGTCACCCGAAACGGTGAGTCATGGGTGGTGTGCTGCGCCTCGCGATTCTCGAAGATGGACTCGTTGATCGAGATCAGGCGTCGCGCGGGATCGAGCACAGCGGGCGGACACCGCCGATTGTCGCGCAGGTGAACTACTTCAGCCAGCCCGATGCCGAAATCATTTCGAAATTGGTTGAACACCTTTGGGTCGGCGCCCGTCCACGAATAGACCGACTGCTCGTCGTCGCCAACCACGAAGATGTGGCGGTGCTCGCGCGCCAACTCGCGGATGACGGCGTACTGTATCGGATTGAGATCCTGGAACTCGTCGACGAGCACGGCGTCCCAGCGCGCGCGCACGTCGGCCGCCACCGCGGCGATCCGGAGGAGCTCCGCGGTTTTGAGAACGAGTGTGTCGAAGTCGGCGACATTTCGCTCATCCATCATGCGACGATAGCCGTCGTAGAATCTCTGATACCGATGCCCCATCGGCTCGCCGCGGAAGCGCCAGCGTGCGAAGGCGTCGAGGACGCTCTTCTGCATTTTCGGCGGAACTTTGAGGCGGCGGAGGACGGCTTTCTGGTCCGGCTCGTCGGCGATGCCGAAGCCGGGCTGGAGCCCGACGTGCTCGCCAAATTCGCGCAGGAGCTCGGCGCAGAACGCGTGGATCGTTCCGCGCTTGACGCGCTCCACGCTCGGCCCCAGCTCGCCCGCGAGGCGCTCCGCGATCTCACCCGCGGCCTTGTTGGTGAAAGTGAAGACGCAGATCCGCTCGGGCTTGATGCCGAGCTTGTCGATCAGGAATCCGATCCGCCGGATCAGGCAGAACGTCTTGCCCGCCCCCGGACCCGCCAGGACCAGAAGCGGCCCGGGGGGAGCTTCGATCGCGAGAAGCTGCGACGGCGAGGGGGTGCGCGAAACAGAAGCGGCGCCGGTGCCTACCGACGCCGCTTGAGCGAGGGACGCTGGGTCAGTGCGCGCGGATTCGTCCGCGCGCGTGGTCGTGACCGTCAGGACGTCCTGTAGAAGAACTGTTCACGCACGATCTTTCCGTCCTTCACTTCGTAGAGTGCCATCTCTTCCATCGGCGTACGCTTCCCGGTCGGCTTGAACGTCACGTCGAAGTTGTAATAGACGGCGAACTTGTCCTCTCCCACGAAGGGTCCGTCGACGACGGTGCTATGGACCTCATGGTTGTCGGCCCACCATTGGTTCTTTCCGCGAATGGCGTCGATCCCCTTCATTTCGCGCGGCATCGTTTCGTTGCCCATCGACTCGACGCTTACGATGTTCGGCGAGTAGAGGTTGTTGATCGCGCCCGTGAAATCGCGCGCCTTGCAGAAGGATACGAGCTCTTCGGCGACGGCGGCGGTGGTGGTAGGAGTGGTAGTTGTGCCCATTTTTTTCTCCTTTTCGGTGTGTTCTTCATTGTAGCAAAAGATCCGGTGGCCGCCAGAAGGAGGCAGAAAAAAAGAACTTCGGACAGCCGAG
This sequence comes from Gemmatimonadaceae bacterium, assembly GCA_035317285.1. Classification (GTDB taxonomy): domain Bacteria; phylum Gemmatimonadota; class Gemmatimonadetes; order Gemmatimonadales; family Gemmatimonadaceae; genus UBA4720. Next base: position 13,685 of record DATHHC010000034.1, on the reverse strand, counting down.
GCTGCGGTAGTGCTCTGACGCCTACGCTACTCGCGCCTCCCGCCTGTTCAGTTGCAGTTTATCGTTGATGCCCACTACCAGGACACAGTGAACCTCAAACCAATCACGAGCCCGAAGCAAATCCGGCTTTCCAACGCTGACGCCGCTCGACCCAAGGGTCTGGATAAAAAGCACCTCGACGACGCCGCCGACGAGCAGGTCGACCGGATCAGGAAGCTCCAGCAGAAGTTCTACGCCGACGGCCGGTTCGCGCTGCTCATCGTCCTGCAGGGACGCGATGCATCGGGGAAGGACGGGACGATCAGGAAAGTCTTTCACGGCGTCAATCCAATGGGCTGCGACGTCACGAGCTTCAAGGCTCCGACGGAGCAGGAGCGGGCGCACGACTATCTGTGGCGCGTGCACGCGCGGATTCCTCCGCGCCGGATGATCGGAATCTTCAACCGCTCTCACTACGAGGACGTGATCGTTCCCCGCGTTCACAAGTACCTCGGGAAGAAGATCATCGCGGAGCGGCTCGAGCAGATCAACCGCTTCGAGAGAATGCTGGCCGAGAACTCGGTCGTGATCCTGAAGTTCTTCCTGCACATCTCGCGGGACGAGCAGAAGAAGCGACTCATCGAGCGCCTCGAGGACAAGAAGAAAAACTGGAAATTCCGGGCTGGCGACCTCGATGACCGCGAGCTATGGGATGACTTCACCAAAGCCTACCGCGATGCCATCGCCCGGTGTAGCACGAGTTGGGCTCGCTGGTACGTCGTGCCGGCCGACGACGAGGACGCGCGCGACTTTCTCGTCGCGCGCAAGATCGCCGACACGCTCGAGGATCTCGATCTTCACTACCCTCCGCTCGATCCCAAAGTCAGAGGCATCAAGGTCAAGTAAAGATCCCGCCTCAACCGGTGTTGCGCAGTCCTTGGGCAATCCCGCTCAACGTAGTAGCGAGGGCATCGTCGATCGCCTCCCTTTCGCGGGCATTCTTCGCCACGCCGGTTCGCTTTCTCCGCAACAACGATATCTGCAGCATCGAAAGCGGATCGACATAGGGATTCCTGAGCGCGATCGCCGACTGCAGGACGGGCGCATCGTCGAGCAGCTGGCGGTGTCCCCGAATGAGAAGCAGCGCCTCGACCGCGCGCTGAAACTCGCGAATCAGGGAATCCAGCAGCTTGAGGTCGCCGCCCAGGTGCTGGACGTATGCGCGCGCGATCTCGACGTCGGTCTTCGCGCAAACCATCTCCGCCTTTCCGAGCAGGTCGTCGACGAACGGCCAGCTCTCCGCCATCCGCTGCATCCGGCGCAGACCGGAGCGAGTGGATACCTCCTCGCCGAGCGCGGTTCCAACACCGAGCCACCCGGTCAGCATGAGGCGGATCTGCGTCCAGCCGAAGCCCCAGGGGATGGCGCGAATGCCTTCGATTCCCGCCTTCGCACCGGGGCGATACGCGGGGCGCGACCCAAATCGAGCGTTCGCCAGCTCGTCGATCGGCGTCGCCATGCGAAAGAGCTGGAACAGCGCCTCGTTCTCGTACACGAGCTGGTGATAGACATCCCGAGATCGCGCCGACACGCGATCCATCACCTCCCGAAAATCCTCGACCTCCTTCACGCCGACTTTCTTTCGCCAATCGCTGAACTCATGAAGCAACACGCCCGCCGCCGTCACCTCGAGCGTGCGCTCTGCCACCCGCACCAGGCCGAACTGCTGCGAAATGATCTCACCCTGCTCGGTGATCTTGATGCGGCCCCTCGTTGTCCCGGGAGGCAACGCCGCAAGAGCGCGATAGACGGGGGAGCCTCCGCCGCGGCCGACGCTCCCACCCCTGCCGTGGAAGAGACGAAGCTCAACTCCGGCATCATCGAACACCTGGGCGAGAGATTCCTGCGCGCGATACAGTCCCCACGACGCCGCAATCATTCCGGCATCCTTGCCTGAATCGGAGTAGCCGATCATCACTTCCTGCTTCCGCCCTCGCGCTTCGAGCTGACGGGAATAAACCGGATCATCGAACAGCGAGCGCATCACTTCGGGCGCGCGCTCGAGATCGTCGACCGTCTCGAAGAGCGGAACGACATCCAGACGCGATACCGGCTTCGCGCCAGCGAGATTCAGCAGCCCCGCTTCCCGGGCGAGGAGCATCACTTTCAACATGTCATCGGCCGACCGCGTCATCGAAACTATGTAGGTGCACGCGGCCGGTTCGCCGGCCTCGTCCTGGATCGTCCGCACCGCCTTCATCGTATCCACAACCTGCCGCGTCGCGTCCGAGATCTTCCGCCCTTTGGTGAGACTCGGCCTTCTCGAGAGGAGAGCGGAGCGGAGCCTCTCTCCGTCGACTTCTCCGTTCTTCGGCGCCAGAATTTCCGCCACCGCGGCCGCGTGAACGTCGGCGTGATCGCGCACGTCCATCATGAAACCGTAAAAGCCGTGCGCGCGCACCGCCGCGTACAGCGGATCGACAGTAGTGCGGCACGCCTGCTCCGCGCCGGCGCGCAGTAGAGACTTGCGCACGAGCTGCAGATCGTCCTCGAACGCGGCGACATTGGGGTACGCCGCAGGATCCTTTCCTGAGCGCCCGGCATCCCGCGAGGCGACCAGCTTCCGTGTCGCGTCGATTCGCGCCGACATGTAGCTCAGTTTCAGCCGCAGCGGTTCGTCCGCATTCCGCTTTTGGTTCGCCTTCCAGATCGCGGGCAAGAGCTTCTTGTCTTTCTCCATCGACTTGAGGAGCGCATCCAGCGGCGGCGCGATCGACGACGAGAGCGACAGCCGACGCGTGAGATCGTCCAGCGCATCCCGATAGCGTCCGAGGATGATGTGGCTCGCCCTCCTGGCGGTTGCGATCGTGATCGCGGGCGTTACGTACGGGTTTCCATCGCGATCCCCGCCCACCCACGTTCCAAACCGCAACGGAACACCGAGCCTGAACGTGTCGGCAGTGCGCGCGAATTCATCCTCGAACGCGAGCGCAAGCGTCGCGTGCACGTACGCGTCCGCCTCCAGGAGACGCGTCTCGAGGTACCAGAGCGCCGAGCTCACTTCGTCGAGAACCGTGGGGCGATCCTGCCTTACTTCGCTCGTCAGCCAGAGCAGCTCCACTTCACCCTCCAGCGCCTGCTCGATCAGTCTTACCTCGTCGCTCGGCGCGGACTCTCTGGCAAGGAGGTCGTCCGCCACGCGCGCCTGAAGGCGGAGCAGCGTGCTGCGCGTGGATTCAGTGGGGTGAGCCGTGAGAACCGGACGGATGTCGAGAGCGAGCATTGCCCGCTCGATAGCCTCGGCGCTCGCTCCAAGCGTCCGGAGCTGGCGCATCGTCCACCGCGCGGAAGCCGGCTGGGGATCGGTTACGCCCTTACCTAGATACGCGTTGCTGCGCCGTACCCGGTGCGTTTGCTCGGCGGTGTTGATCAGCAGAAAAAAAAGCGTGAATGCCCGTGCGGCCATTGCGCATTGCGCGACACTGAGGCCGTCGATCAGCCTGAGCAGGTCCTCGAGGGTCGGTGCGTCGGCCACGCCGTGCCGCCTCGCGCGCGTTGCGACGCGGAGCCGCTCGACGATCGTGAAGGCCTCGTCACCCTCGAGGCGCCTGATTACGCGTCCGAGCGCGCCCGCGAGCCAGCGGACGTCGTCGTGGAGCGGAAGGTCCTCTTTTCGGGTCGGTGCCGCGGGGGCAAGGCTTACCATCGAGCGAGGAATCTACCCCGATTTCACGCCAACGCCGCCCGTCGACGAGTCAGTTTTGGCATGACTCACGTGAGGTGATAGGAAAACGTCACCTCGTGCAACGAAACAAGCATGGCGATTTGACCAAAGTCCGGTAGGATGGGAAGTGTCACGGGGAGGCCTCCGTTTCCGGGCCGGACGCGCGTGCCTGTCTGCCCGCTTCCCGCTCCCCGCTTCTGGATACCCTCCCCCTAGTAAATCGTCTAAGGAGTGCACGGCATCCCCCCGCGTTCCGGCCTCCGGTAGAAAATGCACATTCCCCATAGCAGACCGATTCTGGTTTCCTTCGGCCTGGCGTCGACGGCGATCGTCATGTGCGCCCTGCTCCTTCTCGAGTGGAAGGATGGAACCGCCGCGACGGAATCGTTCGGATGGGTGAGCCATACGCTCGAGATCCAGCGCGAGCTTGCCACGGTCGAAGCCCGAATGAGTGAGGCACAGAGCGGCGAAAGGGGATACATCCTTACCGGGCAGCCCGCTTTTCTAGGCCCGTACGCGACGGCAACGAACGAAGTCCGGACCCGGCTCGCGAACCTGCGACTGCTGTTGGAAGACAATCCCGGGCACTTGCGGCGCCTCATTGGCATCGAGTCGCTTTCCCGCGCCAAGCTCGCCGAGTTCGATTCAACGATCAAACTGGAGCGCGCCGGCCAGCACGCCCTGGCGGTAAGTGTCGTAAAGACGCCCCACAGCGACAGTCTGATGACCTCGATCCGATCGAGTCTCCAGCGGCTAACGGCGGACGAGGCAAGCCTGCTGCGAGACCGGCAGCAAATGCTCGTATCGGAGCTGCATCGCGGGGACCTGATCTCGCTGGGCCTTGCCGCGGCGCTCGCCGTGATGCTGATCTCGCTGCTCGTGCTGGCCCGAGGCGCGGAGCACTACCGGAACCTCGTGACGCTGTGCGCGTGGACGAGGTCGGTCGAGTACGAAGGGGAGTGGATAAGCTTCGAGGAGTACCTGCGCCGCAAGTTCGACATACCGACGACGCACGGAATCTCGCCTGACGCGCTGTCGCAGATCGAAGTGGGGCTCGACGAGCGAAACTCACCTGACGCGCTGGCGGAGATCGAGATCGGGCTCGACGAGCCCCAAAAGAGCTGACCTCCAGCCCTTAGCCTACTTACCTCAGTCGACGCGCCAGACCGGCCAGATAGTCCGCCGCCTGCGCGATTGGCTTGGCGCCAGTGAGCACCGCCTGGTCGAGCGCCGGAATCCTCGGCTCGTTGTTGACGTTCCGAATGCCAAGCCGCTTGCGAAGTTCGTCTCGAAACGCGCGCGCGGGCCGGTAGAATCGCTCCCTGTAAGCCCGCCACGTGCGGAGATTGTGCTCTACCAGCTCTGCGCTCTGCTGGTCGAGTACTTCGTCACGCTCGGCTTCAGTGACGACGATTGGCGTCTGGGCGCCGGCGAGAGTGTTCACGAACTCGCGGTCGGTCACAGCCTCGAAGGACTTCATCTCCTTCGCCAGCTGCAGCACTTCATCTCTCAGCTCCGCTGGCGCCAGCTCCTCAAGCTGTGCGACGAGCGGATCAATCGAAACGACCGGAGTCGCGCTCTTCGCAGCCGTCGGTGATTCGAAGCCCGTGAACTTGGGGCCGCTGTACGCAAGCCAGAGAAACTCGGCGATCGTCGTCACGACGTAGCAGGTGACGCCGACGACGGCCAGGCGTGTGAAGGCCGGAGACGACCTGAGGATGCCGTGACCTTGCCAAAGGACATTGAGCGCCGAGATCGTCACGCAGCCGGAAATTTTTGCCGGCTGCAGTAGCTGAGTCTGCTTCCACGCGAGCGGGATCGACCGGCGCCATTTCCGGGGCTGGATGGAAATCTTCACTCTCAAGTGACTGTTTTCTTGTTGCCGCAGTCACGCCGATTCGACGATTTCTTTCAGGAGGAGGCGTGCGTCAGATCAGAGGCCCTTCGCCATGATGTGGTCGTCGCCGATCTGATCGCCAAAGTAGAAGGGTGCCGAGCCGACGACCGAGAATCCCATGCGCGCATAGAACCCAACGGCCCAGGGCGCTTCCTTCCAGACCTGGAGCCAGACCACGTCGGCACCACGATTCCTTCCCTCGTCGAAGCACTCCTGCATGAGCACGGCGCCGATTCCGCGCCCCTGGACTGCGACGTCGACGTAAAAGCGGACGATCTCGTACGCGCTCTTGCCTTCGACGCCCGAGGGCGGATCTCCACTTGCGCGCATATAGGCGTAGGCGATCGCGGTTCCTTTCAGGTCCTCTGCGAGGAACATCGCGACGGCGTCGTCCGCGATGGCTTCACGAACGCCTTCAACCGAAAAGGATCGCGCCAGGTAGCGGCTTAACTCGGGCTCGGGGTGCGTTGGCCCGTAGGTCTCGGTGAACAGCCGCGCGGCGAGCGATGCCATCGTCGCCGCGTCTTCGATCCTGCACCGGCGGATGGAAAAAGAAGGCATCGTACGGGTTGAAATGGGAAAACTGCCTGCGGGAACTCTACGCCCTCCCGAGTAAAAAGTGCATGCTCAGCCGGATGAGCGCGATTGAAATCCTACTTGACAACTCAAAGCCACGGCTTTAATAGAGGGTGTCTCCGGACCGCCTCAACAGTACACCGTTGCTTCGGCTCGGACGACGCATGTGCAATAGCAGCCCTACCTGGCCCCGTCCTCAGGGAGGTCGAACGAAACTGGTTCGTCTGTTCGCTCCGCTGTTATGTGGTTCGCTGTTGTCCGCTTCGCCGACACCCGCTGTCGGCCAGACCGGAGCACAGGCGCATCCGCTTAGTCGCGACCAGGTCTATCTGGTCATCCGCACCGATGATGCGGGAATGAGTCACAGCGTGAACATGGCTCTCGAGAAGCTTATCGAGAGCGGCCTTCCCGTTTCGGTGTCGGTGATGTTTCCCACACCGTGGTACCAGGAGACGGTGGAGATACTGAAGCGACACCCCAACGTCGCCGTCGGTATTCACCTGACGCTCAATTCGGAGTGGAAGAATTATCGTTGGGGCCCGGTGCTGGGTCGCACTGCCGTTCCGTCACTCGTTGACGCGGACGGCTATTTTTTTGCCACCTCTGAAGCGCTTCACCGGAATCATCCCGATCTGAAGCAGCTCGAGAGTGAGCTGCGCGCGCAGATCGAGCGGGCGCGCGGATCGGGGCTCAAGATCGATTATGTCGACTACCACATGGGAACGGTGGTTAAATACCCCGAGTTCCGTGAGATCGCTGAGCGCCTCGCCAACGAATATGGGTTGGGCATGTCGCAGTATTTCGAGGAAGTCAGACACGATCCCCAATACTCGGCGGCGCCGCGTGACAAGACCGACAGTCTCGTTACGATGGTCGACCGTCTCAAGCCGCCTTTCAACCTCGTTGTCACCCACGTCGGGATAGACAACGCGGAACTCGGTGCACTACTCGACATGAATACGGACGGCGCGCTCCCCGACATGAGCAAGAATCGCCAGGGTGAGCTCGATGCGCTCACGTCACAGAGGTTCAGGGACGCGCTCAAGGCTCGCAACGTCCAGCTCCTTACTTATCGCCAATTGATCGCCATGCAGGGACTGAAGTCGATGCGGCGACCCGCTGATTGAAGTTGCAGTACGTGGTGCCCGTAGCAGGAGGATGTTCATGGAACTATCTGGAGGATGGCTCATGGAGAGAGTATTGGTAGGGAAGCATTCATTCTTGCCCAGCCGCTCACGCTGGCTTCGCGCGGTGAGAATGAGTCTGATGTTCGCGCTGGCTCTGGCAGGAAAGGCATTCGGTCAGAATTTGCCGATCAGCGGAACGGTAACCTCGACCGGCGGCGCCCCGCTCGCGGGAGTTACAGTACGCGTACAGGGCACGGATCAGAGAGCGATTACAGACGCGACCGGCAGGTATCATCTCACGGCCGCCTCGGATGCCGTTCTCACGTTTTCGTTCGTCGGCCAGCGCCCCGTGCAGCTCACGGTAGCCGGACGCCCAACGATCGACGTCACCATGGCACAGGTGCCGTACCTCGAACAGGTGGTGGTCACGGCCTACACTGAGCAGCGGCGCGCGGATATCACCGGCGCAGTGTCCAGCGTCGACATCGAAAGCGCTCAACGGCAGACAGGGGCAAGCGTGCTCCAGCGCCTCGATGCCAGCGTGCCGGGCATTACGGTCGCGGCGAGTGGTTCTCCGGGCTCACGCAGCACGGTCAGAATCCGCGGCATCAGCTCATTCCAGAACAATGATCCTCTTTATATCATCGACGGAACTCCGGTTCAGGAATCCTATCTCAACTTTCTGAACCCCAACGACATTACGTCGGTTCAGGTCCTGAAGGATGCCTCGGCGGCTTCGATTTACGGTGCGCGCGCGAGCAACGGTGTGATTGTGATCGAGACCACCAAAAAGGGCGTCGGCGGACCACCCCAGATGACATTGCGGGCGAGAACAGGTGTCGCGTCTCCAGTCAAGGGCTACGATGACATACTCATCCAGAACTCGCTGGACTACTTCAAGGTGATGAAGTTGAGCTACGAGAACGCCGGAGAAGCGGTCCCGACGAATATTTACGGAGACATCAACAACCCGTCCGTTCCCAACTTCATCTGGCCGAACGCCTGCCCCGCGACAGCTGCTTGCACGGGTGTAGTTACCCAGACTGATGCATTCGGACGGGCGGTCGCCGTGAATGATGCCGCGTATTCCTTTCCCAACTCGCTGATCATGCCCGGCAGCCAGGGAACCGACTGGTGGAATGCCGTTTTCGGCTCGGCGCCGGTTTCGGATTACAACATGGATGTCGCGGGTGGGAGTGACGAGAATGCTTACCGCGTCTCGTTCAACTACTTCGATCAGGGCGGCACTGCGAAGTACAACCACTTCAACCGCGGTAGCGTCCGCGTGAACACGACGTTCAACCGCGGCATGTTGAACTTCGGTGAGAACATCTCGCTCGCACTCGAGCGGCATCATGGCGGAATGCCGGATGACCCAGGTGGCTATGCCGAAGACGGCATTATCGGCAAGAACATTCTGAGCCAGCCGGTCGTCCCGGTACTCGACATAAACGGCAATTTCGCCGGCGGAAAAGCCAAAAACCTGGGCAACCAGGGCAATCCGCTCAAGGCGGCGTGGGCCGCGAAGGACAACGAAACCAAGAACAATCAGGTCTTTGGAAACGTGTTTGCCGGCCTGGATATGAACCCGGCGCTCACCTTCAAGACCAGACTCGGATTCAACGTGGCTGAGAGAACTACTCTCTCCTTCACTCCTGCCTCTCCCGAGGTCGCCGAGGCAACATTCGGCAACGACGCAGGTGAGAACAGGAATGACTTCAACGATTGGACGTGGACCAACACGCTCAGGTACGTCAAGGCGCTTTCCAAGCACAATTTCGACTTCCTCATCGGACAGGAAGCAAATAAAGGAAGAAACCGCTACATCGAGGCTTCGATTGGTGGACTCGTGAACACGAGCATCGATTCGAGATACATACAGGACGCGCTCGGCACCAGCAAAGACGTGTTCACGACCGGTGGCGAGAATTCGTTGTTGTCCGTTTTCGGAAAGGCCGACTACAACTTCGCCGACAAATACGTGGCGAGCTTTACGCTTCGAAGAGACGGCTCGTCCCGCCTCGCGCCGGGCCACCGGTGGGGAACTTTCCCGGCGGTGGGTCTGGGATGGAGAATATCCAACGAGGGCTTCCTGCAAAACAACAAGGTCCTCTCGGATGTCATGTTGCGGTACGGATGGGGCGTCACCGGAAACCAGTTCATACCCTCCGGACGCATCGTCGCTCAATTCGGGGGCGGCAAGGGAGACACCTTTTACGATGTGTCAGGCGGCAACAGCATCGTCCAGGGATACCGTCAAACATCTCTGGGGAACCCCGATCTGAAGTGGGAGGAGAACAGATCCACGAATGTGGGCGCCGACATGGTGCTCTTCAACGGCATGCTCAATTTGGTCGTCGACGTGTACGAGCGGTCGACAAGCAATCTGCTGTTCGACCCACGACTCCCGGCCACAGCCGGCGTCGCCGATCCGCCGATCGTCAATGTCGGGAAGATGAGAAACAAAGGCATTGACTTCTCCCTCGGCCACCAGGCTGCGTCATGGAGTCTCTCCCTCAACGGCAGCCACTACAAGAACGAGATCGTCTCGATCGACGGCCAGCAGGACTTCTTCTTCGGCCCGATATCGACTCGCTTCGGCAATCAGGTCATAAACCAGATCGGCCATCCGATCGGTGCGTTCTATGGCCAGGTCACGGACGGCTACTTCCAGACTCAGGCCGAGGCGGATGCGCATACGGCAGATGCCGTAACCGGCGTGTGTGCGACCCCTCCCTGCCAGGATGGGGCTGCCCCCGGCCGGTTCAAGTTCAAGGACACGAATGGCGACGGGCTCATCACCGCGGCGGACAGAACGATCATTGGCAGTCCGCACCCGGATTTCACAGCTGGTTTGGACCTGGGCCTGCGTCGCGGCAACTTTGATCTGAACGCGACGCTCTTCGGGAGCTTCGGGAACGAAATCTTCGAGAACCAGAAGGAGTTCTACATCTTCCGCGAGTTCGAGACGAACGTCCGAAAGGATCTGCTCGAAAATTCGTGGACGCCGCAAAACCCGAACGCCAAGTATCCCATCATTGACCACAGCGACTCGTTCAGCTCTGTGCTGAGCGATTTCTACATCGCGGATGGCTCGTATGTGCGGCTGCGTAATATCCAACTCGGCTACACAATCCCGCAGTCCTTCGCGAGATGGATGCCGGGGGGTTCAAGGGTTTATCTGCAGGGCGAGAATCTGCTGACCATCACAGGGTACGACGGCCTCGATCCCTCTTTGCCGGCAGCGAATATCACGGGAGCCGCCGGAGATGTTCGTGATCAGTATCGCGGTGTCGATCGCGGATCGTATCCAAGCAACAAAGTGTTCAGCATTGGCTTTGTCACCTCATTCTAGCCACCAGTTTCTCACAAGGAAGAATAGACGATGAAAATCGCATCGAAACATCCACTCCTCGTCGGAACGACGTGCCTGGTTCTCGGGGCAGGGGTGATTTATGGTTGCAGCGACTTCCTGAGTGCAAGCGCCACCCCGCAGGGGGCATTGGATGCCAGCACTCTTGCGAATCGCGCAGGGGTCGAAGCAACGCTCATTGGGGCGTATCGGCCGCTCGACTGTACGACTTCAAGCGGCTCCTGGGGTTGCGCCGCGAGCAACTGGTCTTTTGCCACCGTCGGGAGCGGTGAAACCTACAAAGGGTCCACTAGCTCCGATCAGTCCGATATCAATGACCTCGAGCAATATCACTGGGGAACGGCTAAGGCAGAGAACTACCTGAATCAAAAGTGGTCTCACGTGTACGAAGGCGTCGTCCGGGCCAATGCGACGCTGCGCCTCCTCCACCAGGTGATTGCCGCAAGCCCGTCGGAGTTTTCTACCGCGGACGCCAACAGCGTGGCGGGTGAGGCAATCTTCCTCAGAGCTCACTACCATTTCGAGGCGTACCGGATGTGGGGAAACATCCCGTATTTCTTCGAGGATGAGACAGACTTCCGAAAGGCGAATTCGACCAGCGCCGAAGTCATCGCATTCCTCCTGGCGGATCTCGATTCCGCGGCCAAGCTGCTGCCGGCCACGCCGCGCAACGGGCAGAAGGGACGAGCGACCTCGTGGGTCGCCAAGGCCTACAAAGGTCGGGTCCAGATGTATGCCGGCCAGTTTGCGGCGGCCGTGATAACGTTGTCGGATGTGAGACTCAACGGCCCGTTCCACCTGGAAACGAGCTTTGACCACGTATGGACCGGTTTCGCGGCGTTCAGCAACGGCCCGGAAACGATTCTCGCGTATCAGGCCTCGGCGAATGACGGCGATCCAGGCGGGGACAACGCCAACCAGGGCGAGCGCCTGAACATGCCGAACGGTGGCCACTTCGGTTGCTGCGGTTTCAACCAGCCGACCCAGAACCTGGTCAACTTCTTCCTGGTTGACCCCGCCACTGGACTTCCGTTGTCGATCACGAACCCAGCCACCTGGAACACGAACAACAACAATTTCACGGGCGTGTTTTTCGACGCTAATAACGTAAGGCAGGCGCCGAACCTTGCCCCCGTGGATCCGCGGCTGGACTGGACAGTTGGTCGGGAGGGCGTGCCACTCAAGGATTGGGGACTCTACACCGTGGCACAATATGCCAGAGACCTTGCAAACGGTGGTCCCTACTCTCCCAAGAAAAACGTCCACGAACAGTCCAGTGGCTCTGAGCTGCAGACCGGTGGTTGGTCGCCGACGCAGCAGAACGACGTGAACATCCACCTCTTCCGATTCGCCGACATGCTGTTGATGGAGGCAGAAGCACGGATTGAGGGAGGTGACCTCGCCACCGCCACAACGCTGGTCAATATGATACGGGCACGTGCCGGGGTGACTGCGCAAGGATGCGCCTTGCCGAGTGATGCCACCGCCGCCGCCGGCGTACTCGCGGCATACCCCCAATGTGCAGGGGATAAACGTCTTGCTGTGCCGATCAATGATGCGTCGATTACCTGGGCGAAATATCAAGTCGGCTTGTATCCGGCCACCTTTCCAGATAAGCCCTATGCGCTTGCTGCGGTGCGAACTGAGCGCAAGCTCGAGTTGGCGATGGAAGGGCAGCGGCTCTTTGATCTTCGCCGCTGGGGAATCGCCGCCACCGAGCTCAATGCCTACATTAATGGCGTCGGAGGCGGAAACGAGAAGAGTCGGAGAGGCTACCTCGTAAATGCCGAAACTTTTGGGACCAAACACCAGCTGTATCCGATCCCCAACATTCAGATTGACTTGAGCAAGGTTGGGACTACGACCACACTGACGCAGAATCCCGGGTGGGGTGGAAACTGATAGAATAACCCACGAAAAACGGGACGGCGAAATGCCGTCCCGTTTTTTTTTTGCGCCAAGGAATGAACAATTGCGCGGTCGCAGTCAACGTTTCCTGATCGCAAAGACCTGGAGCGAGTCACCGCTATTGGCAACGAGCACCGCCTTCCCAGCCTGCGTATTGATCAAGGCCAGCCCGGCGACTTCGAGTGGCGCAAGGAAGCCACTTTCGCGCGGCGAGACCGGCGCGAAATGGCCGCGGCCGTCGCCTCTCAGCCAGAGTCCATTGCCCGCATCCGTCCTCGGCGTATTTGGCTCTGCGTTGTAAAGATTCCCGGCTACGATCAGATCGAGACGCCCGTCTCCATCCACATCGTCCGTGACGATGCCCTTGATCGGTGAGATTTGCGCGAAGTTGGGCAAGGCCGACGCGGTGAACTTCCCTCCGCCATCGTTGTGGAGATACATGCTGGCAAACGTGTCGGCCTCGTAGTGCAGGGCCTGCTGCAACTGAGCGGCGCCAAACAACTGAGGAATCGACGCTCCCGCAAACGATCCGTAAGTCGGAAACTTCGCGGCAGTCATATAGAGTTGCTGGCCAAGCGGAGCCATGCCCGCCATGGGGTACTCTTGCCCTTCGATCTGCTGCGTGAGAACTACGTCGGTGGTTTGATTGCCTGTGAAATTGTAGGCATACACGCCGAACTTGCTCTCCCTGAAAGTCTTGTACGGGTAGTTCAGTCCCAGATTGCCGGCGATCAGGTCGGGACGGCCATCGTTGTCGAAATCCCCTACCGCAAGGCAAAACCACCAGCCTCTGAGAGGCGGAAGTTGCGTGGATTTCGTCACGTTGCTGAATCGCTTTCCATCGTTCCGGTAGAACTGGATTTCCATCCACTCGCCCACGGTCACGAGATCCAGTCGCCCGTCGCCGTCGAAATCGATCCACGCCGCGTCGGTGATCATGCCACCCGGATTCATCAGCTCGGGCGCCACTTCCTCGGTGACGTCGGTGAAGCGCTGCCCGTCGTTGCGCAGGATATAGCTCCGCGCGGGATAGGGATATTTTCGGGGAGTCAATCGGCCACCGACGAATAGATCCTGCCGGCCATCGCCGTTGAAATCCGC